>NZ_JABANE010000310.1 GCF_012844305.1 Flammeovirga aprica JL-4
ATCACGATGGTGTCAGGACTGCTGTTCGCCAGCCTGAGCGGGGTGTTGTGGTATCAGGGGAGCTTGATAGCGTCAAATCTGGCCGAAATCGACCGGCAGAACGCAGCGCTGTCGAAGCTGAACGCGAAGACCTGGGGCGTGACGTACCTGGAAGACAGCAACGGACGTTTTCTGGTGCTGCCGAAGGGGACGGCCGTAGACAGGACGCAGAGCTGGACGGTCGGGAACGGGCGGTCGAAGCAGAACGCGCTGAGACTGGTGAAGGAGTAAGTGCCGATGACCGAGCTGGAAAAACAGTTGCTGAGCGCATTAGAGCAGCTACAGCAGGACTACTCGAAAAGGCTGGACGAGTGGGAGAGCGCCTTCGGGGAATGGCGGAAAATGTCAGGGCTTATGCAACGGGAGAACGCGGCGCTGAGCGAGCGCGTGACGCGCTTGAGTCAGCAGGTGGAACGCTTGAGCGGGCAACTGCAGCGTTTGAGCCGGTAGTGCAGCGTCATGAGATGGCCGTGGCCGCAGAACGGGCGCACGAGCAACGGCAGCACGAAAAGGAACTGACGGAAGCGCGTTCCCGGCAGCGAAGCTATGACGGTCCGTCGCTGGGCTGAAATGCAGGAAAACAGGGTTCTCATCGGGCATTTACGCTGAAACCGGATGTCATTCA
Organism: Flammeovirga aprica JL-4; assembly: GCF_012844305.1. Classification (GTDB taxonomy): domain Bacteria; phylum Bacteroidota; class Bacteroidia; order Cytophagales; family Flammeovirgaceae; genus Flammeovirga; species Flammeovirga aprica. Next base: position 665 of record NZ_JABANE010000310.1, read on the forward strand.
CCTGGCTGCATGGCTATGCAGCCAGGTAAAATTTATCTGTCGCGAACGGGGCGGTTTATCGGGTGGTTTGTTGCCGGTTTTACCTGACTGCCACCCCGTTCGCGGCGAACCCGTCCGGGGCGGTGCGGGCAACGGGTGTTATGTTTAATCAGCGTGAACGGCAGATACAAAAAAGCCCCGGAGGGCTTTTAACTACTGACTTATTTTTTTGAAGATTTGCTGGGTTTCAATTTGTCAGTATTTCCCGGCGTTTTTTTATTGTCACGCTGGCGTTTATCAGGTTCCCCTGATGAATCGGCAATTCGTTTCGGACCCGGCTTAAGACCCATAATCGTTATCCTTTCAAT
>NZ_JABANE010000311.1 GCF_012844305.1 Flammeovirga aprica JL-4
CAACCATCACTTTAGAACGCCTTGAAAAGAGAGGATATATTGCGATGTCAGACATCTACAAAAAGTTAACCAAACGGTAATCAACCGCCGTATACCTTCATGAGAAGAGATTCGAAATGAGGGAGCATAGCTCGGAGTACGTACGGTGGTGTGAGAGGCTCTCCGCTAGGCTAATCGCCTAGCGGCGCTCTACTCGATTGTGCTTTCGTTTTCTATTTTTTAAACATCTCTTCATAAGCTTTCACATGATGTGGAAACTCTTCTTCGTAGAATGGATAACCAATTCCTAAAACTGAGATTTCATATCCCTCTTCCTTCATTCCACTTATAAAATTTCCTGCTTCTCCTTTTAGCTCTAACCCGTCTTGTCTAAACACTTTTAGTTGCGGAATAACTTGAGTGTCTATAAATTCAAATTCAGGGTCAATTGTAATGATGGTGATTTTGTTTTTCGTGCAATAATCTTTGAAAAACAGGTATGGTGATTCAATGTCTTTAAATTCAATTAATCCAAAAGCCACACCCATAGGGGCATCTGCTTTTTCAAGTCGGGTCGTTCCGATTTTTTTTGAGTCGAGATATATTGAATATTCTTTTTCCATTTACTTAATCTCCAAATGCAATCAATCCAAATTCTTTATTAACCGCCTTGTCAATGATTTCTTTAAGCTTAATAACATCTGAATCTCTATTAAAAATATTTGCCTTCGATTCAATCTGTTTTACCAATTGATTCCCCCATCTAAAGTCTGAGTAATAATCAAATCTTGAATCAATTATCCCCTTTCTTACAAGACGGTCGTATATATCTGACTCTAATCCACCCGCATAGTCTAAATTGTCTAATTTATCTGGCTTTGGTTTTCCTTCTGAATCAGATATTAAATAAAAGTCAAGCATACTCTGGTTTAATGAAGCAGTAGAGTAGAGCCTGATAGCTCTCTCAATTTAAATAATTATAAATGTAATCATTTTGAGAAAACTATCAGA
>NZ_JABANE010000312.1 GCF_012844305.1 Flammeovirga aprica JL-4
ATATAGTTTATAAATGTAGAATGAATTGATCTCAGGTAAGGCAAAATTTACAGTCCTAGCCATAGCTAAGACGAAAAATTTTAACGAAGCCTGAGTTTAATTCAAATGCATTTAAGCTATAGATAATTTTGAACAGTTACTTATTGGAAATTTCCAAGAATATAGCCCTGCTTGAAACTTTTTCTTTGCACTACATGTCTAAAATTTTGATATTATATACTCGGACTCACTTTAAACTCAAAACACTATGACAACCAGAAACAGTATTATACAATTCGTCATTGATGAATTTCAGAAAACAATAGATGCATTTCATAAAGAAAGTGAAGAATCTATCAAAAACACCATCGACTCTTCTGATACAAAACTCTACGACAGTAATACAGAAGATGAAATAAGTAATATCACTATTGCCAACAGCAGTATTGATGCCCTCTCTGACAATGTTCAATCTTTAAAGAAAAGTCTTGCTCAGGAACACACCGAAGATAAAGTGAGGGGTGGCAGTGTTATAGAAACACCTATGATGTACTTAATCATGGGAACACATTTTCCTCCTCTGAAATATGAAGGGAAACAAGTCACTGGAGTCGCCGCCGATGCTCCTATTTACAAATCCATTATCGGTAAGCACAATGGTGATGAAATCAAACTGGGGAATCAGAATATCAAAGTAAAACTTTTGAAGTAAATAAAGAGAAAGTGACAGGGAAGAGATGCATTTATTTCTTCCCTTCAAAAACCTTCCGTTATCTCCTATCTAAACACTAAGAAAAGATAATCGGAACATCTAGTCCTGCTTTATTATATTCATAAAACTCTATTCCTTCTATTTTGGCCTCCTCCAAAGCACTTTTTAACTCTTCACTAATGATTGGATGTATTGAACTTTGTGAGTTGGGAAGAAAGTCATATTTTTTATCATAATAATTAGTTGCAAAAACTAAGTCAATTAAACCTTTCTTTAGGTCAGGGTTGGTTGTAAATAAT
>NZ_JABANE010000313.1 GCF_012844305.1 Flammeovirga aprica JL-4
CTATAACTTTTGTTTTACGACCCATAATTAGGGTATAAATATAGCTTATATTTTAATTTGTCTCAGTACTTAGGAAATTTAAAATAACAACTTTTCTTCCTTTTTAGAAAGTTATCCAATTATCATCGGGTAGAGTAGGTTAAGTTAAGTATCTAATAATTAAAACATTTAACATAACAAGTCTTTTCAAAATTTTTATTTTTTGTAATCATTAGTTTTATAAAACTATGAAATATATAATTGAAATTTGTATTGCAATAGATATTGCAATATTAAGTATAGCATATCCACTACTCGCAGATAAAATTTCTAATATTGGAGAGAAGTTCAAATCTCAATTTTTAAAAGAAGTATTCAAAAATGAATTCCCTCAAAAAAAGTACCCATTTACATTTGGTACACCACTATTCAAATTTGTTCTCTTCAGTACTTTAATATCATTCTTTTTCATGATATTTGAATTCCCTCCTCTATTTAGTTGGAATAATATCATAATCAATAACTCTGCAAAACTTATTGTTCTAATTTCAACTGTAATCTTAGTCTTTTTATTTTTTGAGTGGATTAGTAAAGTAGCCTTATTTAATGGTAACTCTATAAGTTTACTCAAACACCTTATTAAAAAAATTAATTCTTCAAAAGACGAAAATGAATATATACTGAAATCTATAAATGAATTGGCTTATTACTCCATTACTTTTAATGACGAACACTTACAAGAAACATTATTAGAATTTTATCATAATCTTTTCAAGAAAATTAGGAACCAACAAAGTAACACATCAGAAATAATTTACCCCATTGACTTAAACTTCTTAATAAGAAAATTATGTGAGACGAGCACTGAAAATTCAACTAAGCTAAAAGCTTTGGAACATAGAGCCGTAAGTGGGTTGTGGTTATTAGGAGAAGACTGGATTTGCAACATTTTTTCGGATAAAAAGTTAAGCCACCTTTTGATTATATAATTCTAAAAACTGTTCTG
>NZ_JABANE010000314.1 GCF_012844305.1 Flammeovirga aprica JL-4
CACCTTGTCACGTGCTAATGCTTCGGGATCGTACTCCGTGCATAAGGGACTTGCACCCTCTAGAAGATTGATCTATATTTAGAAAAATATAGATCGTGCCCATTTTGGGCACACACATCAACTAAACTCCAATCACGGTTGACACAACCGCTCTCGTAGTTTAGTAATCAAGTTGTGCTTCATTAGGGAAACAAAACCTTATATTCTAGAATATATTGATAGTGAATGAAAAATTAACTTTTGATCAGGTATTGAAGGGACTTGAAAAAATTACAGAACATACCTCAATTAAAGAATTAGTATGGGTAATTAAGAATGGAGATATTCTTTTCAGTCCTGGAATTATTCAAGAAAAGAAGAACTTAGCAAGTCTTTACAAATTACGGGTTAACATAAAAAAAGAATTACAAGAAGATAAGTTCTCAAAAGAAGAACTCGACAATTGGAATTCAGCTGTAAACGAACTCGATGAATATGAATGTATATTTGTAAATCTTAATATGATTATCACGGTCGAAAAAATATATTTCCTATTTTGGGACAATAAAAAAGTGAAATTAATATCTAGTTTTTGGCTGAATAAAGAACAGTCTTTAAACGAATCAGAAAAAAATTATGATATTACAATTGAAAAAGGATATTCAGTTAGCTCAATAAAATATTCTAAAACAATAAAGGTTAAGGACTGGAAATAAATTGACGAAAGCACAATAATTAGGGCTTAGTTTGGTCTTCAGACCCAAAAATTAAGCCCTAGTTGAACAAAGGCGGTGGAATTTTTTATGCACTCGGCTGTATGGAAATTAGGAAGGACTTTTCGATCACTCGGAAAGTCTTTTTTCGTTGAGAACTTTTTTATCGATCACTTCCTCCCTCATTTTTATAACTTAAAGCACAAGTGTCAACTACAAAATTAAGCCTGAAAAGCTTGATTTCGGAAAGTGTAGGGTGTAGTATATCAGGCTTATTTTCATAAGCAAA
>NZ_JABANE010000315.1 GCF_012844305.1 Flammeovirga aprica JL-4
AAGGAAGTAGAAAAATTATCGTGGGCGAAAATGAGTTTTTGTGGCTCATTAGGTCAAAACTCACATATTCGCAGGACGGCACTGTTGCAAATAGTCGGTGGTGATAAACTTATCATCCCCTTTTGCTGATGGAGCTGCACATGAACCCATTCAAAGGCCGGCATTTTCAGCGTGACATCATTCTGTGGGCCGTACGCTGGTACTGCAAATACGGCATCAGTTACCGTGAGCTGCAGGAGATGCTGGCTGAACGCGGAGTGAATGTCGATCACTCCACGATTTACCGCTGGGTTCAGCGTTATGCGCCTGAAATGGAAAAACGGCTGCGCTGGTACTGGCGTAACCCTTCCGATCTTTGCCCGTGGCACATGGATGAAACCTACGTGAAGGTCAATGGCCGCTGGGCGTATCTGTACCGGGCCGTCGACAGCCGGGGCCGCACTGTCGATTTTTATCTCTCCTCCCGTCGTAACAGCAAAGCTGCATACCGGTTTCTGGGTAAAATCCTCAACAACGTGAAGAAGTGGCAGATCCCGCGATTCATCAACACGGATAAAGCGCCCGCCTATGGTCGCGCGCTTGCTCTGCTCAAACGCGAAGGCCGGTGCCCGTCTGACGTTGAACACCGACAGATTAAGTACCGGAACAACGTGATTGAATGCGATCATGGCAAACTGAAACGGATAATCGGCGCCACGCTGGGATTTAAATCCATGAAGACGGCTTACGCCACCATCAAAGGTATTGAGGTGATGCGTGCACTACGCAAAGGCCAGGCCTCAGCATTTTATTATGGTGATCCCCTGGGCGAAATGCGCCTGGTAAGCAGAGTTTTTGAAATGTAAGGCCTTTGAATAAGACAAAAGGCTGCCTCATCGCTAACTTTGCAACAGTGCCGAAAAAACGGCTCAGAACGCTCAAAGATCTTGATCGCGCGGCGCTACTTCTGGCACATGCATGTACGCTTTTACTGGAT
>NZ_JABANE010000316.1 GCF_012844305.1 Flammeovirga aprica JL-4
ATAATGAACATTAGCTCCGTTTTCTAAATACAAAAGAATAAACCGATTATCTTCTTTGATCTTACACGCCGCTGTAAAAGCTGACTCCCCATCATGGGAAGATATTATATTTACATCGGCTCCAGCATCCACTAATGCCCTACAAGCATTGTAATAACCTTTTAGAGTTGAAAAAGATAGTAATGTTTTCCCATATAATGGTTCTTGATAGTCAATTAGATTACCAGACAAACCTTTTAATTGATGCAACACTTTGTCATAATCATCAGATGCTAATGTTTTCGCTACTTTATATACCGGAGTATCCTTAAAAATTTTCACATTTCTAGCAGACACTTTACCCGAAGGATTTAAAGCCTTGTTCAAAAAATAACTCACAATTTTGTCTTTAAACTTTTCCATGGAAATTTGAGAACATGATGTAATACTTAAAATTAAAGAAATTACTAATATTTTTTTTACCATAGTCTGTACAATAGTTACATATTAAACTTTCGTAAAAGCCAATTTTGTCTTCATTATTATTGGAAGTAACACATTCATGATTTCCCTTTTCAAGATATTTTTTTTAAAAGTGCTCTAAGTAAAGTCCAAATAAACTCTACTCAGAACATCATTAACTCTTATAAAAAACTTTCAAATGCTAATAAAGTATATAATAAAACCTTCATATTAGCTTATCAATTAATCATTACAGTAAGATTGATAATCAAGTTTATAATCTCCATTTTTGTAAAAAATATACTTCCGACTAGCAACCCACCCATTAATTCCTCTACGTTTTCCTTCTATTGGTTTATCACCCATCTTCCTACTTGACCACCTATAATTGACGTTCAACTCTAGCATAAACCCTATCACTTATAATAATACACTGACAAGCTCGGATTTTATCTTTCTCCTCTTCTGTAAGTTTTTCTCTTTCCGCTCTTTGCTTTTCGTCATAAATAAGAATGATATCTCCACCGAA
>NZ_JABANE010000317.1 GCF_012844305.1 Flammeovirga aprica JL-4
GTTTGCACCGTGAATCTTCAGCCAGTAGAACCCGTCGAGGCCGATTGGCTTGCCCTTGGCCAGCGTCAGCATACCCTTGGTCATGTCATTACCCTGAGGGTTGAACATGCTCACAGCGTACACACGACCGCGCCAGTCCATGTTGTAAGGGAACCAAATGGCCTTGTGGTTGGCGAACTTATTGGCCTGTGCCACCATGAACTCCATTGACAAGCGGCGAGACTGGCGAGCCTTATCCTTACGGTAGACCGCAGCGGCCTCCTTGCGCCAAGCCTTGCGTGCCACCTCGTTGGTGTCGATATCGTCCGGGCGTGGTGGTAACTCTTCACGCTCAATCGCCGGGACATCGCCTACCGGGCAGTGCTTCCAGTTTACAATCTCGTTGACTACCGCCAGCACCTTCTTGTTCACCTTCCACGGCGTGTTTTGTGCAAGGTTAACCGCCTTGTATACCTCAGGCATGTGAACATAATCGTAGCGGCGCAGTGCCTTCTTGGAGTGGGTACGAACCAGTGCCAGAGGGCGGCGACCTACTGACCAGTATCCACCGCCTACAGTTCCAACCCAAGGCTTCGGAGGGACTACGCAAGGCTGGTGCATTGGGCTGATACCTGCAAGTGCTCCCGCCCGTTTACTCAGGAGTTCCACAAAGGCCGGAGCCAACTGGACCATTTGCATACTGGTCACATCGTCCGAACCGTCAGCCATCTTGTTCTTGGTCATTTCCACCAGACCAGTTCCCTCGATTAGCAGCTCCAGCAGTTTGGTCCCTACGTGCATCTGCTCGTCGGTCTTCCAGCTCGCCCAGTTGTCGCCGCCAAGCATCCCTTTGGAAATCATATCGGCCTCGACGACCTGCATGAATGCCTTTTTGTACACGTGCCCCACACGCTTGTCCAGCTGGTCTGCTACGTTCTTCTTGAAGTAGGAGGCTTCCTGCTCGCGGATACGGCCGAAGCGGGCCTCAT
>NZ_JABANE010000318.1 GCF_012844305.1 Flammeovirga aprica JL-4
ATGCGTGTACCCGCTTCGCAACTTTCGCAAGGTCGAACTTTAGGGCCTCAGCGTTAATCCGTTCGCGCTCCTCACGCCACCGAGCGTGCGCCTTACGGCGTGCTCTACGTTCCTTATTGGCCTTCCGGCGTGCGATGCGCAGCTCCCCGTTCGGGTCACGCTTTGCCTTGTTGCGCTTACAGCGTTCAATCATCTTGGTGGTGGCTATCTGCTCAATCTCTGCGAGCAGTTCCTCAGGTTCCAGTGAGAAAGGCTCACGGTCCCGGTCCGCTGAGAATGACACCGGGTCGGTAATCACTGGCCTGCCGTCTTTGGTAAACATGATGTTACCGCTATGCATATCAAAGGACGCGATACCATGGAAGAACTTGCGAATCATTTGGCACGTCTCGATAAACGCTATGTCCTTCTCGTTGTGCTCCTCGGGCGCATAGTCACACTCGACAAAGTAATACGCGAGGTCTGCGTAGTGGTCGTGCTCATCGTTCTCTCTGCGCTGGCATGGTTCCAGCTCATCCAGTACCACCGTATAGCATCCAGCGTGACGCGCTACGTGATATACGTTAGGAATCCCTACCCGACCTTGGTGCATCCGGCAGAAAGCCACGTAGGCGGCCCCTGAGTCCTCTTTCTTAAAGCCAACCTTAATGACCTTGCCGGGTAACAGCTCGTGCTTAAATGCTGCACTGAAGTGGCCATTGCCCAGCAGGTTAAACCCAGCATCTTTGGCCTTAATCTTCAGGGTCTGCCAGTAGTCCTGACGTTCCAGACCCCAGCTGCTATCCGTATCTTCACCGTCGGACGTCTCAGCGTTCACGATGTCGGCGATGAGTGCTACCAGCAGCGGCTGGCGCTTGTCGAGTTCACAGATTGGCATATTGCGGAGGGCGTTTAAGCGTGCTTGTATCTCGGCGTAGTTCATTAGTTGTTTCCTTATGTGTGTTGTTAATCAGTGAATTTAATGTTA
>NZ_JABANE010000319.1 GCF_012844305.1 Flammeovirga aprica JL-4
GATTTTGGTAGATACAAAGCTACAATCCGTAATATCTCAGGAGTTTACTCTCATGAGGTAGCAGGTGACAAGTCGTTTGCAGAAGCAAAAGAATTAGCGAATGAATTCGAGAAATTGGAGGGTAGACGTCCAAGAGTAATGATTGCTAAGATGGGTCAAGATGGTCACGATAGAGGTGCAAAAGTAATTGCAACATCTTTCGCAGACATCGGGTTCGACGTGGATATGGGACCATTGTTCCAAACTCCAGAAGAAGTGGCTCGTCAAGCCGCTGAAAATGATGTGGACTGTGTAGGTGCATCATCATTGGCAGCAGGTCACAAAACGTTAATTCCTCAATTAATTGAAGAGTTAGCACGTTTAGGTCGTGAGGATATCATGGTATTTGCAGGTGGTGTAATTCCAGAGCAAGATTACCAATTCCTTTATGACAACAAAGTAGCAGCGATCTTCGGTCCTGGTACTAGAGTTCCATATTCAGCGAAGAAAGTACTTACGTTACTTTTACAAGAAGATGAAGTGGAAGGTTAAGCTGAAATTATATAACTATAATTTGTGAGATAATGAGGGGGTGCCGTTTGCGATTACGGCGCTCCTTTTTTTTGTGCCCAAAGAGCAGGGATGAGGTAAGAATGAAGAGGGAAGAATTAAATTTGTGATTTACCATTTAATTAAGGATCACCTTCAAAAAGTGGGCACAGGTTAACCAAATACCTTTGAAATTCTGAACAGGAAAAACTTTAAATCTGTAACGCCTCGGAATTCTCTTCTAAAATCTTTTATCCTAGAACTAAGTATATGACAAAAAAATGACTCTCCATGAAATTGATTAAATTTGAATTTCGACATACAAAATTTATCAATTATGGAGAGTCAACACGAATATACGAAATTGTTTGAAAAAATAAATTCACAGATCAAAATCAACAAAGCTAGATTAGATTGTTTGACATATCTA
>NZ_JABANE010000032.1 GCF_012844305.1 Flammeovirga aprica JL-4
GAATTGCATGTTATATTTGAGTCAGACTTGTAATAGATTTTTTGTTGGAACTCAAATTTATGCAAGTTAAAACCCCGAAAAAAGCCTAATTCGACATTTTTCGGGGTCTTTTTTACATTTTAGAACAAGTAAATAACTCATTGTTAGTAGATTAAGTATTTACCAAGGTTCCCTATTTATATAATTCTGAAATAAAAATCATGATTGAAAATCCTGATTACAACTTTTCTAAAACGGGTGTTGAGTGGATTTTTGAAGCAATGATCCTAATAAATAATTTTGCAAATGAAGATTATGATGAATTTAAGGTTAGAATCGTTGATCATATAAACTTGATGTTAAAGAATAATGAACCGAATCTTATACAGTATCATGACAGGTTAGAAGACATATTTACGAAACTTGAAAAAATAAATACTTGATAAATTGTTTCTAGTTATAAGTTACAAACTTAAACAAAGGTCAAGTTCTTAGTGACGCCTTTCGGCTTGACACCACGAACAGAGCAAATTTTTGTCGTTCTTGTAATACTCTCTCAAAGATTGTGAGCACTACAAGAACAACAAAATTAAGTATTTCTTCAGTTTCCGACTTTTCTATTTATGAATTTAAAAACGGAAGTACCTAAACTTATTTAGCTCAGCAATATATTTGAAGTAGTTATACCTCGTGTCACTCAACTCAATTTTTCTTTTACTACCATCTGTTTTTAGCTCATAGAGCGTTGCATTTTCATTGATATCCATCTCTTGAAAAGTTAGTCCATAAAAAGTGTCTTCATTATAATAACTCAATTTGTGATAAATATTACTATGAAGTACTTCGAGATCAGGACCAATTAATCCTTTGATATCGCTTTTATCAAAATAATAATAGAATATTAACTGATCTGTTACTTGCCCTACATATAAATCTGGGTTCTCTTTATCAAAAAAGATGCTATCATCCTTTTCAATGAAATAGAAGTCAGCACCACTTTTTAAAATATGTTCGTCGTTTACTGTTAGAAGACGAGAATATCTTACCTCTTTTGGTTTTTTAATTGCTTTGCCAGAGATATAATTAAAGAGAGTATCAGGTACTCCATTGCAAATGATATAACCATCATCTTCCAATGAGATGGAACCTCTTATTCTTTGAGGAGTGATTTCAAATGGAATAATTTCTCCATTTAGTTTACAGATTTGGAATTTATTGTTTTTGTGTATTATAAAGGCATGAGAACCTTCATAATTTTCAATAAAGTTATACTCACAAGGAAGGATCCATTTTTCATCAAAGAAATTATAAAGACCAATTTTTCCATTTTCTGCTTCACATGTAAATAGTCCCTTTTGTGGATTACCGATAATTTTTGTACCGTCTATATAAACCTCTTCTTGTTCTTTATTTTTAATAGTGATTCTACGGTAATTATTATCAACTCTAAATGATAGTCGTCCATTATCAGAAACACCTCTGAAGTCAATATCTCCATATTTACCCCATTGCAGATATTGGCTTGTGTTTATGTACATACTGGACTTATTTTGGTCTGTAATCGTATAATTTTTAATATTTTGCCTTTTTAGACTTTCTGTTAATGTGTCTTCTTCACTGAAATGAGCAGTATATTTATATTTACCATCTTGGTCGAAAATACCATTTACATAATAAGTATCACCATCATTTAAGACGTCTGCATTTAATACGGTAGTTTCAAAACTTTTTAAATTGAAATAGATTTTTTGGGGAGCCTGACCTTTTACATTTTTGAAAAGAACTATATCACCATAAGTGTATTCTAATTCCACATTACTAAATTCCTCTATTTCTTCATAATTACTATCAATTAGAGAATAGTTATGCTCATTTTTCAATATAAAATAAGAAGCTCCAGCTTGTTCAATATCATCATATACAGGGTCAATTACATAACGTCCTTGAGCATTAAGTACACCGTACTTTTCATTAAACCTTACAATATAAAAACCATTGTCAAGCTCATTGAGGTATTCAAATTGAGGTACTACTTTCAATTTTCCATTACTGTCTTCAAAACCGAAGCGTTTATTCTCGTAGATTATCAATAAACTATCAGTAGGTTCGTCATTCCAAGAGAACCAGGAAGTATTGTCCGCATAGGTGAAAAACTGATCATTGAAAGTGTCATGTGCTCTTAAATAATGGAACTTGTCACCAGAGAATAACTTAATATCATCATCTGTTTTTTCGTAAGAATCATAAATAAAGTCAGTGACAGGTTCAAAGTTTTTATCATATAAAGCCCAATGGAAAAAGTGTTTTACTAAGTAATAATTATGTGCTAGAACTATCTTATCGAAGACTGGTGCGATGTAAAATCTGTCATTAATCAATCCGTATTTATCATTGTAATTTATTTTATATTCATCATCCTGCATCCAATGGAAACCATTAGCTTTTGTGAGCATTTTACCAGAATAATCGTATATGTCAAATTCATATTCACTTATCGGCCTTTTTCTCAAAAAGAGAGCAATTTCAATGGACTCCTCTAGTGACATTGCCTTATCAGAATCATCATTGTCAGTTATTTCTTTCATATCTTTATAAAAGAATACATTAGTTGCACCTACATGATTGATAGAATTAATGATCTTTTGTTTGCTTTTAAAATTGTAAAGATATTTTCTGGAATTTCGCTCTACCGTAATGATAGAATCGTTAAGTACTTCAGGTTGTTTATAGTTTAAGATATGAGCCATCCCTTGCCAAGAAGAATACTTTATGTCCCAGAAGGAATTTTTATGAAATTTGAATTCACCGCTAGTCTCTACCTCATCTCCAAGAGGGCTATGGAAATAGTTTACTAAACGCCCTTTGTAATCAAATACATATTGCCCAAAAACTAAAATATAGTTTCTATGTATAGAAGGGTTATGGTCACTTATTTTTTCTGGCTTTTTAACCTCTTTAAAATAACAAAGAATAAGGTCTTCAGTAAGTTTATTTCTAAGGTCCCAAGAATAATATGCACCCCTCGTTGTAAATCTATTAAGGGCAAAATTATAAGTAGAAAGAGGCATATTAATTTGTAACCAATCATCATCCGTCCCTTTTCTTGAAACGAGTTCCCCTTTTTTATTGATCACTCCTTTATGTTGATTATAAACAACAGAAGCATAACCTTCATAGAACAATGTTGCATGGTCAAAAATAAAAGGGACAACTTCTTCATTTTTGATATTAATATATCCCCATTTATCTCCTTTTTTAGCACTGATCAACCCTTCTGAAAGCACATCTAGGTTATCATATATATTAGGTATAATGATTTCGCCTTTACTGTTAATCATTCCATATTTATCATCTTTATAATAGAGATGATAACCTTCCACATTGAGTCCAACAAAATCGAAAGAATGTTTATGTTTAAATTTTTTACGCTTGTATAATTGGTATAATTTTTTTTCACTAGAAAAGGTGAAGACATCGTCACGTTTTTTCATTTTTTGAAAAAAAGATCTTTCCTCAAGCAAGAACTCTTTATAGTATTGCCGAACTACTTTTTCATCTTCTCCCATGAATGAAATATCATATAAATCTTGAGAAAAGTAATCCTCCTGTAATTCCTCTTCTGTGTAAATATTTCTAGGTCTTTTTCCCTGTACAATGTTAGCTGTTTGATTTACTTGGTAGACAGGATTGTCAATTTTGATGACACTTGGAGGAGTTTTAAGATATAAATAGATCCCAGATAATAATACAATAATTATTACCCCCAGAATAGTTTTGCTTTTCTTTGTTTTCATTGTTGAAATTTTAAAATAGAAATGTTTTTAGTTCTCACAAAGCAAAAAGAGTTTGCGTTAGTTTGCTTGCTTTATTTTCAAAGGTTGAAATAATGAAATAAAACGAATATTATCAAATAGGTAAGTTTGTATTTTTTTATTTGTGTGGTTTTGTTGTTGATTGTCTTAGAATTGATCGGCTAAATTAAATAGAACTTATATTTCCATATCCCAACCAAAAAATCATTCCAAACCCCCTCTAATCCCCCAAAAACAAGCATTTACGAAATAATACCCCCCTTTATCATATTTTTTCAACTCTTATTTCTTCCGTTTACAGCTAAAATTGTAATGTCAAAAGTATGAAGAGAGAATTTAACTTTTAGCAATGAAGAAGACTTTGAAAAATATACTGATAGCTTTATGTGTGATACTGACTACAAACTTATCAGCACAACATCTTAAATGGGAAGACCCTACCTTTTATCAATTCAATAAATTACAAGGGAGAGCGACTTCTATTCCTTACAACAGCATTCAAGAAGCAACAAACGATCAGCAATCTAACGTTCTTTCTTTAAATGGAAAATGGAATTTTAAATACATCGGTTCATTCACGGAGGAAGTGGATATTTCCAATCTTAATGTAAAAGGTTGGGACAAAATAGAGGTGCCGTCGAACTGGGAAATGCTGGAGTACGGCAGACGTATTTATACTAATACAAAATATCCTTGGGGAGAAGTGAATCCTCCTTTTATTCCTCACAATAAACAAGAAGTGGGGGTATATCAGAAAGAGTTTACTTTGAAAAATGACTGGACGAAAGAGAAAGTGATCCTTTATTTTGGTGGGGTAACTTCTGCTTTTGAGGTGAATGTCAATGGTACAATGGTGGGCTATAGTCAAGATGACCGCTTGCCGTCAGAATTTGATATTACGCCTTATATTCAAAAAGGGAAAAATACAGTAGCACTTAAAGTGTATAGATATTCTGATGGAGCCTATTTAGAGGATCAAGATCACTGGAGATTGTCGGGTATTCATAGAGAAGTGAAGTTGATCAAGGAGAATAAAATGAGAATCAATGATTTTCATGTGAGAGCGGGTTTAACGGACAATTATACGAAGGGTGATTTGCAGGTACATTTTGAAGTAAGCAATCATTATGCACAGCAAGAGTGGAAAGATTATAAGATCAGAACGACGCTGAAAGATCAGGAAACAGAAGTGGCTTCTGCGGAGGTGAATGTGAAGAGAGTGATCAAGAAAAGACCACAGAGAGATGATTTGCCTTTTGCCCATATCAGAAATAGCATTGAAAATGTGAAAACTTGGTCGGCAGAGAGACCGCATCTTTATGATTTATATATCGAATTGGTGAACCCTAAAAATGAAGTGGTAGAAGTGCGTACTTCAAAAGTAGGTTTCAGAACAATTGAATCTGATGAGAAAGGAAGATTCTTGGTAAATGGTCAAGAAGTATTGATTTATGGTGTGAACCGTCACGATCATCATCACCTTACAGGTAAGGTAGTTTCTGAAGCGGATATGCGTCATGAGATTGAATTACTGAAGCAATTTAACTTTAACTCGGTAAGAACTTCACATTATCCGAACGATCCTAAGTTTTATGACTTGTGTGATGAGTATGGTATATATGTGATGGATGAGGCAAATTTAGAAACACACGGTATTACAGGTGATTTGACGAATAATAGTTTGTGGTCAGGCGCCTTTTTGGATAGAATGGTGAGAATGGTGGAAAGAGATAAAAACCATCCGTCTATTATTTTCTGGTCATTGGGTAACGAATCTGGAACAGGTTTCAATCATGCGGCAATGGCGAGCTGGACGAAAGGTTTTGACCCTACACGTCTGATTCATTATGAAGGAGGGCAGGGAGATCCTACGCATCCAGAGTATTTGGATTATACTTCTAAAGCATTCAAAGAGAAATTAGAAAACAATAAAATCGCTTCCAATGGTACTGACCCTGGTTACTTAGATATGTTAGGTCGTTTTTATCCATTGCTGGAAAGTTTGGAAGAATTAGGTCAAAAAGACCCTTCTAACCGCCCGATTATCTTGACAGAATATGCTCATTCTATGGGGAACAGTACGGGTAACTTTGAAGATTATTGGACTTTGATTCGTAGAGTAGATCGATTAGTAGGTGGATATATTTGGGATTGGAGAGATCAAGGAATTGAAGTGACGGCAGAGAATGGTGAAAAGTATTTTGCTTATGGTGGTGATTTCGGAGAGGAAATTCATACAAAGAACTTCTGCTTGAATGGTGTGATTACTTCTGATGGAAAACCGAAAGCGGCCATGTATGAAATCAAGCATGCCTTCCAACCGATTCATTTTGAAGTAGTGGATTTCAATTCATTCAAAACAAAAATTACCAACCGTCATTTCTTTGAAAATACATCTATTTATGATTTCGAATATGAAATTTTAGCGAATGGTCAGGTAGTGGAAAAGGGAGTGTTTGATTGTCCTGAAATCGAAGCAGGTACTTCTCAGAAGGTAAAACTTCCGGTTAAAATGACTAAGTTTGAGCTTTCAAATGAATACTTCATTACGGTAAAAGCGTCTTTAAAAGAAGACCGTAAATATGCATCTAAAGGACATATTGTTGCTCAGGATCAATACTTAATGCCTCAAGGTGGTTTGTATGCACCTGCTTTTGCTTCTAACTCAGGAGAATGGAAAAAGGAAGGTAACAAAGTAGTTTACAATGATTTTGAGGTTGTTTTAGATGCTAAAGGACAAGCGATTGAGAAGATTGTTTATCAAAATGAAGAACTGATTTCAAAGATGCCTGTTCCAAATTTCTGGAGACCAGCGACGGATAACGATGTGAGAACAACAAATGTGTTCAAGAAAAAGCAGTACTGGAAAAAGGCGACGGAAACATTGAAAATTTCTGCAATGCACGTGGAAGAAGTAGGAGAAGGATTATGTATTAATGTAGAATATCAATTACCAGAAGATAAAGCTTCTTGGACGACAACTTATACATTAAACAAAGAAGGTGCAGTACATGTTGAGGCTTCATTTATTCCACATGCTCCACTTACTAATTTGATCAAAGTGGGAATGCAAATGCAGGTGCCTTATGAGTTATCGAATATTGAATGGTACGGTAAAGGTCCAGAAGAGAATTATATCGATAGAAATGTGGGTGCTATGATGGGGACTTATGCCATGAATGTAGATGAATTTGCATTGCCTTATGCTATGCCTCAAGCGTATGCGAATAGAACGGCGACAAGAAATTTTGTATTGACAGATAAAGAAAATCAAGGTGTGAAATTCTCTAGTGATCAACCTTTTGAATTCAGTGTATATCCTTATACAGATCAAAACATTGAAAAGGCAAAACACACTTATGAATTGAAAAAGATGAATCACCTAACAGTGAACATTGATCATCTGCAAATGGGTGTAGGCGGTAATAATTCTTGGAACGAAGTAGGACGACCTTCGGTAGAATACAGAGTTCCATCTAAACCGTATTACTTCCACTTTTACATCACACCAAAATCGAAAGAAGAAAAATCTCAGCTTTAATTATAAAAAGGACAGCGATGTTTATTTAGAGACCAGGTTTCAAGTGTTAAGCCGATAGGCGTCACTTGGAACACATAATTGGCGAAGTCTCATGACTTCGAAATACAAAAAGAATAATAACCATTTCTTTCGAAGTCGGGAGACTTCGCCAAAAATGAATCACAAGTGACACCTTTCGGCTTAACACTTGCGACATTAAAGATTAATATTGCTCTCACATACATCGCTGTTCAATGAAATGAATTTATTAAAATAGACAACTACAAATGAAAAACATTACTTTTTATTTTCTATTCTTTCTGCTTGCTATTACAACAGTAAACGCACAAGAATGTAATACATTGATTGATGATGATTTTGGGGTAGATACAGATATGGAAAACCTTCCCTCTTATATCAGCGTCAACACATCAGGCAATGTTAACGGAGGCGACATTTATTTCCAAGAAGGTATGTTGCATATGGAAACACCTGCTGGTGGAGGTCATGCCAAAGCAAACATTAATTTCGGAAACTTTACTCAAAATGAATTTGAAATTTCATTTAGCGTAATGTCGAACAACGCTTCAGGGTATACTTTTAAAATGGACTTTTTAGACGCCAATAATAAATGTTGGATTGCTTTAAAATACCCTGACTATGGTAAAAGAGATTTAAGATGGGATATTTTAGAAAATGGTAATGTCCCAGGCGGAAGTAATTTTCCAGAAGAAAACTCTTTACTGGACAGTGATTACGCTGTGAACACATGGTATGATGTAAGAATGGTTTTTAAAGCTGATCATCAAGTATCACTTTACCTAAATGGTGTTTTGAAATATGAAAATTTAGCATTGCCAGAAGTAGTAAGAGATTCACCAATTACTACGATTAAAATGTATTCTCAAGGTTCCAAAAACAATGGTGTAATCACATTTTTCGACTACTTTAAAACAGTGGAAGGTCCTCAGCTGAATAAAGATTTAATTGGTAAAAGTATTCTTGAAGCAGAAAACTATTTAGCATTAAAAGAAAGTTCTGGGCAGTTTTCACAAGAAGATATTGATCAATTAAAAGCGGACATTGCTACAGCAAAAGCAAAAATGGCGGACTGTAGTCTTTCTCAAGAAGAATTAGATGCTCAGGCAACAGTGATGGATGAAGCATTGGCACATTTTAAATCTCAAATCATTGTGATTCCAACGGATGTGAAAGTGACAGTAGATTGGAGCTCAATGCTGATGGAAAGAAAAGCGGAGTGGTTTGGTGCCAACTCTACTTACAATGCCAACGGACAAGGTTTATGGGACCCCACTTCTGAAGATTTTATGCCAAGAGTCATTGACTTAGCGAACTATACGGGTTCTGCATTTTTCAGATTTCCAGGCGGTACTATGGCCAATCTTTACAATTGGAAAAGAGCAATCGGCCCTAATAGTGAAAGAATTGATAACCTCGATGCACACAATGATGGAAAAGCCTTTGATAACAGTTTTGGTCCTGATGAATTCGGTAAATTGTTGGAAACGACCTATATGAATAAAGGTTCGATTGTAGTGCCGTTTGCGTATGGAACACCACAAGATGCCGGAGATTTTGTAGAATATATGAATGCTGAAGTCGGAGCCAATCCAAACGGCGGTAAAGACTGGGCTTTGGAAAGAGCTAAGAATGGACATTACGAGCCTTACAATATCAATGTATGGGAAATTGGCAATGAGCTTTATGGTGATTGGGAATTGAATGTGATGAACTATCCATTGAGTGGTGATGATACTCGTGGTGGAGAAAGTATTAGAAGTGGAAATGCTCATTTCTATGTTTATGGAGGTTCAGAGACGTTTACCAGCCAAAGAGCTGTAAAACAAACCACTTGGGTAGTGGACGAGTGTACGTTGGATGGAACGCCAGACCAAGAGTTTAAAGTGAAGTTTCCTCCAATCAATTTGAGCCATGATTTTACAGTAAGCATTGATGGAGAGGAGTGGACTGAAGTATTAAACTTTGACAATTCAACAGCCACTGATAAACATTTTGTGATCACAGATTCAAAAGAAGGAACGTTTGTTTTTGGTGACGGTGTGAATGGAGCTATTCCAGAAAGTTTGGGTGATGTGATTGTAGATTATACTACTGGACCTCACGCAGGTTTTAGTGCTTATTATGATGCAATGAAAGCGGTTGATCCAAGCATTACAGTAGTATCTAGTTATGAGCATGAAGAATTCTTTAAGTTGATGGCAGATGAAAATTTACCTTATGATGCAGTAGCAAAACACTATTACCCAGGAGGTGAAGCGAATTCAGGTCAAGAATATATCTTTGAGTTATCTCAAATAGCAAAATATAATAATAGAGCCGAAGAGTTTAAAAATTACCTTTCAAAATATGACAACCCTAGTCTTGAAGGTATTGAAGTGAAACAGTTCTTATCGGAATACGGCACACCAAGAAATTTCTCAGCCATTCCGCATGCTATTGTTTTATGGCATCAAATGATGAACAATTACAAGGATGATCTTTTGGGAATCCAAACGCACTCTTTCTTCAAAAATGATGGTACCACAATGGTGGAAACAAGACATGGAGGTTTCTTGATGGCCAAAGGATATGCACACCATATTTTCACTCACCTTCACCAAGATCAATTTGTAAAGGCAGATTTTGAAGGAGAAAAGTATACCCACAAAAATGTACAATTATGGAACTCATATCCTACGGCTTCTATCAATGAGGACAAAACGGTAGCAACAATTGTAATCCCTAATACATCTGATGGGAAACAACTCAATACTGCTTTCGATTTTACTTCTCTTCCTTTTGAAATGAATGATAAGGTTGTGTTGAAAAAATGGGTGGCATTGGCTGATAACATTAATGTGGATAATACATCAGATAACCCTACGAATGTACGTATTGAAGGACCTTTTGTGATAGACAATCCTACCACTTTTACTTTTGATGAAGTAGAACCATACACGGTAGCCATCTATCAATGGACAACTTTGGACAAAGAAGAGTTTACTTACTTGACAGAAATTCAACCTCAAGTCAATTTCGGAGACCTAAAAATCAATCAAGGTTTTGCGGAAGATTCAGTATTGATAATCAATGGTTCAAAACAAGATAATGCACTTACGTTGGGTTACTTTACAGAAGTAGAATATGATGTAAAAAATTACTTTGATACGTTTGAAGCTGAAATCGGATTGGAAGATAACTTCTTAGGAGGAAGCTTAGTATTGAAAGTATTTGGTGATGATGAGTTATTGTTTGAATCAGATCCGGTAAGTGCCAATACACCAATTCAGAAAATTGATGTTGATGTAAGAGGAGTGGAGAAGTTAAGAATTGCAACTACTCCGAGCCAAGGTTTGGGTATTCATTTAGGAATCAGTGAGGCACGTTTATACAAAAATGAAAATTACGATGATGACGTTACAAGCGTTGTCGTTGACAGAACATCATTAAAAATTGCTCCAAATCCTTTCCAAACAAATGTTCATATCACTTTACCAAAAGTGATCAACGGAACAATGACGATCCATGATAGTATGGGCCGAATGATCCTACAGCAATCACTTCAAAATAAAATCGCTTTTGATTTAAACCTTTCTCAATTAAATAAAGGGCTTTACATTATCAGCATCAGTAATGCTGAGGAAGTATTTGTAGGCAAATTATTGAAATCGAACTAAATAGAAATCTGCAATCTCTTTAAGTACCAAGACAGGAGAAAAGGGTTCTTTGATTAAAGGGAAGAGGTAAGAGGGATGAGGGAAGGTGGTCCGTGTTGTGTTTTAAAAACCATTTTATGTACCATAACACGAACCATTTTTCTTCCCTCTTCATTCTTACCTCTTACCTTAAAAAAGTTTCATCACATTTTACCTAGTACTTATCACAGGGAGGTTGCAAATCAGCATAAACACTACATAATCAGAATGACAATGAAAAGAATAATTATTAGCTTTCTGTTACTATTCTCTTGGACAACTTATGCTCAAGAAGCAGTAACTATTACTTATAACTTTCAAAATGGTTTTAAGGCTTCTACCTCTACAATCAGTGATGATGTTTTGTATCCGCAAAGAGCAATAGTAGGAGGTTCAAGGCTTGTAAATCAGGGTATAACAGATAATATGGCTGTAACCCAAATCACCAACAACAACGCTACAAATTATAATAATACTTTCTTCCGTTTTGATATTCATACCAATAAGGGAGCAAAGTTTAAGATCAACAAAGTAAGAGTGATTCAAAAATCGGATCATGCGGGAGACCCTTCAGCAATAGCCGAAGGAGGAACTGGAAATACTTATATGTTTAGAGTAGGAACACAAGTCAATGGAAACACAATCTCTAACAGTGATCCTGAGCAATCTTCTGATAACTTACTGTTTTCAGATCAATTGGAAGAAACAGAATATATTCCGAATGATAAATACAGTATGGTGAAAAACGGAGAGTACGTTTCCGTTTATTTGACAGGTAGAGGAGAGAGAGTAGGAGGAAATGTGATTCCAGATGAACAAGGTGGTGGAATTTATGAAGATGATATTTTCAACTGGTATGTTGACCAAGTGATCATTGAAGGAGAGTACGTTGAAGGTTTATCGATTCCTACTTTTGAGGTGGATTATGCTCTAAATAATAAAGATATGAGTGTGGTTTCATCTTCAGAAAAAGTATCTGCTACAGAGATCAGTAGACAAAATGGAGAATCACAATGGAAGCAGGACAGAACTTTTTCAATCCGACTGGCAAGCAACAGCAATAACCTAGGTTTCAAGAATGTTGGTTTTATTTACGATATGAATGTTGCTAGTGGGTATAAAGCAATGATCAATAATTATGAATTGAAATTTGCAGGCTCAGGGGAATATGGAAAGTCAAGAACCTATAGAGCTTCTATTTATCATGATAAAGCAAGAGATGGTTCAGGAACAAGGGTTGATTATTATCAAGCAGATGTAGTGGCTGGTGTAGAAAAATATGGTGACGGCATCAAAGACATGGATTACATGAGTGCTTTCTTTAATGACAATTTGGTATTTGAAGACAGCTATTCCTTTTTGATTGGTTTGAACAGAACAGGCAAGACTGATAACACTCAACTTAGAGAATATTTTACGTTTGATAATGTAAGTATTCGTGGTACAGTAGTTCCAGCTGATGCATATGATTTATATGCTGAAATTCTAACAGGTCAGGATTTATATGTCAATGCTGTCATTGGAAGTGGTGATGCCGAGTATTTGCAGGAAATCGTTAACCGTTATAAAGAAGCTTTACAATCTGCTGTAGATTTTGCTTTTGATGAATCGAAAACAGCTGGTGAATTAACGGCAAAGAAAACGGAGGTTGAGGCACTAAATGAACACTTTAGAAATAATACAAACAGCCGTAGTAATGTTGCTCCAATTGTAGAGAATAAGACACTTAGCACTGCTAAAGGTGTTGCGGTTCAATTTACATTAGAGGGCACTGATGCAGATAATGATATTATTAAGTTAAGTATCAAAACACAACCTCAAAATGGTGTGATTTCTATGGTGGATGGTGCTTATCAATATACTCCAAATCAAAACTTCCAAGGAC
This sequence comes from Flammeovirga aprica JL-4, assembly GCF_012844305.1. Classification (GTDB taxonomy): domain Bacteria; phylum Bacteroidota; class Bacteroidia; order Cytophagales; family Flammeovirgaceae; genus Flammeovirga; species Flammeovirga aprica. The sequence continues at coordinate 12,913 of NZ_JABANE010000032.1, forward strand.
AGGAGACATTCACTTATGTTGCCAATGATGGAAGAGTTGATAGTAATGAAGGTATTATTACAGTAACTGTTCAAAATGAAAATAACAACGCACCAGTAGCCAATCCACAAACTTTAGAGGTAATCTCTGGCATTGAGTTGTCAATTACGTTAGAGGGAACTGATGTAGATGGAGATGTATTGAGTTATGAGGTTGTTGATCAGCCTACCAATGGTACTTTAACAGGAGATTTGCCAAATCTGAAATATGTTTCAGATAATGGATTTGAAGGTGATGATAGTTTTACTTTTAAAGCTTTTGATGGAATTGCGTATAGTGAAATTGCAACCGTAGCGATAACGGTAAACCCTGCTCCAAATGTACCACCAAAAGCAGAAGACCAAGTTGTTAAAGTGATGACCTCAGAGACAGTAGACATCACATTGAAAGCTACAGATGAAAATGATGATGCACTGACTTATGAATTGGTGACACAGCCAGCGAATGGTACTTTATCAGGTGATCTTCCAAATTTACAATATGTATCTGACAATGGTTATGTAGGTGATGACAGTTTCACTTTCAGAGCTTATGATGGTAAAGAGTACAGTAATGTAGCAACCGTTTCTATAACAGTAACGAACTTGCCAAACACAGCGCCTATTGCTAAAGATCAAGACCTCGACGTAATAGCAAAAGAGGAATTGAGCATCACGCTTGAAGCAACAGATCAAGAAGATGATGTCTTAACTTTTGAGATCGTTGATCAACCTTCAAATGGTACTTTGACAGGAGATCTACCTAATTTGACATACGTATCGAATGATGGTTTTGAAGGCAATGACAGCTTCACATTTAAAGCATTTGATGGCAGTGAATACAGTAACGTAGCCATAGTAAATATTGAAGTGAAACCTATACCAAACTCAGTTCCAGTTGCCAAGCCTCAAACATTGGAAGTAATTACAAATCAAGCCTTAAATATTACGCTTGAAGCAACGGATGATGATGGGGATGATCTTACTTATGAATTAGTTGATCAACCCACAAATGGTACTTTAACAGGAGATCTTCCTAACTTAATTTATACATCGGATACAGATTTCGAAGGTGATGACAGTTTTACTTTCAGAGCATTTGATGGAGAAGACTACAGTAATACGGCAACAGTGAGCATCACAGTCAAAACAGTTCCAAATTCTGTACCTGTGGCCAATGATCAAACGTTGGAAGTCATGTCAACCAAACCTTTGTCCATTACTTTAGAAGCGACAGACGAAGATGGAGATGCATTGACTTATGAGTTAGTAGATCAGCCTACAAATGGTACTTTAACGGGAGACTTACCCAATGTAGTATATCGTTCAAATGATGGGTTTACGGGAGAAGAGGTCTTCACTTTTAGAGCATTTGATGGAGAAGATTACAGTAATACAGCTACAGTGACTATCAATGTCACTCCTTTTATGAATAGTAAACCAGTTGCGGATAGTCAACAATTATTGATGAATCAAGGGGAGTCTACATCGTTTACTTTAACTGGAAATGATGCGGATAATGATCCTATTACGTTCAGTATTTTGACTCAGCCATCCAATGGTACTATTAATGGAGAAATTCCTAAACTGACGTACACTCCAAATGCTGATTTCAGCGGTGAGGATCAGATGACTTTTGTAATCAATGATGGTTTTGAAGACAGCGAAGTAGCAACCATTACTTTCCTTGTAAGAAGTAATGGTGAAACGCCTTCAGATAACACAGCTCCGGTAGCAGAGGACATAGTACTAGAAGTGAAAAATTCAACGTCTGCATTTATTGAACTAAAAGCTACGGATGAAGATAATGATGCATTGACTTATCATATTGTGAAAGATGTGGAAGTAGGTCGTTTAGATCACTTCGGAAATAGTGTAGAGTACTATCCAGAGTCAGGTTTTGAAGGTGTAGTGACGTTTACTTATGTAGCCAATGATGGAGAAACTGAAAGTAATATTGCTACGGTTACAATCACTGTAGTCAATGATGGGCAAGTAACAAGCATAGAAAATAAATTAGAAAAAGTATTGAATGTGACTATGACTACAAACGGTATTGTGATCAAGGATAAATCACAGAGAAATCAAGCCGTTGAACTCCTGCTTTACAATCTAAATGGTCAAATGATTTTCAATCAAAAGCAACAGGTACAACCTAATAGCACAGTGACGGTTCCTTATTCATTTGACATTAATAAATTATATCTATTAAAAGTAGGTGTAGGTAATGACTTCCTTTTGAAAAAGGTTGTGTTTAAGTAATAATAAGTAGTGTAAACCAATAGGTTGTCTAATTTCAGGCAACCTATTTACTTCCAAAATTAAGATGTTAAGATTAAAGAAAATAACAACAATTATAGTGACTGCTGTGATGTTGGCAGGTTGTGTGAATACTAAACAACAACAACAGAATACAAGTGATCATGTTTCACAAAATGATAAATACAAAGGAAATCTAGAGATCGTTATTGCAGATGTAAAACAAGCTCAGATTCACAATAAACTGAAAGATACCACACAAATCAATCATCTATTAGATGGTTTTGAGAAAATGCATGTAGATGGTGTTCGTATTACTATTTTTGGAGAGGAAGTGAACCCAAATCCAAAGATGTTTGACTATTTATATCACGAAGCTAGAAGAAGAGACTTTAAGATATTCGCCAACCCTGCACTCTGGGAAGGTGCCCGAAGAATTGTCAATAGAATCAACAAGGGTAAGAATACAGGACAGAAGGTACTGGGAGATAGTCAAGCCACTGATATATTGGTGGAACGTATTTTGAAGTTTTCCAAAGAATATCCTGTAGATTGGATTTGCCCTTTTAATGAAGATGGAAAGCCAGGACAATATTGGACGGCAACCCAAATCAGCGAAACCTATCAAAGATTGGCTGAAAATAATATAAAAGCTGAATTAATAGGTCCATGTACTTGGGGCGTGGGCTCAGGAACGAAAATCTTAAACAAAACAAATATCAAAGATTACATTTCTGTAGCAACAACACATAACCTTGGGTTTGAACATAACAAGTGGTCAAAGTTCTTGAAGTCGGCTAAAGGCTTGAAAGTTTGGGATTCTGAAACCAATATGAATAAAAAATATGAGGAAAAAGACATTAGAATCGATGCTGCAATGAAGGCAGGGGTCAACGGTCTTGTTCTTTATGATTCTTGGACAGGAATTGATCTTACAACAGGTAATTTAAATGCCGTTGGAGAGCAATGGGTGGAGAAGTATTTGAAGCAAGACACCAGTGTTTCTAAAATTTAAAAATGAAAATCCTAGCATTAGTTTTGTGCTTTTTTTCTTTCACTGTCACCTACGCACAAGAAGAGATTTTATATAAGAGTATCGATTCTGTAGAGCTGTACCTTGAAGTGCATAAGCCTGCCAAAATGGTGGAAGGGAAACGATATCCTGCCATGATTTTTTATTTTGGAGGAGGATGGAATACAGGAACGAGAAGTCAGTTCGAGAGACATGCAAAGCATTACGCTGCAAAAGGAATTATCTGTTTCCTTGCAGACTACAGAGTATTTAAGAGAAATAACACCACGCCATTTCAGGCCTTGAATGATGCTAAATCAGCCATTCGGTTTCTAAGAAAAAATGCGGAGTCATTACAAATTGATCCATCAAGAATTATCGCTTCAGGAGGGTCCGCTGGAGGACATTTAGCTGTTGCAACTGCAATTGTGGAAGGTTATAATGATGCTTCTGATGATCTAACTTACAGTTGTAAACCAAATGCTCTTGTTCTTTTTAATCCCGTGATAGATAACGGTCCAGGGGGTTATGGATTTGAAAGAATAGGCATGGAATACAAAAGTTTTTCTCCGTTGCATAATATTGTAGCAGGTGCACCGCCCACACTTATTTTATTAGGCACAAAAGACCATCTGATTCCGGTTACGACAGCACAATATTATCAGCATGTAATGAAGAAAGTGAAAAGTAAATGTGTGTTGAAAATCTATGAGGGAGGGAAGCACGGTTTCTTCAATTACAAAGAGAAAAATAAGGAGTATTATACAAGTACAATGAAAGATACTGATGATTTTTTAGAGTCATTGGGCTATTTCAATAAAGCAAATTGAGTTAACAGTTTAGAAGCCTAGAGGGGAAAGAAGTTTTATCAGAATGATGATGATTTAACGATTTAAGGGCCGTTTTAAACCAATTTTTCCCCTCTAGAAACTGTTACCTTTCAATACATTTACGGTAATCAAAAACTAATAACCTACACGTGTAAGTTCTAATTAGACAACAAAAGGTGTGAAAATCATGCCTTTGCAACCAGTAAAAAGTATTGAAATGAAACAACGCAACTTATGGCTTCAGTTTACTGTGGCTCTTCATCTATTATTACTTATTTTCTCTTGTAATGACAGGGTAACTGAGATCAGCACTACTGTTGAAACAACAACTGAAAATCAACTGTCAAACCAAAGAGTGTCTAGCCTTTCTATGCATCATTATGTAGAGGAACTTGACATTGTATTGGGAGATGTAAAACAAGGTCAAATCCATAATGGTATTAAGACAACTCAAGAAGTAGATGCAATTTTAGGTGGATTTAAAGAAATGGGAGTAGGCGGTATTCGAATCGCTATTTTTGCAGATAATGTGAACCCCAATCCCGTCATTTATGATTACCTCTATACACAAGCGAAAGCAGCCGGGTTTAAAATTTTTGCCAATCCAGCAAAATGGGAAGGAGGTAAAAGAATTGCCAACGGTATTTTGGATGACGAAGAAGGCGGTGCAGGCCCTTCTGTTCTAGGTAAAACAGCGGCCAAAAATGCATTGGTATCAAGAATCAAAGCCTTCACTCAACAATATCAAGTAGATTGGGTTTGCCCTTTTAATGAAGATGGGAGACCTGGTGCTTTTTGGTATGCCAATCAGATGGATAATATCTTCTCTGAACTTCATGCCGCTGATTTAAATGGTGCAACACTGATAGGACCTTGTACATGGGGTATTGAAGCAGGGATTTTGGTTTTAAATAACACCAATATTAAAGATTATATTTCTATTGCTACCACTCATAACCTAGGTTTTCAGCATAGCCTTTGGCCTACTTTTATTGCAGCTGCAGGAAATTTAACGGTATGGGATTCTGAAACCAATCAGAATAAAAAATTCAGCAATTTGGATGTAAGAATTGATGCCGCTATCAAAAATGGTGTGGATGGGATAGTTATTTATGACTCTTTCAAGGGGATAAACTTCAAATCAAATGCATCCACTTTAACTGCAGAAGGAGTAGATATGAATTCGGGTCAAGATTATAAAAATTGGATTACCCAATATTACCTGATTCAGAATAAAGAAACCACGGATCGAATTAAGCCTTATGAGAATGGGATAGATAATTCATTAATTGTAGAAGTACCCAATTCATGGAGCGGAGAGAACTCTCAATGGGAATTGATCCCTGTAGAAGGAGAGTGGTTTAGGTTGAGAAACAGAGGAAGTGGGGTGTATATGAGACCGGAAACAAATGATGATTATGCCAATATTATAGCAAAAATAAACTTTACAGGTCTCGCTTTACATACACAATGGAGGTTTATTGATGTAGATGGAACTCATGTTTTTATAGAAAACAGAGGAAGTGGAAAAAGGTTGAAAGCGAGAAGTTACGATGATATTTCAACCACCAATGATGTTGACTTGATTAAAATCAACCAAGTACCTGACACTTGGACAGGTGATTGGTCACAATGGAGCCTGATTAAGGCCAATTAATTTGTGAAAAAGAAAAGCCTGCTAGAATCTCTATTGGTTCGAGCAGGCTTTCTCTTATTTTATATCGAAACATTAAAAGATCAATAAACTGATGACAATCTCAAATAAGATGACCCAGAAAATCATGATACTGTGAATAGAGGAAGCCAAGAATAGTTTGATAATCGTTTTTGCCCACCCTTGTTTATAGAATTTTTTAAACATGATCAATACAACTGCTGTCCAATAGAAATAGAAAACAAAAAGCATCCAACTTTTTATACCCCAAGGAATAAGATTTATCAAAATCATACTACCAAACATAAATAAGGTGAAGGCGTGTAAATGTACTGAAAACAGGAGATGTTGAATGTATAAATTTTCTCGGTTACGAATGTATAGTAATTTAAGATACAGACCAAAAAGAGGTACCAGGAGCATAATGGCAATTGGAATATTTTCAATGACCGTCTGGAAAAATGTTACTCCTTTTTCTTTATAAAAATATTGAGCCTGTTTGATCATCTTTACCTGATACCAAGAAGTGATCCCCAAAGAATCCTCAATCGTTTGATCATCTACGGTTTCTGTTTCTCTAATGAACCAAATGATATCTTTTATTCTCTTGTCATCTGCTTTAGAAAGAAGGCTGCCATCGTCGTCATCCTCTTCGTCTTCTACTTCTCCTAGGTCATCATTTACCTGATATTCACTCTTTATAGAATCGACTAGAACTTCCACTTTTTGTGCTTCTTCTTCTTCTTCAGCATTAATCTGTACTAATGGAGTGTCTCTTTCTTTCGGAAGGTGTTTTTCTAAATCGAGACTGAACGAGTGTTTGTCTATGATGACATTATTAAAAATGAAAAGGAAAAATAAACTGGAAATTAGATACAGTCGGACAGGATGGACATAACTCTGTCTTCTTCCACTTAAATATTCTTCGGTAAGAAACTGTGGTTTTGTAAAAAAGGGTAGGAAAGTATGTTTAAGCTTAGAATCAATACCAAAAGCTTCATTAATATAATCTTTTATGATTCTAAGAAAATTAGTGTTGTAATTTGCTCTACTTTGACCACATGACGGACAGAAGTGCTCATCAGATTCAAATTCATGATCACAGTTAGTACAGTTTTTTTTAAGACTTTGCATTTAAAAAGTTAGATTATTGAATTGGAAATTTACTTGTATTTAGTTTAAAAAGCGTGTTTTAAGCAAAACATAATACGATACTCGAAACACGCTTTAAATAAATACTTTTATGGTAAAAATCCAATTAACAGCATATCGTCAATTTGCTTTTGTTCACCTTTCCATCGTTCAATTGCCTCTTCAAGTTGAACTCCCTGATCTTCCATAGAGAGAGTTCTGCCTTCTTGTATGATATTGAGTAGTCCTTGTCTCATTAATTTTTTCCCTTTTTCACCTCCAAACTGATCTTGGATTCCATCGGAGAAAATATAAAAGCCTTCGATTTCATCTGTTATTGGGATATGATGAGCAGTAAATCTCATAGCATCATAATGCGGGTGGATATTACCGCCAACTGACTTTTTATCCCCTTTAATGATTTCAATGCTTTTGTCTTTTTTCAATATAACAAGTGGATTTTTGGCTCCAGAATAATAAAGGTTTTCTTTTTTATCATCCCAAATACAAAGGGCAATGTCCATTCCCTCTTTATTATTATTATTTCTTTGATTGAAATTTTTCTTCACATGATCATCCAATTGATCTAAGATTTCATCAGGTGAGGTTGATTTTGATACTGTGATAATTTCCCTAAGTGAGTTTCCTGCCATCATAGAAACAAATGCACCAGGAACGCCATGTCCTGTACAATCTACTGCGGCGAGATAATGGAAATTATTCATTTTTTTATACCAATAAATATCACCACTTACTACATCTTTTGGCTTATAATAAATAAAATAAGAACTAATATTATTACTCAATTCATCTTTTGTAGGAAGAATAGAGTCTTGAATTCTATGAGCGTAATTAATAGATGATTCCAAGTCATTATTTTTCTTATTAATCATCTCATTTTGTTGGAAAACCTGTTCTACAAGAACGTTCAATTCTTCATTGGTAGCATTGAGTTCCTCAGTTCTTTCAGTTACTTTTTCTTCAAGTATTTTATTTTGATTCAGAATTAGATTATTCTTTTCCAGTTCTAGCTGATTGATTTTTTGACCAATAGCTAAGGCTAAGAAAAACATCTCTAAAGTTGATCCAATCTGCCAAGCATAATCCGTAAATTTGTTATAGGGAATAATATCAGCACCAGCTAGAACAAAGATTAGCGCAGCACAGATATAAAAATTAAAGGCAACTAAAAATAGGCGTGCTTCTCTATTTCCTTTTTTGATCAGTACAATAGAAGAATACAACATGATTACTGCTCCAAAGAAACCACTGACCTGATTGATCAATGAACAGATCATATTAAATCCAAAAATAACCGCAATAATAGCCACACTAAATGCTCCAATACCTATAAAGTAAAAGAGTTTTAACTTAGGGAGTGACTCATTTATCTTTAAGAATTTATATCCAAATAAAACCGAGGCGAGTCCAGCAACAGCAGGCCACATAGGTCCTCTTTCAGCAATAAAACCGAAACTGCCCCATATATGTGCATCGTGCCCTTGAAAGTGAGCGACCATCATACCAATGGCTAACACATAAATTACATAGTAAAGATAAGTGGTGTCTTTTGCTGTGAAATACACAAACAGGTTGTATATCAACATGATCAGTATAAATCCATAATAAATACCATCTGTGATACTTGTATCATAAATGTATTGAATATAAGATTTTGATGACCCATAATATAGCCAGAACTGAAGGTAATTGGCGTTTATTTTTAAATAGAAATACCTGTCAGGATTGAAATCATTATTGAGGTTAAAATAGGTATTAGGGATTTTATAATCTTTTTTGAAGAAGTTTTTAGTGTATCCATCTTCTTGTAATAGATACACAGCTTCATCAATTGGAGTGTAAAGGTTTACCTCTTCAATTAAGGCTGTTTTCAAATGTAGAATTGGATCATGGAGATCACTTGGAAGTTTGAATCGGATCCAAATTATGGCCTTGTTGTTACCAAAATTTAAAACCTTTTCCTCAAACTTTTTAAAAGATTTATTTTGAATAGTATTAATGTCAAATTCATGCTTTTCATCAATAAAAACCTCTGTTTGATCACTAATATTAAAGGGAGTAGAAGCCCATGCACTTGGTAATTGAATGAGTAATGTAACAAATAAAAAAAGTCTATATCCAATCATTGTTTTCGATAGATGAATAGTAATGTACAAGTATATTGTCCGATAAAAAATCTAAAAAGGTCACATCTTAGGAAGTGTGCATTCTCATAAAAACATTGGTAAGATATTAAATCAAAGGCAGAAATAATATTAATATGAACTAGATGTTGATTGAATAATGCAATTGTAAATTTAAATAATACAATTTATTGATTTAAGTAATTGATTGATAGTTGATTAATACAATTGTTAACGTTTGTTTAGTGTGTGGCTTACAAATAATAAAAAAGGTAAGCCCATAAAAAAATACGGACTTACCCAAACTTGAAAGATTATGGATGATTATAATCTTCTATATAATTTCTTGATATCCTCTTTTGTCCACTTCTCTTTCCAATCAAGACCGATAGCGTGGTTCCACATGTGAGGAAGGTTGTAAGCAACTTCAGCCATAGCATCAATTGTTTCTTCAGACCATTCTTTAGAAAGACCTTGAGGAAGATCAACATTGTGCTTCTCAATCATTGACTTGAATTCGTTTACAGCATCACCATAGAATTCTTCTAAGTGATAGAAGGCTAAACAGTTTGCATAACCATGTCTTGTACCTAAGATTTTAGATAAACCATAAGATAAAGCGTGACATGCACCCACCTCAGAGTATGTTAAGCTAAGACCGCCGAATAATGAAGCGATCATTAGTTTTTCATCATTTTCTAAGTTTTGACCAGCGTTATCGCCTAAGTAAACCTCACGGCAAAGTGCTAATGCTTGGTCACCATATGCTTTTGAGTAAGCGTTGAAGTAAAGACCGCTTTCTGCTTCTATACAGTGGATGTAGCAATCCATACCTGTATAGAACCATTGGTTAGTATCAACAGTGCTCAATAACTCAGGGTCAAGAACAGCTTGGTTGAATACCGTCCAGTCACACTTCAAACCTAATTTTTTCACAGGACCAGTCAATACTGCTGTCATAGAACATTCAGCACCAGTACCTGCTACTGTAGGAACACCCATGTGGTAAACACCAGCCTTCTTTACCAAGTTTAATCCTTGGTACAATTGAGAAGAACCTTCGTTTGTTACCATTAGGGATAACGCCTTAGCAATATCCATAATAGAACCACCACCGATACCGATGATACCTGCAGGAACACCTTTCTCAGCAAGAATTTTATCACGAAGGTTGTCTACTTGATCTGTAGTAGGCTCGTATTGATCAATGTCTTCAAAGAAAACCATATCCTCATCATGTGCAGGAATACGATCAGCAAGCTCTTTACCTTCGAAATATTTATCTACGATGAAAACCATGAATTTATCGTTCTCATCACGCTTAGCAGCAAGAATGTCATCAATTTGATTGAATGCACCTTTGCCGTAAACGATTTTATCTATGTTTTTAAAATTCTTATGCATGATTTCTTATTCTACTACCTTTTTCAATTGAGCAATTAGTTGATCTGCAAACGCATTGATTTCCTCTTCAGTCCAAGTAGCACGGATACCGATAGACAATAATCTACCAATGATATTTTGTGATTTTGGAAGCTCAAGGTTTTCCCAATCTTGACGGTGCTCATAGTCATGAATCGCCAATTTGTATGGAGATTTCAAGGCTTTTAAGTGATCCCACTGATTGATGAAGTGATACATGTTCGTGTACCAGTACGCTACACCTTGAACTTCTTTCGCCGCTTTCGCTGCTAACTCAGGAGTTCCCATAAAGAAGTTTAAGAAAGTAGCTGAATCACCTTCTTCGTCAGGTAGGCAACGGAAAGTAATGAAAGGAACTTCATTCTTTAATCTTTCCTTCAAGATTGCTTTGTTCTTTTTGTTGTTGGCACGGATCATCTCCAACTTACGCATCTGCGCAACTGCAACTGCTGCGTTCAATTCACCTAAACGGTAGTTGAAACCTAATACTGGGTGAGTTTCCATACCTCTGTTATCACCAATATGCGAGTGACCGTGATCAGAGAACTGTGCCATCACTTCGTATTTAGCTTTGTCGTTTGTAAAACAAACACCGCCTTCACCTGCAGTAGTGATTTTGAAGAAGTCAAAAGAAACAGCACCTGCCTCACCGAATAAACCTACGTGTTTTCCTTTATAGAAAGCACCTAAAGCTTGTCCAGCATCTTCTAAAAGTTTGATATTATGCTTTTTACAAACAGCAAGGATACCATCCATATCTGCTGCAGCACCACACATGTGGATTAGTAAAACAGCTTTAGTTCTTGGTGTAATTGCAGCTTCGATTGATGCAGCACTTAAGTTAAGCGTTTCATCTACTTCTGCAAATACAGGAATACCACCAGCAAATAATACTGCTTCAATAGGAGCAATAAAAGTAAAAGGAGTACAGATCACTTCATCACCGTGACCGATTCCAGCAGCAGCCATCATACAAGCTACAGCGGCAGAACCACTTGATACAGCGTGAGCGTGATTAGCACCAGTATATTCTTCAAATAATTGCTCAAATTCACGAGCTTTCCAATGACCGTTACGTTGGTCATCGTGATTGTATCTGAAAAGCATTCCTGACTCTAATACGTCATTTACTTCTTTTCTTTCTTCTGCACCAAAATATTCCGTTCCTGGCATAATTATATAATATTATTTTACTAAATTTTTTCAATTTCTATAGTCCGGCAAAGGTACAAAATTTTATGTAGGGTTACATTTAACACTACTTAAATTTTTAGTCTTTCACAGAGATAAAACACTTCAAAATGCCATCTTGACAAAAATGAAAGTTATTTAATTATTAGTGCTTTGATTTTGAGGTGAGAAAATAAAAAAGAGACATCTGTTAAGACATCTCTTTTGGTTGTAATTTTCTTTATGATAGTCTGCTTGAAATAAGAACTAGAGCAAAATTATTAGAATGTAACCCCTTTCATTACATTTTTACCTTTAAAGCCGAATCTATAATTCAAGCCAAACACAATCTGGTTTCTACTTCCTAAGAAAGAATATAAAGCAGTAAACTGATATCTCTTATTGTGTTGGTAGTTAATACCTAATGACATACTCCATGGGTAATATAAAGCCTTGTCAAACTCATAATATAAGGTCATGGGATCAGGACTGTTTAATAGATTACTTGCACCTTGGTAAATAGGTTCTAAGATTTGTTGTTCTGTAGGGTTTAATTGACCATACCAAGTATCTAAATTCTGACTTACTCTTTGCTTTCCTTCAGGAGTAATACCCACCAGTTTTTCAATGTTTACTGAGCCTCCACTTGATTTATTTAATCCTAAATATTGAACACCTACCATGGCTACAATATTTCTATAAGGCTTTTTCCTCCAACGGAACATGTGCCCGACTCTGGCATTGATAACATTGGTTTTAGTCGCTTTATCAGTACTTCCAGTCCAAGTATACACTTGAGTGAAATCGGCAGAAAGTACAATTGGACCAAAACCACCAGCAACCACTGTACCCCAACCTACTGAAGGGCCTTCACTTTTTGCTGTGAAATTGGCATTGAAAGGTAATCCTAATCCAACTTCAGTATCAGATTTAATATAACCGCCAATAGCATAAAGGTCTAGGAAAGGCAGTAACCAGAAATCATACCTTGCTGACACCGCTTGAACGTGAGGTGTCACATTATTAAACCTGGCAAAACCATCAACATTTAAAAGATTGTTGGCTTTTAAACCTACATTGAGGTTGCTTACCATAAGGTCTTGTTTTGAATAGGCATAATTGATCATTAAACCATTTGGGAAAGGCAAGTCAAAGCCCATTTTTCTAAGCTTTGATCCCATAATCGGATAATGCCAAGGATATTCAGTTTGTTTCAAACTATCAGTGTAATGTTGGTATATATCGTCAATAGCAATATTGGATACAGCACCTTGACCGTATGAATTATTTGAAAGGATAAATAATGAGAAAACAAGTAGACCAAATTGTAAAATTTTCTTTTCCATGTTTTTGTAGCAGAGATGATTGAATAATGTTTGGATTAAATCAATTAGGATTTTATTCCCATTGATCACATTACAAATATCTTACTTATACAAGTGAAAGAGTTACATGAAATGATTGATGATTTATACATTTTGGTCAAAATCAAACTATGAAAATTAGGGATAAAATAAAAAAGTACCCTCGTGTTAGGAGGGTACTTGTTGTGTGTGTATAATGCAACTTTGCTGTTAATTTATTTACTATTCTGGGAAGATAAACGTAATCGATGCTCTAAAACCGTATTTCGCTTTTTGAGCGGCAGGAGCGGCAACATTAAACCTTGGACCTGCTGATAACTGTACTTTTTGTTTACCTAATGAAGCTACTCCACTAATACTTGGTGTAATCCAGATTGTAGTAGAATTGTCCATCCAATTTTGTGTTAATTCCATCATTGCTGAAGCACCTGCACCAGATTTCCAGTTATAAGTGGCAAACGGCTGGAAGTAAAACTCGTTGACATCTGCTCTTGCAACATCACCTGCCACACTCCAGATTTGATTGACTAGGAAACCATAAGTAAATGCATTCTGCTGTTTCAATGCAACGAATGTTGGTCCTAAACCAAACTTACCTGTTCCAAGCATTTTATTGGTAGCTGATGGTACTAAAAATGCTGGACCAATACCCCAAATCAAACCATTTTTTGTTTTGGCAGGGCTAAAGAATCCACTAAGTACCATATCACCAAGTCCAGATTCAGAATTACCATATCCGGTCACATTATCCTGATGTACAACTGGTAATACCATACGTGTGATAAGGTTGATGTCCTTGCTTAGTTTAATTGGAACTACAGGCTGAACATTCATTGTATGTCTGGCACCATCATGTTCGCCAATACCAAAGTCCATATTATTTTGAAATGGAGCACTAATTAGGCTGGCTACAGGGTTGGCTAATTTTTTGGCAATTTCTTCATCTGCATTTTTGTCTTGAGCAAAAACTGATGAAGATCCAAAAAGGGCAACCAAAGCGACAGCTAGAATAGATTTTACTTTTGATGTTTTTTTTGATTTAAAATTAACTTTGAAATTTTTCATTTTCTTTAGCAACATTTGAAATGTTTAGGTTGAATCAATCAGGATGTTTGAGTGATTGATTATGTTACAAATATCCGCTTTAGAAAAGGGAAAGAGTTGCAGGAAATCTTTATTCATTTACATATTTTGATCAACTTCAAACATTGTATTTACACAAATAAAGCCCCGATGAATTACATCGAGACTACCTAGTACCAGAACAAAATAAATTGACGATTGAGACCTAGTACTTAAATGCTTATTTATGTTCTAATGTGATTGTTGCTGAAGTAAAGTTATTGGCCACTTTCATGTCTTGATATGCCGAATTATAAAGGTAGAGCGAGATGATTAGTGAAACTCTATCTTCTGTAATCACTTCTTTAAATAAATCTCCTTGAGCAATGGCAGTCACTAATGACTGTATGATATTTTCAACACCAGTTTCTTGAATGTCAATCAAAATGCTTTGAATCAAACCACTAACATTTTCATGGTTGATATTGTCTTTGATAATGTCTAATTCAAATACCATATTGGCAATTTTATCCGATATTAATTTAGTATTCAGATTTGCAAAACCATCCACAACAGGATATAAGAATTGATATACACTTTCATCGTTGATAATTCCTGTTATCGCTTCATTGACAGCATTGGCTATTTTGAAAGATAGATAGGCTGCATCTGTATCTTCAATGATGATCAGTAATTTTGAAGAAATGAAATCATAAACTGCAGGTGAGGCTATTTCTGCTATTGCATCTATCAGTGAGTGAATAACTGGAACCGCTTGTGCATGATCAATTTCTTGAAGCTTCATAATTCCTCCTGCAATTGTATTTTGTATAAAGTCATGACTCAGGAATTGATTTTTGATTAAAGCGCTGATTTCTTGAGAAGTTTTTTCAGCACCGCCGTTCAAAGAAATTACAGGTTTGGCAGCGATAAAAGCAGTTTTTAAAGTAGATTCCATTGATTCATAATCAGGCGTTAATTCAATGCCATCAAAAGTAGCATTAATAAGATTAACTATTGCCTCAATTTTTAAAGTGGCTTCTTGTGCAAGTTCTCCCATTTTTAAGATGGATGTATCTTCGATCTTCTCAATAATTGGAAATAAAAGATTGTAGAAATTGTCCTCATTAATCCATTTATCTTCGATTAATACTGTAATTTGATCCGAAACACCATTAATTGTTTCTTCATCTAAAGTTGTAAATTCAGTCCATATTTTAGAAGCAATTGCATCGATATTCTCCTCTGATAAGATTTTACCCAAGAGTGTCATAATTGTATTTGTAATAACTTGAGCGCTTTCTTCTGGCGAAGCCACTATTTTGTCTATTTCTGGATAAATAAGGTTGTAGATATTGTCTTTGCTTAAACTATCATGGATTAATTTTACAATTTCAGTACTGATTTTCTTAGTAACCTCTTCAGAATCAATATCAGTGATTTTATCTAGTTCTTGCTTGATAACGTCTGAAAGCTTTTCTTCTAAGCCTAATGACTCAAGATAATTGAATAATTCCTCTGCGATTTTATCAGCGGTTTCTTCTGGAGGTAAATGTTCAATAAATTTACCTTTACCGGCAAGCCATCCTACAAGAGCATCATTAATTACTTTCTGAATGGTTTCATTATGATACAATAAAGTTGTGATTAACCCTGCAATCTTTTCAGGAGTTCCATTTGCTGCGTATTTCAGTAATTTATCATTTGCACCTTGAATGACAGAAGAAGCAGTTTCTTCATTGACATGTAAAGTAAAGTGCTTTAATTCTTCATTGTATTGATAATCATAATTCAAATCGATCGTAGCATTGGTAATTCTGATTTTATTCGAATTAATAATAAAATATCTTCCAATACTATCCGTCAGAAAATCGAGTTCAGCATTAGTTGTAGTAATATCTCTATCAACGGTAAATTCATGAATTGTATTTTGCATGTCATCTACGTCATAGACCATATCGTCTAAATCATAATGTCCTTGTTTTAATAAATCTGATTGTGCACCCCACAAAATAGGAGGGGCGATATCATCACTTTTGGTCACTAATTCAAAGTTATTGAGATACCATTGGTGTTCATTGAGAATTGATTTAGTATTCTGAACATCTTCAATAACAGGGTCCATGGGTTGTTCACAACCAATCATGAGCATATTTACTATAGGCAATAAAAATAGATTTCTAAGTTTTTTGGATAGGGTGATCATAACGAATTTCTCTTAGTTTAAGATTGAAATAAATGAAATATAAGTATCTGATTACCCTACAAAGTTCTTGGAATTTGAATGAAAAGAGTTGCACGAAAAAATTAAGAGTTTACATATTATCGTCAAATCAATGAATGAGATATGTATCAAACATGCTCTAATAAATGGGAAAAGTTAGACTTTGTAAAAGTGTTTTAGAATGTAATTCTAAATTTAAATCCATAAAAAAAAGCCTTGATAAAAAATTACCAAGGCTTTTTTCATAAAGGTTTTGAGACCTTATTTTACTTGTAATCGTTGTCCGATTTTAATTTCATTTGAAGTCATGCCATTCAAATTTTTGATAGCACTAACTGTAACACCGTACTTTCTTGAGACAGAGAATAAAGTATCTCCTTTTTCAACTACATGGTATTCTGCAATTTCTTGCGTACCTGATGATTCTGATACAGAAGCAGTATTAAAGTTGCCTTCAGGAGCAGTAAGTCGAAGTGTTTGACCTTCGTTAATGGCACCACTTGCAGGTAAATTATTCCATTTGATCAAATCTTTATGATAAACACTGTATTTTCTTGAAATGGCAAAAAGTGTTTCACCTTTCTGTACAGTGTGCATAGATGCGTTTGTATTAACAGATGCAGAGGCAGGAGCTGATGCTGTAGCAGGTGCAATAACTGTAGTGTTTACTACTGTTTCGTTGGCTGCGTTCAATGGTTTTTCAGCTGCCACATTGTTGTAAGTGTTGGCTTGTGGCTGTGCTTGAGCAACTTGATTATAACTCTGAGCTCCTTTTGCTTTATCGATTGGAATTTGCAGAAGCATACCGTTCTTAGGTTCATCACCAGGCTTTAATCTGCTATTATTTTGTAAATAAATATCGTTTTCAGTTAAACCATAAGTAGCGGCGATAGATTTTACTGTTTCACCTCTTTGAGTAGGGTGAGTAATAATCTCTCCAGTATATGGCCCTGATGCATCAATTGAAGCATTTCCTCTTACGGCATATACTCCAGCTGCTGAAGGACCAGAAGATGGACTAGAAACGAAAATCTCATCACCCGGTTTTAAATCTTTATTATCATTCCAAGTTTGAAGTTCTTTAGGTGTAACACCAAATTTTCTGGCGATTCCATAATAGAATTCTCCCTTTTGAACGATATAAGTTTGAGGGCCCGCAGGTTGTTCTGCTGCAGGTTGCTCAAGTGCAGGCTGGTTTAATGAAGGATCAACAGCAGGTTGTTCAGGCGTTACTGTGGTAGCTCCATTATTCGTAGCACCTACGGTAATCGCTCCACCTACAGTGATCGGCATATTTGCTGCTGCTTGTTGCTGTGGAGTGGCTGTATCAGCAGGAGGGATGATGTCGAATGACTTTTCCTCAATGGCAGGTTGATCACCGGCAATATTCGTGTCAGCTTTCGCAACTACTTCCGCAGGCTTTTCCTCTTCTTCTTTTCCTACAATTAAGACTTGTCCTTCTTCCAGAGAAAGGTCGTCACCGATGTTGTTCCAGTTTTTAAGGTCCAGCATAGTGACATTGTACATTCTTGAAATGGTAAATACGCTTTCACCATCCTGTACAGTGTGGGTTTTGGAATTTGGATTAAGTGTAGGAACGCTGTCTGTTGCCACAATTGAAATGACTGTAGCAGCATCAGTTTTTGTTTCTACTAAAGAAGAATCAGGTTGTACCTCTTCTTTTACTTCCTCAGGAATGTCAATCACCTTTGGAGGTACAGATTTTGGTCTTGTTTTCTGTAAGAATAAAACGCGGCCTCTTGCCAATGGCTCATCAGGTTTCATTCTGTTTTTCTTAGCTAGCTTTTTTAATTTGATACCGTATTTCTGAGAAACTTCCCATAAGTTTTTCTCATCAATAGTAGTATGTGTAGCTGTGGTAGCTTTTCCTTTTTTCGCTTTAAGATAGTATACATGACCTTCCATCAGATCATCATACGCATCCATGTCGTTATATTTGTATATTTTTTTTACATCAATATTTAATGATGTAGCAATTAAAAGCAAGTTCTGATTTTTGCCTGCAATAAAAGCAGAGATGCCATTGGCGTCTACAAGAGTAATTTCCTCTCCGTTAACTATTTTAGAATGAACATTCGTAATGATAGGGTAAGGATTATCTTCCTGAAGAGGGGATTGATAAATGGCTTCTTGTGGGTTACTGTTAGTGTTAATTTCAGAGGTTATTCCATTAAACGAGCTAAACATTGCACCCACGCTCAAAAGGAAACCAACTGTATATATTTTCTTCATAATGAGGTATTTATTACACCTTGAGTTATAAGATAAAACGAATTGGGTATTGATCGGCGATTGAGATTTTTTCTGTTATTGGAATCTTACAAGCAAACTTAGATCACGCGTTTAGAATTCAATAGGAACAGTATCAAAATCATAATCTGAAAATTCCCAATTATGACTGTCTTAGTACTTAATCGTTAGAGCAAAAATAATTTTTTTGTATTACTCTTGCTAAAAAATAAGTATATTCTTACAAATCTACAATTTTTGAGCCATTAAAATACCATCGCGAAGGGGTAAAATGAAACTTTGTACTCTATTATCAGAGGCTACCTTTTCATTAAATTCTTTAATTGCCTTTGTCATTTTATCATTTGCAGATGCATCAACAACTTTCCCTTTCCATAACACATTGTCAATCAACAGGAAACCGCCTTCTCTAATCAAAGGAAGACAAAGTTCATAGTAGGCGTCATTGTTCATCTTATCAGCATCAATAAATACAATGTCAAAAGTAGTATTTAATGCAGGGATGATTTCTAGTGCTTTACCGATATGAAGATCGATGATGTGATCTAGCTTTGCTTTGCCGATGTATTCACGGATAATGCTTTCTTTTTCATCATCCACTTCAATCGTATGCAGTTTTGCATTGTCAGGCATGCCTTGAGCTAAAGCAATAGCGGCATATCCTGTGAAAGTACCAATTTCAAGAACACTTTTGGCGTTCATGCTTTTGGCTAACATGGTCAGGAACAACCCTTGAGGATGTCCTGATACCATGTGAGGCATATTTTCTTGAAGGTGAGTGGCTCTGTCTAATTCTTTAAGAATCGGATTTTCATCCGTAGAAACCTCCTCAATATATTTATCAATTTCAGGGTGAGTAATATTAAACATTGAAATTGTTTTCTAGATTAATCAATAAAAGGGTTTTCGCCTTGTGCTTCATCACTGTTAAACACACGAATAGCCACTACATCAGCTACAGCTGTCAGCGTATCTCCAGACCAAGATTCACAAGTCATTACTATCTTTTTGCCTTTATGTTCTGTTACTTTTGCAACAAGTTTAATAGGAACGGCAATAGGAGTGGGCTTTAGGAATTTTACATTCAAAGTACCTGTTGCGAATCTGTACCAAGGTTTTGAATCCAATGCTCTGCCTTCAGCCTTATAAGCATAGGCCATAGCAGTTCCCATACAGTGACAGTCTATGATTGTAGATAAAATACCACCACTTAAGAGGTTCGCCCAGCCGTGGTATTTCTCTTCAGCATTCCAGATACAGTGTGCTTCATCTCCTTCCCAGTAACTTTTGATATGTAAACCATCGTCGTTTTTCTTACCACATCCAAAGCAGACATTGCCCTCCATGTGATCTTGAAAATAAGGAGAAATCATATTATTTATATTTTCTGAGTTGAGTAATAACAGCCCTCATATCTTTAGGATATTCCGCTTCAATAGCAATTTCACTTCCGTCCACATCTTTAAATTTCAAAGACCTGGCATGAAGTGCTACACGGGACATCAAAGGCTGCTCTTCTGTGTTGTTTTTCAAGTTGAATTTTCTTCCTTTAATGACAGATAAATAGGGCTTTTCACCGCCATAGACCTCGTCAGAAATAATAGGAGAACCGATATACGCTAAGTGAATACGGATTTGGTGCATTCTTCCCGTAAGAGGTTTACAGGCCACTAAGGAATGGAACTTATAAATTTCTTCTGTTTTGACAACAGTCTGAGAAGGCTTGCCTTCTATATCAATTCTAACATTTCCTCTTCCAGAAACAAGAATATTTCTATCGATCAAGTTTCCTTCAAAGTTCTCTACTCCATCAACAACGGCATGATAGATTTTTTCTACCTCTCTTTTTTCAAACTGAATGGCAAGGTTTCTATACGCTTCAGGATTTTTAGCAATGGCCATTACACCTGAAGTTTCTTTGTCCAAACGGTGGCACAATTGAGTGTCTCCCCCATATTTTTTGGCTTCTTGGTAAACAGTAGGTAGTGTTTTATCTCTATCTTCTAGTGATGATATATAAGGAGGTTTATTGACTAAAATATAATTGTCATTTTCAAAAATGATCCACTTCTTAAAATTCGGAATCTTCATTGTCTACTTCTTTGGATAACTTTAAATCGAAAGAAAAAGTTGAACCTTTTTCTTCTTCACTTTCCAATGTGATGACGGTGTCATGTCTTTCCAGAATATGCTTACAAATGGCCAATCCCAATCCAGATCCCCCTTGTTTTTTCGTTCTACTTTTCTCAACTCTGTAGAACCTTTCAAAGAGTCTGTTTTGATCTTCTAATGGAATGCCAATGCCATTGTCTTTAACATGAACACTTACTGTATCTTCATTGACTTGCAAAATTACTTTAACAAAACCATTTTTGTTATTATACTTAATTCCGTTAACAACTAAGTTGATTACCACCTGTTTTAGGCGGTTGTAATCTGCGTCAACATAGATAGGGTCATCATTTGGCACCTCTAAAGTAACAAGAATATTTTTCTTTTCTGCTTTTTGCTCTACTTGTTCTAATACATCAACGATCATTACCTGCAAATCAAACTCCTCAAATTCCATAGAAATTTCACCAGCTTCAATCTTAGAAACGGTCAAAAGGTCTTCCACAAGGATATTTAATGAGTTCAGGGATTTAGCGGCTTTTTTAAGAAAACGGTCTCTTACTTTCTTGTCGTCAATAGCGCCATCCAGCAGGGTGAGTATAAAGCCTTGAGTAGCGAAAATGGGTGTTTTCAGTTCGTGTGAAATATTGGCCAGAAACTCTTTTCTGTATTGCTCCATCTGTTTCAGCTGTGCAATTTCCTCTTCTTTCATCTCCGCGTAATTTTTAATCTGCGACTTAATGCCAGAGATAGGGTTTTTCTCTTTTTGCATTAAGTTGAAAGTGTCTGGAGATGAAATCTGTTTGTTTCTTAGTTCGTGAATCTGACGGTGTATATTTCCAACTTCTTTGAAAAAGATAAATTCTAAAACAAAGTAGGTGAGGAGGAATGATGATGAAAAGGAAATAAGCATTCCCACCAGAATGCCGGTGTGCTCAATGCCCGTTGTTATGGAAAGAAAGGCGCCTGTAATACCGCCAATACAAAGGGCTAGTAATAATGAAACTGATCTGGCGTTGAAAAACATAAAATGATTCTTGAAAATAAAACCTCATAACCTATAATAGGAAATGAGGTTTATTGATTTATAAGTTTGATTTGGAGTCAGATTTAACAGGAAGCATCCTCTTAGATCTCGAATTTATAACCAACACCTTTTACAGTTTTGATATATCCCTCTCCAATTTTTTCTCTTACTCTTCTGATATGAACATCAACAGTTCTTGCTAAAACATACACATCAGTACCCCAAATGTTTCTCAAAAGATCATCTCTGTTGAATACTTTATTAGGGCTTTCGGCTAAGAAGTAAAGCAATTCAAACTCTTTTTTAGGAAGTGTCTTCGCTTCACCGTCGATGTATAATGTATAGCTTGATTTGTCAATTGAGAATTTATCAATATTGATGACATCTTTTTTCTTAGAAGAAGACTTGTTCTTTCTTTTGAAAATCGACTCAATTCTCTTCATCAAAGCTCTAGGTTTTACAGGCTTCACAATATAATCATCAGCACCCACATCAAATGCGGCTACTTCTGAATATTCTTCTGCACGGGCTGTCAAGAAGATTACGTGAGCATCAGTCAATTCAGGATTCTCCTTGATTTGTCTGCACGCCTCAACACCATCCATCACTGGCATCATAATATCTAAAATGATCAGTTCAGGGTGAAACTCCTTAGCAACGCCAACCGCTTGTTTTCCATCATTAGCGGTCTTTACGTTATATCCCTCTTTCTGTAAATTGTAACTTAAAATCTCTACAATATCCGGCTCATCGTCCACCACAAGAATTTTTCTCTCGATATCTGCTGCCATTTTAATTTGAAATTGATGTTAATTTATAATCTGAATTTAGCTCTAATTTAGAGTGCAAAGTTCATTCTTCAAAGAAATCAGCTTGCCTGTATAGATATACTTGCAATCTATTTACTGTTTGTTAACATTAAATTCAAAGAATGAGTATTATATGCTTTGTTCTTGTTTGTAAAGTGAATTCAACTGAACGGAATCAATCACTACATTATGCTTCTGATGTAACTCTTCGATCCAGTTTTTCTCAAGGTATTCTTGATAATCAGCAATCACACTGCCTTTACATTCGTCCAATGATTTTGTGGTTGGAGCTAAAATATCCTTGATTTCAACAATAAAGAATCGGTCGTTCTCCTCAAAAGTATATCTTCCTTTTTCCATTTTCAGATGATCCATATGAGGAATTTCATCTTTGGAGAAAGTGCCCTCTTTAAAAGATACTGATAAGTTATTATTGTTGTTTTTCTCTTTTACAAAATTTGCAGTGTTCGTAGAGTAGTATTTTACATCCACAACGCCTACAGCTCCTTCTTCAAAATTAGATTTAATTCTATTTTCAGGAATGCCATTAGCAGTATATTGGTTAATGATTTTCTGAAGTCTTTTCGTCTTCATTGATTTATACTCTCCTTTATTCACTTCAACATTCAACAGTACAAAAAGAGATTTATCTTGTTTCAGTACCTCAGCACTCTTCTTGATGTCGCTGATTCTACTTTTATAGAGGTAAGAACTGTTTTTCTTGAAAGTGATAGCTGATACTTCCGATGGATATA
Source organism: Flammeovirga aprica JL-4 (assembly GCF_012844305.1). Taxonomy (GTDB): domain Bacteria; phylum Bacteroidota; class Bacteroidia; order Cytophagales; family Flammeovirgaceae; genus Flammeovirga; species Flammeovirga aprica. Next base: position 36,176 of record NZ_JABANE010000032.1, read on the forward strand.
CTTGGTAATAATTAGAATCCAGCATTTCAATTGTTTCATTCATCAATTGCTTGCTTCCTGTGTTATAAATGGACATTACCGCTCTAGTGTCCCACATATAACTGTTTTTGTTGGCCTCATAATAAGCTTCTAAACCTTTAGTATCTTGGCTTGCTTTGTTCCAAACACAATCTTCCATTACTCTAAATAGCAACAAGCCGTCTTCGTATTCTTGTGCAAGGTGTTTGTATTCAGGGTATTTTTCAGGAAGGTTCTTTTTCTCCACTTCCAGTAAAACGATTTCTGAATATTTATTGAAATGACTGTCTAATACCTCTTTCAAATCATCATTCTTAGATACTTTTTCATGTTCTACCAAGTAATCCAAGAAGTCATTGACAGTGATATTTTTACCTTTTAGCGTAAATACATTTTTCTTAAGCACTTTGATGCTGATTTCCTCCGATTTCTTCCATTCATTCTTCAAATAAGAACTATCTACTAAAGAATAAGCTAATGATTTATTCTCATCAACAACAGTATAATTGTTATCTCTCTTTAATTTCTTGATGAAATCCTTTCTACTTGTCTGAGATCTACTGTCTTTTTTCACTTTACTGACTAGAGTAGGGTACAATGTTTCATAAGGAGCAACTGGCTCTTTTTTATACAAACGGATAATGTGCCACCCGAAATCAGTTTGAACAGGAACAGAAGTGTCTCCAATTTTTTCTAAAGAACTTACACCTTCTAAGAACTGAGGTGGGAAGCGCACTTCGCTAACCGGAGGTAAAACACCTTCCTGACTAGAAGAACGTTTGTCATCAGAGAAATTAGCACACAACGTATTCCAGTCACCGCCATTTTGAAGACTGTCATAAATGCTGAATACTTTTTCTTTTGCTTCTTTCTTTTTCTCTTCCGTATCTCTAGGACCACTGTTGATCATGATATGCTGTACCTGAAGATTCCCGAAACGTTCTCTTTTGTCGTTTACCTTTAGCAGGTGATAACCAAAACGTGTTTTAACCACATCAGATACGCTATCAATAGGAGTGTTGAATGCGGCTTCTTCAAACGGGTAAACCATCTGAAGCGATGTGAAGTACCCTAAGTTTCCTTTATTTCTCTTGGCCGAAGGATCTTCAGAATATTTGAAAGCTAATTCTTCAAAATCTTTACCTTCTTGAAGTTCTTTTTTGATCGACAGAACCTTGTTGTAAGCAGTTAAAGTATCTTCAGGAGAAGCATTTTCTTCTACTTTGATCAAGAGGTGAGAGGCATTGACCTCAATTTTTTGTCTTTCATATGCTTGCTTTACCAGACTGTCATTGAAAACAGACTCAGTAAGGTAAGGTTCCTCTAACTGATGCAGATACATTTTGTACTCTGATTTGAAATCAGGGAGCGTGTCGTATCCTAAGTCAACAGCCTCAGCTACTTTCAATTTGAAATTGATAAATAACTCCAGATAGTTGTCTATGCTGTTTTGAGAATAAAACGCACTATCATTCACGTAGTTTTTCTCATAGAGATAAATAAAATTTTCTTTGGAGATGTTGTTTCCATCAATACTGATGATTTTTTCTTCCTTGGTTAAGTCTGATTTCTTCCCAAAAGGTGAATTCGCACATCCATAAAATAATTGAGAAGTTGTAATTAATAAGAAAAAATATAACGTATACTTTAGCATAACTTGATTTAAAAAATTCCAACAAAAGTAGTAGGAATGTGAAGAACGACGAAATTTGTCAGTTTTGTACTTTAAAGTACTACTTGAGAAAGTTTGTTCAGCACATGTTTCTCCTCTAAAAAAACAGGTCAAAACATGCTCTTTAATACTCAGGCATTAAATATGTCTTATTTCTCTGAATAATTCAAACGAAAAAGAGTACTATTTACAATAAAAAAGCCACCTAATTAAATTAGATGGCTTCTTTTGATGATTGACAGCAAATTATTTGTCTCCTCTTTCCGCTTCCTGCGTTTGTTCTAAATTCTTTGCTCTCTTTCTTTTATCTCTTTTAGACTCCTTAGGTCCTTGCTCTTCCAGCTTTTCTGCTTCTGCCTTTGTGATTTTACCAGCAGCTGCTTCCGCTTCAATTTTGGCTTTCTCTTTCTCCCATGCCGCTTTCTTCTGCAAGTGCTTTTTCAAGTCTTTGTCTACAGTTGTTTTCAGCTTTTGAGCATCAGCATATGGGCTAGTGCTAGAGTATCTTTCTCCGAACTTTTTATACGTTTTTAAAGACTCCTCATATCTTTCCTGTTGTTTGTCGAAAACAGAAATTTTAGCTAACTCATATTCAGCTTCCATTTTCTTATACATTACTTCAGGTTTGAAATCTGAGTCAGGGTAATCCTTCATAAAGTTGTCATAAGCAATTGCCGCCGCTTTATAATAACGCAAGTGAGAATACTGCTTTGAAATTTCAAAAGCTTTTAATTCCAATCTTGCTCTCAATTCATCAATTAAGTCGTTACATTGCTTAGCATATTGGCTTGTAGGATATCTGTTGATGAAGTTCTGAAGTTCTTCAATCGCTGTTTCAGTACCCGACTGATCCAGGTTGTAATCAGGTGTATCTTTATACAAAGAATAACCATTCATAAAAAGGGCCTCCTCTGCAAACGGGCTTCGGTTATACGTTTCGTAAAAACTCTTGAAGTGATGAGAAGCAATTAAATACTGCTTTTGCTCGTATTGACTGTAAGCATAATAAAATTGGATTTTCTCATATTCGGCCGCACCAACAAATGCACCCATAATGTCTTCAAATAAAACAGATGCTTTATAGAAGTCTTTATTGTCATAATAATTTAGAGCGGCATCGTATTTTTCGTTGATGTCTCTACTCTTTGATATTTTCGAAAACTTAGAACAAGAGAAGGAAAATGTACCTAAAATTGCACAAGCTAGTATGATCTTCTTTCTTAACATAACTGCAAAACTAGATTTGTGTACCCTTAAATAAAAAGGAATAAGTGGCTTTGTCTCCAAAAAGTTTGTAATCTATTGATTTAGGGACTATTAAAATTTCGGTACAATTCATATTTTTTTGTATCCAGTAAAAATTTAGCGTAAAAATAACAGAATAAGTACCTAGTCAAAAAAAAGTGCATGAAAAAAGTGATGCAAAGTGAAATCAGCTTCTTTCTGCCATAAATATATCAATTAGGTATTTGCTAAAACAAAGACCCCCTTTTTGTGCAAAAGGAGGTCTCTGATTTCTATTTTTTTTATAATCAATTCAGTTTTAGTTGAATTTTATACTTCCGTAAGCGGATTTGACATAAATTTTCTTATCAGAATCTTTCTTTATCCTATAACCGGCATATTCAGCTGAAGTATTGTGCTCAATTGATTTGTTGATTTCTACACCGTCAGCATTATTCTTAAAACTACCGTACCTTGTTGCTGCACTAAATTGGAAAGGTGTGTTTTCTTCAAAACCAATCTTGATAGAGCCGTATGCGGTCTCAGCATTGATTTCCACAAAAGAGCTTGCCACTTCTTCCACTTTGATACTGCCATAATCGGCTTCGTAATTAAGAGAATTTCTTAAGGTATTGATCTCAAAATTAGAGTAAGCACTTTCACCTTCAATTGAGCCAGCAGTACCAATACTTATGTTTCCGTATTTATCATCTATTTCTAGCTTGTTGGCTTGACCTATGTTCAATTTGCCAAGGTAACGTGATCTAACTTCTCCTTTCTCAATAAAATCAATATCACCGCTTCCGTAACTGATTTTAATTTCATTCGATGATCCATTAAGGTCTTTAGTTTTTAATGAGCCATAAGCAACGTCCAGTACTGAAGAGCCATTAATGCTTTCAGTGGTAATTGACCCGTATTTATTATGAAAATCGATATTGATGTCTTGAGGAGCAGAAATGTTATAAATGATTTTAAACCCTTTTTTGTTATTGATATTTGTACTGCTTGGAACAATAGTTTCAAAATGAACATTGCGTCCTGAAGATTGATTGACCACTCTGATTTCTTCTAACAGTGCTAACGCTTTTTTCTCCGAAGAGTGCCAAGCTTGTATAACGACTTCAACTTCAACATTTTTTTGATCCTTTGAGGTTTCAAGAATTACATCACCAAACTTATTTTCAATGGTAATAAGTGATGTTTCATCTATTTTACTAAAAGTTTCATTTATCTTTTTTTCCTTCAAATTTGGCTGTTGCCCAAACGCTAATGTCACGGACAGCAAGAAAAGAATCGCTGTATTATATACTATATTGTTGTTTTTCTTCATGATTCCTCTTTGGTTTAGTAGAGTTGATAATAATTTCCATTTGTTTGTTTAGGAGCTCAATTTGAAGCTCAAGATTGATCACCATTTGTTTTCTTACAATCTCTGGTTCAGCACTTGTTGATGCCTCTTTTTTCAACGCCTTGTAGTTTCGTTGAAGGTGTTTTAATTGAACACTGAAATCGTCAAGTAGCTTAATGTCTTCAAAGTCTAATGCATTGATCTGCATTTTTTTATTAGAAATAAGCGTCATGTAATAATCTTCTGCCTGTTCCCATTCTGAATTTTGAGAAGCAACGGGGGTAGATTCATCAACAGTATTAAAATTACTATTGCCAAACCACCCAATACCTACGCCAATAATTAATACTGCCGCTACAGATAACCACTGTTTGCTGAAAAGTAATTTTACTTCTTTGGTCTCCTGTTGGGGTGTATTTTCTTTTTCTTCTTCATCTAACGCGTTTTCAATTTTATCCCAAAGACCTTTTGGGGCATCAAATTTATTAAGAGAAGAATTTTGAATCACTTCGTCAATCTGCTGTTCCTGAAGTGGCTCATTGCGGAGTTCTTTTTCAATCCTTGACCAGATTTTGTCTGAAGGTTGATGATAGTTTTTTATGTCAGATCTCAAACGGACCACCTCTTTTTCAAGGTTGTCGTTTAATATTTCTTCAAATCTTTGATTACATCCATCAGAGGGTGTTAAGGCATCTAACTTTCCTCTATTTTCAAGGATGAATTTTTCAATTTTATCCATAGTAAAGAGAATTTAGAGTGATACTTTTAAAATATCTTTCAGTTTCTTTTTCGCTCTGCTGTACTGTGACTTAGAAGCTGATTCACTGATGTTCAAAATTTGGGATATTTCCTTGTGGTCATATCCTTCCAATAAATACAAAGAAAAAACAATGCGATAACCGTCAGGCAATAGTTGAATAGCTTCTCGGATTCTGTCAATATTCAATATCAAATCAATGTCTTGTTCGCCCTCATTGTCCAAATGGTCAGGAATTCGTCCTTCTTCCATTTCCACAAGTTCAAGACGTCTCTTTTTTACATGGTTGATGGAGTGGTTCACAACAATTCTTTTGAGCCATGAACCAAAAGAAGAAGTCCCTTTAAACTGGTCTAGATTTCTAAAAGCACTTAGAAAGGCTTCCTGCAGTATGTCTTCCGCTTCTTCAAGGTTGTTGATGATGCGGACACATATATTATACATTGCTTTTGAATATTGCTGATAGAGTTCAAATTGAGCTTTTCTATCGCCCTCTTTGCATCTTTCTATTATCGCTGTCATAAGTTTTTGCTTTGTTTACTTTAAAGACAGCTTAAGATACTCAGGGTTGCATAAGGAATAAAAAAAATAGTCTGCTAGTTGCAATTTTTACAAGTGCCAATGATTAAGTAGTTGGTTTCCTTAGAAGTATATCCTTCAGGAAGTTTTACAGGAGTAATTTGCAAATCATCCATGCATTCAGTATTGCCGCATACTTGGCATTTGAAGTGCACATGATCATGACTGTGGTGTGAGTGCGAGCAATGCTCTGTATTGCACATAGCATATTTCACAATTGAGTTTTCATCAATCACTCTATGTAAAATACCTACCTCTATAAATGTTTTGAGAGTACGGTAAATAGTAGCACGGTCACATAAACCTATCAGTTTTTCTTCGATAATGTTTTCACTCAAGGCGATATTACTATCTCTGAAAATATTGATAATGCTGATTCTTCCTGTAGTTCTACGTAATTTGTAGTCGTTTAATATTTCAATGGCTTCTGTACTCATACTGCAAAATTACTTGAAAGCGTCATAAATACATATTCTCTTTTTGAAAAATTTCAATATAATGAGCTTTAATAACATAAAAAGCCTTACAACCAATGAGATAGAGGTGTAAGGCTTTCTGAGTGAATCAGCATTTGAGTACTGAAACTTCTCTTTATTCTTCAATCAGCGAACCAGATCTAACGACAAAAGACTGGCAGAAGGCATTAAAGATCGGCACATTGTCCAATTCTAATGCAAGACCAATTTCTTTAATCTTCTCTAATTCCACTTCTGTAATTGCTCTTTCATTAAGTAAATCGTCATCCTCTTCCATAAATAAGAAAGAAATGAATTTAACAAAGATGAAAGGAGCATTTAAGATATCTCTTTTTAAATCACCTGTTAAAGAGTCAGGGTTTTTCAATGTTTCCAAAACAACATTGTTCTCTTTTAAAGAAGAGTGCATCGTTATTTTAATCAATTTATAAAAACGATTTTCCCACTCAGAGAAGTTGTATGAAAGGTATTTTAATGCAGGAGCAAGGGGGTCATTTTTCTGGAAGAAACTTCTTCTTGAAAGCTTGCGTGCTTTTCTTCTTAAAGTAATTTCTTCATAATGACTTACACTGCCGTTGGCTAATGCAATACCGATGGATGGAGTGATTAAAATGATAGAAATAAAGTCATCATCACTTAGGTCCATAAATGCAGGGTCCACTTTCAAGAAATCCTTCTTAAGGGCTTGCATTTCACTAAAAAAGTCCGCGTCTCTTACGAGCGTAATTAACTCACTACCTGTAATCATTTATTTATTGTTTAATTTTTTCTAAATATAAGTACTAAAGCAAAATTAACTTACTATAAGTTCCTCATAATTTTTAATGATTGTAATCAAAGAATAATAAGAAGAAATAATAAAAGCTTATTATTCATTGATACTTAAGTTTTCAGCCTATTTCTTTTTCTTCTCCTTCGGTGCTTTGTCTTTCTTTCCAAAAACAGAGAAGTGGATATAACGCTTTGGGTGTTCTTGGAAATCAATAAACAATGAATCTAAATCAGCCATTGTTCTCACCATCTGATCATGAAGTTCTCTTTCTGTCAGTAATGCACCTACTGTGCCGTTCGGATCGTTGACGTTTTGCAGAGTAGTATTTGCAGAAGCCAGTAATTGCTGTGCTTCTTTTACTGTCTGTGCCAAAGGAGCGTCATTTAATGAATCTGCTAAATGATCCATTTTTGCTAAGATAGGTTCTAACTTTTTAGAAGCAGCAGAAAATTCACTCGACATCACTTGTAAATTGTATAAAGTTTTGTCTAAACCTCCATTGTCAACTTTTCTCATGATGGACTTTGCCGACATTAGAGTAGAGTCAGCAGTAGCGCCAGCCACTCTAAATTGAGACATCATTCCTTTTGCAGTATCAAGAGTAGCCTCTAGACTTGCAAAAAGCGGATCTAATTTATCAACGATTGCTGCAACCATGCCGTTTTCTACACCTCCAGCAAGGGTAGTTTCCGGTGGAGCAAGCTCTCCTTCACCTTCAGTTCTTAAGATAATTTGTTTGTCACCGAGCATTCCTTTGTCTGCAATTATAGCAACAGTATTTTTGTAAACTTTAATATCTTCATTGATATCTAAAGTCACTTTTACCATATTATTTTGATTTTGTAATAGCTCCATACTAGATACTCTTCCAACTATGTAACCGTTTATGGTGACATTATTAGAGACCTGTAGGTCTGCGGCGCTTGGGTATTCGACATAAAAAGTATTTTGATTTGAAAAAATGTCAATCCCTTTTAAGAAGTTATAACCGAAGTAAAGCACGAAGGCCGAGATAGTTGCGAAAATGCCTACTTTAACTTCGTGTGAAAATTCAACTTTGATTGTGGACACAATTATAATATTTGATTTGAAATCTTATTTGTTCTAATGTAGCTTGCAGCTTAATTATGACATCTCAAATTTATCAAAGAATATCATTTATTCTATATTTCTTTCCATTTTTGATAATGAAGACTCGAAATAATACCTTAAATTTGTAAAATATGACTTTCAAAATGTCATCTGATACATGATCCGTACTTTGTTCAAAAAAATAGATATACTTAATTTTTTGCATAACCTATTGTTTGGTCTAGCGGTGGCTTTATTTTTTATGATGTTTACTCCATCAAAAGCAGAAGCTAGCAAATATGTCTTAGAACCAGAAGAGGAAGAGACATATTTTAGAATTTATAATGACACTGCCAAAAGTAGGCAGGCAGCTAGGGAGTTAGCAAAAACATTGAATTTGCTAAACGCTGGTGCTAAGAATGAGCTTATATCCAATTATGCCATTGCGATGAAGGCTTTTGCCGACTCTGTGTTATTCAGAGGCGATAGAGAATTGCAACAAGTACGTGAAGACATGGCTGAGCCTGACATTGTAGAACGGATGAATCAGTTGGATGCCGCCTTGAAATCTACGGACCCCAATGAATGGGAAGAAGCCAAAAACTCCGGGATTTTTGAAGAATTGGATGAAGTAATATTTAATTTTAGTGATCATGAGCTTCCTTCCGAGGACATGATTGAAACATTGGATACTTGGAAAAGGGAAGGGGATGAAGGCATTGCCGCTACTGAAGATGCCTTTGATTTTCCAGTAGAATACACCTCAGATTCCTCCAACTTTGTGATGAGAACCCAAACCATGTACATGGTCGGAAATGCCGAAGTGGAATTTGGTGAACAGAAACTGAATGCAGGAGATATACAGATGAACTTTGTGACTCACATTGTAAAAGCACAGGGTATTCCAGATACGACGGGACAAATTGTAGAGAAACCCATTTTTAAAGATGGGGAAAAGACATTTAATGCTAATGAGATGATCTACAATTATGAAACTCAAAAAGGTCTGATCAAAGGTATTGTAACCGAGGAAAGTGATGGTATTATTACCTCTCAGATTGTAAAAAAGACGGCTGGCCCAGAAATGTATATGGGCGACAATGTTTATACAACATGTAGACTTGAACACCCTCACTTTGGTTTCCGAACGAAAAAATTAAAAGTAGTTCCAGAAAAAAACGTAGTGTCAGGACCATTTTTGGTTGAATTAAATGAATCCCCTCTTCCTTTGGGATTTTTCTTTGGACTTTTCCCTGCAACGACAGATAATACCTCTGGTTTTGTAATGCCTACTTACGGTGAATCAACAGACAGAGGTTTTTACTTAAGAGATGGTGGTGTATTCCTTGCACTGACAGATTATTTTAACTTGACTGTACTTGGTACTGCTTATACTTTGGGTGGATGGGGCTTGAATGTTTCCTCTCAATACCGTAAAAGATATTCATTCAGTGGTAACACAAGGTTCTCCATCGTAAATAACCTCTTTCAGGAAAACGATGGTTCTCTTACCGTAAGACAAGATTATCAGATACAGTGGTCACACTCTCAGGAGAGCAAGAAGAATTCAAGATTCTCGGCCAATATTAATATTGCCAACTCTGATTATAACAGAAATAACTCACAGAACGCGAATGACTTCCTTCAGTCTTCTATGAACTCTTCTGTAAGTTATAGCAACAACTTTGCGGTGGGTAATGTAAACATGTCCATGACGGCACAAACACGTTACCAACAAAACGTAACGACAGGTGAAGCAACTTTAAGCCCGGAAGGCTCTTTCAACGTTGCTCGTACAAGACCTTTCAAATCTTTATTTAAAAAATCAAATGCAATCTCAGAAATAGGCTTTACTTATAATATGAGAGCATCAGGTTCAGTAACCAACAAACCTGGGCAGGGAAGACTTCCCTTTGACGTAGTTGGTGCTGATAACGATCCTTCAGACGGGTTGGATGATACAGGCAGGTACCCTGATTTATTATTAAACTTTGGAGATTATTCAGAAGATTTCCAGTGGGGTATTACGCATGAACTTCCTGTTTCCACTCAGATGAAAATCTTTAAGTATTTTACACTTTCTCCAAGTGTGAGTTACAAAGAATACTGGCATCCTTTCCGTTATGATTATACATTTATTGAAGAAGAAAATGCGGTTTTAGTTGATACAACAAATGAATTGACGAGATATCAAGAATACAGTACTTCAGTAGGTTTTAACACCAACATGTTCATGTTCTATAATATGAAAGGTGGTTCTGTCATCCGTCATACTATTCAGCCAAACGTATCAATGAGTTTTAGACCTGACTTTGGTGATCCAACTTATGATTACTATCAATATGTACAAACGTCAAATACTGATACTAAAGGTCGTGAAATGTTTAGATCAGAAGGTGGCTTAGTAGGTAAACCTTCCGCTGGGCGAAGTAATAGTTTGAACTTCTCCATCAACAACATTCTGGAGCTCAAATCCGGGAAGAAAGATGAAGAAACCGGAAAGGCTAAAAAGACAATGCTCTTGAATAACCTTCAAGTTTCATCAGGATATGATTTTGAAAGGGATTCATTGAACTGGTCTGATATTAATGCCGGGTTTAGAACAACTCTCTTTAAAAAGGTAGATGTGTCCGTTCAGTCTCGCTGGAACCCTTATAAGTATGAGATTGTTTCTACAGCTTATGACGAAGATTTGAAGAAGGAAGTAGTGACGAGTCAGTATAAATCTAAAGACTTACTTTGGGATACGGATGGGAAAATTGCAGATCTGACCAGTTTAACCGTTTCTTTAGGAACAAGATTAGCACCTAAAGGAGCAAAGAAAAAGCAAGAAGAGAAACTGGATCAAATGCAGCCAAGAAACGAAATGGAGCGTCAGATGCTAGAGCAGATGAGAAGAAACCCTGATTTGTATCTGGATTTTGATATCCCTTGGTCATTGTCATTGAACTACAACTTGAATTATAATAAAACAGGTGAGGCAGAACCAACGATCACGCAAACCTTTACTTTCTCAGGTGATGTCTCTTTGACACCAAAGTGGAAGTTTGCCTTCAGATCAGGTTTTGACTTTAAAGAAAACGCATTCTCATATACATCTCTAGATTTGACAAGAGATCTGCACTGTTGGCAATTAACAGCCAACTGGATTCCATTTGGTCCACGACAATCTTATAATATTACAATTGCAGTGAAAGCAGCAATGCTACAGGATTTGAAGTGGGAGAAGCGTAACTCATGGATTGACCGTAACGATAGATTCCAATAATAAACCTAAAAATATGCCTTTTTATCACGACTTACAGAAAAGTTATCCTAAGGAAACAGAATCAAGAGTGATCATTCGTTTTCAGGATTGCGACCCATTCAGACACCTGAATAACTCTAAGTATTTTGATTATTTCTTTAATGCCAGAGAGGACAGGGTACCGCAATTGTATGGTTATAACACTGCAGATATTTATAAGGAATTTGGAACAGGTTGGGTGATATTCAATCATCAAATTTCATATCTAAGGCCGGCTGCTGTAGGAGAGTGGGTAAGAGTGAAATCAAGTATTATTCATGTAGATCACAATTCAATTATTGTTGAATACTATATGATGGATGATGCAAAGACACAGCTTAAAACAGTATTGTGGTCTAAAATGAGATATATTGAGGCTAATACCGGAAAAAGTACGGATCATCAGGAGGAAGTTTTTGAATATTTGGATACTATCAGAAATAAGGATGTAGATATTTCGAAAGTAACCTTTGAGGAAAGAATCACACAACTGAAGAATAAAATAGTAGGTTAGTAAGAGGCCTTCGTAAAACAGTAATGATAGTTTTACGAAGGCCTTATTTTTTAAATAATGCTTTTGTATTGGTACTTAGTTTTTAATCTTGCTGAAGATATATTTAAACCGCCGGTCTTGTCGTTGAAATAGCATAGGAAATCTCCTTGGTGATTTTGTCAAGGTCGGAGGCACTTGTTTTAAGGTGAGTGAGAATTTCTTTATTGTAATTCGTGTCCTGCTCATTAAACAGTTCCAATAAGCCCATGATTCTACACAGAGGACCTCTTACTTTATGTGAATTGATATGACAGTACTTTTCTATGGCCTCATTCTGACTTCTCAGCATAGCCTTTACAGTTTCTAGTTCTGTGCTTACTTCAATTTCTTTACTGCTTCTGTTGACTACTTCTAAGCTATTGTTGATGTTTTGCATAAACATCATGATTTCTCTTTTCAAAACACCAATACGGTTTACTCTAGCATTAATACTGTTGATAAGTTCCTCATGAGTAAAAGGTTTTGTAAGGTAATCATCAGCCATCAGGTCCATTCCTCTTCTGATATCTTGCTTATCACTTTTTGCTGATAGAAATATAAAAGGAATACCCACAGCTAAAGGGTTTTTTCTTAGCTCCGTCAGAAATATATAGCCATTCATTTTTGGCATCATTACATCGCATAAGATGATATCAGGTATTTTTTCTTCAATAATCTCAAGTGCTTCATGTCCACTTTGTGCTGCTAATACTTTAAAATCATTAATCTCAAGCAAGTCGATAATACTATCCAACAGATTTTTTTCATCATCAATTACTAATACTGTAGTATCATTGTTATTCATAGAGTGAGTGCAGTTTTCGGGAAAAAAACATATATAGTCAACCTCAACAACAATGCACAATATTCAGAAGTTCCTAATGATGACCAATTAATGTGAATGGAGCCCAATAATATGGGCTGAAGTAAAGACCATCTTGAATAAGTTTAATTTTGGCTTTCTGTAATGAGGCAGAAATTGTCTCACCTGCAGTGATACCACTGTAAAAATGTTTCATCAGTAAAGCCGTAGAATAATCATTGATATTCCAAAGAGAAACAACAGCATTTTTTGCCCCGGCATATTTTAAAGCTCTTGATAATCCAATCAATCCTTCTCCCTTTGTGAGTTTTCCCATACCGGTTTCACATGCGGAAAGGGTCACTAGATTGACATCCAAATTGAGGTTGTAAATGTCTGAAGCATACAGAAGTCCTTCATGTCCTTGTTCATCTAGTAAATAAATATAAGATTGATTAGGATGTTCTGAATCTACAAAACCGTGAGTGGCAAAATGCAGATAATTGTAAGTGTTTACACTGTCACTTTTCAAGATACTTTTACGAGCATTTGTATAAGTATAGTTCTTTGCCGTCCAGCCTTTTGTTCTGAATAATGCACCAATTTCATTCACTTCTGAAAGAGAGCCATATAAACTGTTGAGTACTTCCTGACCAGCACTGTCCGTGAAGTTGATAGGTGCCCAGCTTGCAAAACTAGGAGTGATGTCTTCTTCTTCCATATTTGAAAATGCTAATGTGGCAGAGAAGTTATAATTAACAGCAAATCGGTTGACTAGGAAAGGATATTTATTAAATGGCAGGTTTTTGTCACTCACTTCATCCGTAAGAAGCAAGTCCATAGGGATATTATTAATTTGCCCATCTAAAAGAAAGGTGATCTGAGTGATTTTATCAGAAAAAGTAAAAGGGAAGAGAATCGGTGACAAATAATTAGTGGACATGATGATGATTTCATCAAAATTAAATTTTAAACCTGTTTCCAGACTGATAATTTCATCTTTCACATTATCATCAAAAACTTCCGTAAATATCTTAATCTTACCTTTTGTGATCACAAAAATATAAAGCAGCTCTTCTTTTTCAGCAATGAAATAACTGATCAAAGCTTCGTTGTCTTTGATGTTTTCTTGAATCTCTTTATAAGTGATATTTTCCTGCTTGTATTTCAGTTCAAAATATTTTGGATATTCTTTTTCCAATGCACTAACATGTGATTTCAATTCATTTTGTGTATTGAAAAGAGCTTCTTCTAACCTTTGGATTTCTGATGGATTGCATTTCAAGATCTGTTGCTCTAATGAGTTTACCTTTTCAAGCAAAAGATTTTCCTTTTCAAGTAAAGAGGAAGGAATACCTGAAAATGACTTGGCATTGGTTTCCTGAATCGATTCTAAAAGTGTCGCCGCTTTGCTCCATTCCACAAAATGAAATGCTTCTTTGATCCATTTTTCTGAATTAATTGAAGCCTTAGAAAGTGCCAGGCAAAGTGTGATACCGCTAGAATAAATATCGTTGGTGATAGCACTCAGACGTATCTTATCCGCTTTGCTTCTTTGCGTGTTCCTAATATTCTGTATCGTTTGATGTGCAAGTTTCAGCCCTTGAATACCAACAAGCAGATCATTTCTTTTGAGTGTTTTTGTGTAATGCAATTTTTCAAGTGCTTCTGCCTTTTTTTGTAATACGACGATATTAATAAAAGGGCTTATGAAGTCTTCTCCAGTGGGTTGTGAGTTGATATTAGGATCATTGAAGTTGGTGTTATTTGCAATTAAAGCCTCTTGATACAATCGTAAAGCCTCTTTTGTATTACCTGCCTCAAAATTAATTTCTCCTTTCTTCAGGAAAATATTGGCAATTTCTGGGTGCTTTGCACCGAAAATAGATTGGTATTGTGATAATGCGAGGTCGTAGAATTCAATCGCTAATTCAGCTTGATTACTTTTAAGATAAGCGTCCGCCATATTGACATATGCAAAAGCAACATTGGGGTGGTTGCTTCCATATGTTTTCTCCCATATACCTGCCGCTTTCTCGAAGGAAGCAATGGCTTTGTCGAGTAAGAAATTTTTCTGGAAAATGATTCCAATATTAATGTAAATAGAAGCCATACTCGGATGGTTTTCTTCTGGATAAACCTCCTTATATACCTTCAAAGCTTCCTCATAATGATATTGGGCCTTGTAAGTGTCTGAAGAACTATAAACGAGACCTAAATTAAGGTTGATGTTAGCGGCTCCGATTTTATCATTGATATTTTCATTCAGTACTAAAGCTTGTTTTAGATAATCTGTGGCTTCATCAATTGCTCCTAGTTGCCAGTATGCGATTCCAGTAAGAGAGAAATTTTCGATTTTAAGTGTATTCAGAAATTCACTTTCTTTAAAACTCTTGAATAAAAATGCCCCTTCTTCTAGTACTTTTATTGCTTCATTTGGGTAGCCTTGATTTTGATATAAGAAACCTTTAGCATTCAGAATTTCTATATATGCCGGTGAATTTTTTACTATATCATTATCGAGTAGTTGGAATGCCTTGGTATAAAGCCCTAATTGTCCGTAGTTTTTACCAAGCCAAGCTTTCTTTCTATTTAAAACTGTTTTTGTAGCACTGCTAGGGACCTTTTGTAGAAGCGCTATGGATTTGTCGAAGTTGCCATATTCATAGTAAGTAATAGCACTATCGAGCCATACATTCTGACCGAATAATGAGAAAGGCAGCAGTAGTGCAAAGAGAGTATAAAAAAATAAATTCTTGCTCATTTTCTTAGAATTGATGTTTTAATAGTAGGTTGAAAACGTAATCTCTAGCTAAACCATCGGGGTTGAAAGGACGCTGTAAAGAGGCGTAAGCGGCGATTGCACCTACACTGAAATAAGGAGAGAAATTGTAGCTTCCTTCCAGAAGTAAATTGACTGCAAGTCCATCAGATTTTTCAAAGACATAATTGCCATTATTAAGACTTTCAACAAAAGCATTCTCAAGTTTGTATATGGCCAGTACTGAAGGTGATAAAGCCCATTTGGAAGTCCTTAAAGTATATTTTAACCTGCCTGAAACATCCGCTTTTCTATCGAGGTGACGAGTGGCGGGGTACCAGTTCTGCATCCATTTGTAATTAGGTTGTTCCGACCAATAATCAGGATCATATTCATGCTTTGAAGCAGTGGTAAGTGGGTGCTGATAACCGAAAGAGAGGTGCCATGCTTTTGAAGATACTGCAATACCAATCAGTGCGTCATATGTTCCCAAAGAAGTATTGAAATACATAGGCAGTGGAAGGCCATTGAGTGAAGCATCTGCATCTGATGTAGGGATTTTACCACCTATCACTGTAGCTACTTGCCATTTTTCGGTTTGAAGAAGGGCGTAACTATAAGCCAAGGTAATATCACCTATACCACTTGTAGTTGTCAGAGGGCTTTCTTTAAATGCGTATGCCGTTTTAATTTGAAAGCTGTTTCTTCTATTGAGGTGGTAATTAATAGCCACGCCAATGCCTCTGTCGGTATGATTATCTTGATAGATTTGATAATAGAGTAAATAATCTACCGTAAATTGATTTTCAAAGTACGATAAGTTTTCGCCATCATTTTCAGGGTTAAGTGCTCCTGTAGTACAGATCCCTGCATCACTACAACCTTGAGCGTAAACTATGTTTTGATGGACTAAAAAAAGAGCGAAAACAATTGCAAAAAAATACATCACTGAAAAGAAAGTAAATAAACAATGTTTTTTGATAAGAGAGTTATTAATTTAGTGCTTTGAGCTAACAGAAAAACACTTATTCCGTAATATATGCCTAATTTCTTGAAATCAATACTTTTTTTAAAGGTCTTTATGGTCATTAGTACAATCACTTTTGCCCAAGAAAAGCATTATCCTTCTTTTTTCAACGCTTCTGTGGAAGATCTGCATTGGGTGGATTCGGTCTGGAATTCACTTGATGAAGAAGAGAAAATTGCACAATTGTTTATTGTACCTCATTATACCTCAAATAGTTATAGCGAGGTGGAAGACCTAGTGAAAAAGTACAATGTTGGGGGAGTGATTTTCTTTAAAGGAAGAGCTGCAACTCAAGTCAATGCCATCAATAAATTAAATAAAGTAGCCAAGACTCCTCTAGTATATACTTTAGATGCTGAATGGGGTTTGGGAATGCGCTTGCCTAAAGATGGGATCTCTTATCCTTATGCCATGACTCTCGGGGCGATTGAAGATGATCACCTGATATTTGAAATGGGAGTACAAATGGCAGAACAGCTCAAAAGAGTGGGGGTAAGCGTAAGCTATGGTCCAGTAGTGGATTTAAATAACAATCCTCTGAATCCGGTGATTAATTATAGGTCCTTTGGTGAAAATAAAGAAAAAGTAGCTGCCAAGGCAATTCAATATGTTCACGGACTTCAATCTCAAAAAGTACTGGCAGTAGGCAAACATTTCCCTGGACATGGAGATACAAGTGTAGATTCTCATAAAGACCTTCCTGTTATACCTCATGATATTCCAAGGTTGGATTCAATGGAGTTGTACCCTTTCAAAAAAATAATTGAAGCAGGAGTGGGAGGTGTGATGACGGCTCATCTAAGTGTACCCGTCTGGGACGAACAGCCTTCCTCTTTATCTCCAAAGATTATTACAGAAGTGCTTAGAGATTCATTAGCCTTTAATGGATTGATTTTTACGGATGGAATTTTGATGGATGCTATCACAAAAAGATTTCAAATGTATGGAAAGGCAGATGCTAAAGCACTAGTAGCTGGAAATGATGTTGTGGAATTTACAAATCATATTGGAGATGCTATTGACGCCGTGAAAGAAGAGATTGATAATGGTAATATAACTTGGGAAGATATTGATCAAAAAGGCTGGAGAATGCTTTTAATGAAAAAATGGGCTGGTCTTGACCGTCCGGTTTCTCCATCAGCAGATAATTTATATGAAGACCTTCACCCTTTAAAAGCGAAGCATTTGATCCAGAATATTGCAGATGAGGCAGTGACTTTATTGCAATATGAAGGTGGATTGCCTTTGTCAAAAGGAAGTGGAAGAATTGCCGTTGTGAATATTGGCTCCAAAAACTACAGTGAATTAACTTCCATGATGCAAAGTAAGGGAATGGAGGTGACATCCTTTTTCTTATCAAAAAGAGCTTCTCAACAAGAAGTAACGGCATTAATCAAAAAATTAAAAAACTTTGATACTGTCATCAGCCAACTTTCAGGGTTTTATATGACCCAAGGTGCGAAAGATATTGCTGTTGAATTAGAAAACGGAAAAGCATCCCCTACATTAAAATACCCATATAAAATCACCTATGCACAGATAAAGTATATGGAGCAAGCAAATCAATTGCCTCATCATTTTACAGTGGTATTAGGTAATGCTTATGTATTACGTTCATTTCAAGGCATTGAAAAACAAAATGGAATACTTCTCGCTTATCAAAATTCAAAAGCACTCAGAAACGCAGTAGGAAAAATAATGATAGGGGAGATTCCACCTAAAGGATCACTTCCTGTAACAATTGATAGAAGATATAAAGAAGGGACTTCCTATAAGTCACTAGAAAATCCTAATACAAAAAAGGTAGAAAGAGTAAGTATTTCTACATTATCCATTCCTAAATTAAATAAATCAGATGTTTAGACTACTACTTTTCCCTTTCTTGATTTTAGTCAACTTGGCATGCACTGCTGAAACAAAAACAATTAAAGAACAAGAAGAGGCAACTCCAGAAATAATTGTAGGTGCAGCACAAACTCAAAGCTACTTGCCACTCTTAGAAGGAAAGAAAGTGGGCGTGTTGGTAAATCAAACTTCTACTATTGGCGATGTACATTTGGTGGATTCATTGGTAGCATTGGGAGTGGATATTCAGATGATTTTTGCTCCCGAACATGGTTTCAGAGGAAAAGAAGATGCAGGGGCGCATGTTGATGATGCTATTGACCCTTCAACGGGTATTAAGATTTACTCTATCTATGGTAAAAATAAAAGGCCTTCACCTGAATTATTGGAACAAGTTGATCTAGTCATTTTTGACATACAGGATGTGGGTTGCCGTTTTTATACTTATATCAGTTCCATGCACTATATGATGGAAGCTTGTGCGGAAGCAGGAAAGCAAATGCTGGTATTGGATCGTCCTAATCCTAATGGGATGTATATTGATGGACCTGTTTTAGATTTGAAATTCAAGTCTTTTGTGGGTATGCACCAAATTCCTATTCTGCATGGCTTGACAGTGGGTGAGTTGGCACAGATGATTAACGGAGAACAGTGGCTGAGAAATAAAAACAAGTGTGATCTGACCGTGATTCCAGTGAAAAATTATGATCATCAAATGCCTTTCAGATTGCCGGTAAAACCATCTCCCAATTTACCGAATGATCAGTCAATTTTACTTTATCCTTCACTCTGTTTCTTTGAGGCAACTCCTGTTAGTATAGGAAGAGGGACGAGTTTTCCTTTTCAAGTGATCGGTTATCCTAATCAAAAATTGGGTGACTTTGAATTTACACCAAAATCTACGCCTGGAGCAGCAACAAATCCTGTACTCAAAGATCAATTGTGCTTCGGTGAAGATTTAAGGAATGAAAAAAGAGGTGGGTTGCAACTTTCTTATATCATTGAATGGAATAAAAAATTCAATGCTGAAGAAAGTAAATCTATCATCTCAAAAAACAAATGGATGGATCTTCTTTGTGGTACTGATCAGGTCCGTTTAGCTTTAGATAAAGGAAAAACAGAAGCAGAAATAAAAAACGCTTGGAAAGAAGATCTAGATAAATACAAGTTGATGAGAAAGAAGTATTTACTCTATAATGATTAATGGATGTAGAGCACTACTTGGATTGCTTTTTCATCTTTTCAAGGTAAAGTTGCTCTACTTTCTCTCTTGCCCAAGGTGTTCTTCTTAAAAACTTTAAACTTGATTTTACGGACGGGTTACTATAAAAACAATTGATTTGAATTCTACTATGCAATTGCTCCCATCCATAATAGTCCACTAAATATTCTACAATATCAGAAAGTTTGACACCGTGCAAAGGGTTATTAGGCTGTTCTTGTTTTGTATTTTCCATTTTGCAAAAGTAAACAATAAAAATGGAGTAACTATGCTTTAATCTCTTCTACTTGATAATAAAAATAAATCCTAAACAATGAATTTAAACCAAATTACAGTTCCCACATTAAACGTCCCAAAAGCAATACGATTCTATAAAAAGCTTGGACTGAAATTGATTGTTCATTCTGATGATCACTATGCTCGTTTTGAATGTGAAAATGGTGCAACGTTCTCTTTGCACTTAGTGGAGCAGCTTCCGCAGGGAGGAGGTATTTATGTATATTTTGAATGCGAAAATTTAGATGAGAAAGTCAATGAATTGATTGCTCAGGGAATTCAAATGGAAGAAATGCCTGTTGATCAACGATGGCTTTGGAGAGAAGCTAGATTAAAAGATTTAGACGGGAATCAGATCATATTATTTTTTGCTGGAGAGAACCGTTTGAACCCACCTTGGAAAATAAATGAATAGTAATTCAATTATTTTTTAAATCTTAAAAGTTATTAACCGTGGTATCTAATCTTAGTCAATTTTAACATCGTATAAGATAAGGTACACGAAAAAATAACATTAAGATTTACTACGATATGAATTACACAGCAGAAATTCAAGGTATGTGTCCACTGGCACAAATGGGGGGAAATGCACATCAAAATGCACCAATTCCAGTTGAAGGTAGAATGGTTCATGCAAAAGATGTTTATGACATTTCTGGATTATCTCATGGTGTAGGGACTTGTGCTCCACAGCAAGGAGCATCTAAGTTAACAATCAATGTAAAAAATGGAATTATTGAAGAGGCTTTAATAGAAACTGTGGGTTGTTCAGGAATGACGCACTCAGCGGCTATGGCTTCAGAAATTTTGCCAGGTAAAACAATCTTAGAAGCATTAAATACTGATTTAGTTTGTGATGCAATAAATGTAGCGATGCGTGAAATCTTCTCACAGTTCGTTTATGGCAGAACTCAATCAGCATTTTCAGAAGGAGGACTTCCAATTGGTGCAGGATTAGAGGATTTAGGAAAAGGATTAAGAAGCCAAGTAGGTACAACCTATGGCACAAAAGATAAAGGCGTAAGATATTTAGAAGTAGCAGAAGGATATGTTACTCGTTTGGCCATTGATGAAAATGAAGAAGTGATCGGTTATGAATTCGTTCACTTAGGTAAAATGATGGAAATGATTCAGAAAGGGATGGATGCCAATGATGCCATGGAAAAAGCAAAGGGCAATTATGGACGTTTTGATGAAGCTGAGAAATACATCGACCCTCGTCATCAATAATTCAATTATCAAAATTATTTTACCACATTAAAAAATTACAATCATGGCTTTATTTGAAGGATACGAAAGAAGAGTAAATCAAATCGAGAAAGTTTTAAAAGAATACGATTTTGAATCTTTAGAAGCAGCAAGAAAATATGTAGAAGAGCACGGTGTTGATGTTTATCAAATTGTAACAGAGACACAGCCAATTGCCTTTGAAAATGCAAAATGGGCTTATATTCTAGGAGCTGCAATTGCTTTGAAGAAAGGATTAACGCAGGCTAGTGATATTGCCGCCGTGTTAGGTGAAGGTATCCAAGCTTTTTGTATTCCAGGTTCAGTAGCAGATCAAAGAAAAGTGGGCTTAGGACATGGTAACTTGGCAGCTAGGTTATTAAATGAGAACACCAACTGTTTCGCATTTTTAGCCGGTCATGAATCTTTTGCAGCGGCAGAAGGAGCCATTAAAATTGCTTTGTCAGCTAATAAAGTAAGAAAGAATCCTCTGAGAGTCATTTTGAATGGACTCGGAAAAGATGCCGCTTACCTTATTTCCAGAATCAATGGTTTTACTTATGTAAAAACACAATTTGATTATCAGACTGGAGAACTTCATGTATTAGAGGAAAGACGTTTTTCTAAAGGACCAAGAGGGGAAGTGAAATGCTATGGTGCAGATGACGTTCGTGAAGGTGTGGCAATTATGCATAAAGAAGATGTTGATGTGTCCATTACTGGTAACTCAACCAACCCTACACGTTTCCAACATCCAGTGGCAGGGACTTATAAGAAAGAAAGATTAGAAGAAGGAGGGAAATACTTCTCTGTTGCTTCAGGAGGAGGAACAGGACGTACATTGCACCCTGATAATGTAGGGGCAGGGCCTGCTTCTTATGGTTTGACAGACACTATGGGTAGAATGCATTCTGATGCTCAGTTTGCCGGTTCATCATCAGTTCCAGCCCATGTAGAAATGATGGGATTGATTGGTATGGGGAATAACCCGATGGTAGGAGCCTCTGTTGCAGTGGCAGTAGCACTTCAAGAAGCACTTACTGTTGAGGCATAATTGATTAAGAAAAAATAAATCCTTAACAATACAATTTTCAGGTGGAGGTCATGCTTATGAACTTCACCTGTTTTTTTATAAGCATAAAGCAAAAAATATTGGTATTGGGGCTGAAATCTAGAAAATAATAATTCCCGCACCAAGTGAAGCACCATTGAATCCCACATCTACGATTTTTGTATTCTGGAATCCTGCTTTGAAGTAAAAGCTTTTGATATAAAGTCTCACATCACAATGAATTTCCTGGAATTTGATATCCTCATCAAAAGTACCAAAGTGCCATGTGAAGTATAAACTTAGAGGTTTGGTGATGAACAATTCTGTTCCCATATTATAATTGTAACCCGAAATAAACTCATCAAGTATCAATGTAGAATAACCGCCTCCAATCCATAAATCAACTCTATTTTCTGATATCAAGTGATAGGTCCCGTTCACATGATATATGTCTACTCTTTCCTGAAGGTCATCAATTTTTTCTACCATAACATTCCCTCTCGCATTGAAGCTGAATTTAGGGCTAAGATTAAGTTGAAGCATCCCATTATAACCTCTGATCTCATCAGATTCCCAGTAATAACCGCCTTCTATTAATAATGATGATTTGTTGGGATACTCAAAACTGCGGATTGATTTTCCAATTCTTCCGTCAGCATAAGGGTATTTCAAAAGCCTTAATGGGGGAGTGAGTGTTTCCGTTTGTGGAGGAACACCTGAAAAGTTGGAAGAGGGACTAGGATTGTAGCCTGTATTTGGGGTTGTACTGAATGTTGAGTTAGAAGGTCTACTTTTTCCCATAGCGGACCTTAATAAGTGACCGAATACTTTTTCTGCGGTTTTGTTGGTGAGTTCATCGTCGCTGACCTTTTGATGTGGATTTTCTTTTTTCTGTTTGACACTCTTCTTGGTTTTTTGAATTTTACTTTGAGCATAAACAGTATTGATGATAATGAGGAAGAGAAGAGTAAAATAGAGTTTCATAAAATAAATTGATTTTGCTTGTAACTATGACATATGAAACTACAAAATTGCCGTCTAAAAAAATGTGAAAAGGTTAAAAAATGTGACGTTGTACCACAGAAGGCCACTTATGGAGTAGTGACCTTCTGTGGAAATAATGAGGAGAATAGAGCCTTCTTACCTTAAAACTGTGAAACAATCGTCTCGTAATCAGTATCACTTATTGCATAAGGTTTGACTAAACTTTCCACATATTCGAGGTAATCTTCCAACGCGTACACATTATCATCATTTCCTTTGATAGGTAGCGTGGCAGGAATTTCGTTGAATCTGATCTGAATATATTGCTTCTCTTTCTTTTCCAAAAGCATCCAAGTAAGGTTGGTCGCCATCATGGCATAATCACTTGAAGACCAGTCTAAAGTTGAGAAATTATTTGTCTTTCTATTGACCTCGTTAAGATTCAAGTACACTAATAATGGGAGTGTAGTTTCTGCATGAGCAAAATTAAAATACCCTTGGTAATCTAGTTTTTGTTCTGAAGCTAATTTCAATTGATTTGTAAGATCCATCAGCAAACCTATGGAGTTCGAATAGGAAACATTTCTTTTAGGATAGCCCGGACCCTTTGCATAAAATGTTTCAATATCACCCACCTTAGCCAGTAGTTCTGTTTGCTCATGTGTGAAAATCATAAAATCAGGACGCTGATTTTCA
Source organism: Flammeovirga aprica JL-4 (assembly GCF_012844305.1). Lineage (GTDB taxonomy): Bacteria > Bacteroidota > Bacteroidia > Cytophagales > Flammeovirgaceae > Flammeovirga > Flammeovirga aprica. The sequence continues at coordinate 59,805 of NZ_JABANE010000032.1, forward strand.
GGGATACCGAAAGAAATTTTGAAACACTCAAAAAGTGCAAGAACAATATCCATACGAGAGGAAATAGCTACTTCATTTTCACCGTCCAAATAAAAAGCTTCACCGCTTTCAAACTGCTCTAAGAATGCTTCATTAAAATACCTTGGAAGTATATTGGAAGCCATAGTACGGTACTGATCTGAATTGACAATATCATTGATCTGATTTAACCACAAGGCAGAATCTTTATACGCTTTGTATTTTGGAGTGATTTTATGAAAACGCAATAAAGGGTCATTTCCTTTCTGGAAATCATTTATTTCCCAGCTGTTTTTACCACTGACAGCTGTCAGACCTCTGATAAAAGAACCTCTTGAGTTTTGCGTTCTAAGTTTATAAGTGGCATTGCCGATCAGCTTATCAGAAGACTTAAAAAAGTTGCTGTCTAACTGATATAATCGCTGTGCCATATCATAATGCTCTTTACGCCCTATTTGTGTCAGTCTTCCATAACGACCAAACTGAAGCATGGTTAACTCTTTTACCTGTTCAAGAAGTTTCTTACCCTCTTCTGTTAACTGCTTTTTTTGTTCAGCATCATTCATCAAATTAAAAAGGGCAATATCTTCATTAGGTCCGCTCATAAATCTTGATCCATGACGGGCCACATGTGCTATAAAAGAAAGCTGATAACCATCGGGGAGTTCAATATTTTCAATTGGTTCAATGTAGTTTTGTTTCGACCCTAAATGCCACTTTGCCTCTTTTAATTGTGTAGAATTTTCAACTTTTTGACAGGCAATTTGAGTTAGTAGAAATAGGGTGATGGTAATAATTGATCTTAAATATTTTGTCATTAGTAAAAGATAGGATTTTAATTAGTGACACAAAAATGTAACATTGATATTACTAAAGCATCATTTGAATGTTAGTTTATAGTTAATAAGTCTTTTATATTGATTTTATCTGCTATAACTACATGTATACTAATGCTATTTGTCAGATAATTAGGAGTGATATTTCCTGTATTTTTCTTCTGTTACAGTAATGAGACTTTTAGTTGAAGTTGATGCTTGATTTTTTTAGCCCAAAAGTTCTCTACCGAAATGTAAAATACTTTCTTTTAGCTCTTTATGTTCAAGGGAATGACCACTGTTTTTGATGATATTGATGTAGGCATGAGGAAAAAGGCTTTTCAGTTTTAATGCAGAAGCGGCAGGGGTCACAAGATCGTTTCTGCCATGGGTGATGTAAATCGGGAAGTCGAATTCAATATTCTCAAGTAAAAACTCCATTTCTTGACCGTTAATAAAAAGAGGAGCATTGAGGAAATAATGATTTTCAATTTTAGCACAAGCAATAGCTTGAGGGGAGGCTTGCCATTGACTGAAATCTTCAAAAACGGGATCAGGATGTTCAGAAGTGAAGGCCTCCCAGAGTAGCCACTTTGTAGCGTATTCTTCTACTGATTCTGGTGTTTGAAGCTTTTTCTGGTAGTCTAGAAATAGAGATTGAGGAGAATGTGAAGGTGAAGTACCAAATAACTTAGAGAAAATATCAGAATACATAATAGGGGCTGTGTCTTTGTAAAGCCAGTTGATTTCTTGCTGATTACAAAAAAATACGCCCCAGAGGTTGAGTCCCCTAACTTGTTTGGGGTGGAAATAAGAATAGGCTAATGCTAAAGTAGAGCCCCAGCTACCGCCAAAGATATACCAAGAAGAAATATGCAGGTGTTGTCTGATTTGCTCAAGATCCTTGACTAAAAACTCTATACTGTTGTTTTTTAGACTCCCTAAAGGCTTGCTTTTTCCTGATCCTCTCTGATCAATACCTATGAGTCTCACATTTTGCAAAGAGGGTAGAAGGAGGTGGTAATAAGAGTCCAAACCGGCACCTGGACCGCCATGCAAATACAAAACAGGCATCCCTAATGGATGCCCGATCTGTTCATAATATATCGAATGACCGTCTTCGGTCTCATAATAACCTACATCGTAAGGGTTCATTGGGAAATTAATCAGGCTTGATTTCTTCTAACTCGTCTACTTCCATGATCCACTCTTCCCAAGTTTCCGTCACCTCTTCTAGTTCTGATTTCACTTGATCATAAGTAGCATTCACTTCTGCTAATTTATCAGGATTTCCGAAAACTTCAGGATTTGCTAAAGAAGATTCTATTTCTTCTTTCTTTTCTTCAAGCTCCATCACTTTTTCTTCTGCCTTTTCCATCTCCTGCTTTGCCTTTTTATAGCGTTTTTGCCATTCCTTCAGCTCATTGTTAGACATCTTTTTCTTCTTACTTTTCTTCTCTTTTGGTTGATCTTCTTCATCCAATTGAGCTAGTAAAGCATTCTCTTCCTCCATTTTCTTTTTCCAGTCTACCCATTCCGCATAAGTGCCCGGGTATTCTTTCAGTTTGCCATTTTCGATGTACCATATCTTATTGGCTACTCTAGAGATAAAGTGTCTATCATGGGATACAACTAAGTAAGTACCCAGATATTGTTGTAAAGCTTGGATAAGGATATTTACAGAAGGAATATCCAGGTGGTTGGTCGGTTCGTCAAGCATTAAGAAGTTGGCTTCAGAAATCAACGTTTTTGCTAATGCCACTCTTGATTTCTCACCACCAGAAAGGACTTTGATTCTTTTGAAAATTTCATCTCCTTGGAATAAGAAACAGCCTAGAACACTTCTCAATTCTTGTTCAGTTTTTTCAGAACCGGCTTGTTTTAACTCATCCAAGATTTCATTTTCTACATTCAGGTCTTCCAATTGATGCTGAGCGTAGAATGCAGTAATCACATTATGACCGCCTTTTCTTTCTCCTCTGTCAGCACCCTCGCGACCACTGATCAAACGTAATAAAGTAGATTTACCTTTACCATTGGCACCGATTAAGGCAATTTTATCACCTCTCATCAGTGTCAAGTCAGCTCCTTTGAAAATGACTTTATTACCGTATGCTTTATCAAAGTCTTTGATCTCACTGATAACTTTACCTGGTTGCTGAGTGAACTTGAAATCCATATTGATTTCCGGATTGTCATCTCTAACGTCCTCAATCATGTCCATTTTATCCAGCATTTTCACTCTGGATTGTACCTGCTTGGCTTTTGTTGCCTTCGATCTGAATCGCTCAATAAAGCGTTCTGTTTCCTTTATTTTTTGTTGCTGATTTTCATAAGCGTTTTTCTGAAGTTCAGCTCTTTCTTTCTTTGCTTCAAGATAATAAGAATAGTTGCCCGGATAAGAAGTCAATCTACCTGAAGAAACCTCTACAGTTTGATTGATGGCTCTATCCAAGAATTCTCTATCATGGGAAACGATCAATACAGCACCTTCATAAGTAGAAAGATAGTTCTCAATCCACTGAATAGAAGGGAGGTCAAGGTGGTTGGTAGGCTCATCAAGCATTAAAACATCAGGCTTCATCAATAATAATTTACCCAACATTACTCTCATTCTCCATCCACCAGAGAAACTGTAAAGAGGTTGTTCCATTTCCTCCTCTTTAAAACCTAATCCGGCAAGAATTGTCTCCGCTTTAGATTTTATAGTGTAGCCCTCCATCGATTCAAATTTCTCTTGGAGACCTGCTAATTTTTCAACTAATTCTTCTTTATAATCAGTTTCCATTTCATGAAGAATCTCATCAATCTGCTCCTGAATTTTCAAAACAGGACCAAAAGCTTCCATCGCCACATGAAGAATAGACTCTTCTGTTTGATAAGACAATAGATCTTGATTGAGGAAACCAATTGTACACTCCTTAGGCATTGAGATTTGACCTTCATCAGGAGCGAAATCACCATTAATAAGTTTCAGCAGCGTTGTTTTACCCGCACCATTATGCCCAACTATACCTATTCTGTTTTTTGGGTAAACAGTCAATGAGGCATTTTTATACATTGTACGACTTCCGAAATAGAAGGAAACATTACTTATCGATAACATATTATTTTATAGGTAATTTTATAAAGATTCAGAAAAGTAGGGTATGGTATACATATTACATTTCTGAAGTTTAATAATCTTGATTGTTGAAAAAATATTTTATAAATGAATCAAAAGTTTATCACTTGTCAATTACTCATCGTTTGATGAATGTCTCTGTAGCCACGTAGCCTGCTACGTGTTATTGTGCGAGAATAAAAGATGTTGTTTTGTATTATTACTTTTATAGTAAAATTCATCTATACTCATCTTCCATCATTTAGCGTAGCAGGCTACGCTTCTACAGGGCATCAGTAGCTCATTTTAAACTTCCCAGTGTGAACCATTGATTCAATTGTTTGTTGAAAGTGAGTAACTTACAAGCTCACCTCAAAAACTTAATTACAATATATAAAAAAAGACCTATAACACTGACGGCTATAGGTCTTCTTTAGTCTTACAAGAAGTAAATTATTTTACTTTCTCGATTACTGCTTTGAATGCTTCAGGGTGGTTCATAGCAAGGTCTGCAAGAACTTTACGGTTCAATTCAACACCTGATTTGTTCACTTTACCCATGAATACAGAGTAAGACATATCACCGTACATACGAGTCGCAGCGTTGATACGAGCGATCCATAAAGCACGGAAGTTTCTTTTCTTTTGTTTACGACCAACGTAAGCGTAGCTCCATCCTTTTTCAACGGCATTTTTTGCTACTGTCCAAACGTTTTTACGAGCACCATAATATCCTTTTGAGAATTTTAAGATGTTCTTTCTTCTAGCGCGAGACGCGACGTGGTTGACCGATCTAGGCATTTTTTTCTAATTTTAATAAGTTTTGTAATACAATTTGGTTGATTTGATAAATGTGACTGCTTGGTATTATAACCAAAGCATTTTCTTCACGTTTACTGTATCAGCCTTGTCTACCTCACCCATTAAAGTTAGGTTACGCTTTTGCTTAGTAGTCTTTTTCGTTAAGATGTGAGACTTGTAAGCGTGCTTTCTTCTGATCTTGCCAGTACCTGACAACTTGAAACGTTTTTTCGCTCCAGATTTTGTTTTAACCTTTGGCATTTTACCTTTCAGTTATTTAGAGCCTGAACCCTAAAGGTGAAACATTTATTTAATTTACTGATTACCTACGGCAGCCAATCGCCTCGGTATCTCAGTTGCATTTTTTATGAAAAAACACAAAAAATGCATGCCTGAATAAATTCAAGCATGCAAATGTATAAATAATTATTGTAAGTTCAATACTTCAATAACTTATATTTACTTTTTAGGAACATTTGGAGAGATGAACATGATCATTCTTCTACCTTCTACACGCATTCCGCCTTCTACTTTACCATGTTCTTTGATATTCTCTGCAAAGTCTTTCAATAATTGCTTTCCTCTATCTTTATAGATAATAGTACGGCCATGGAAGTGAACATAAGCCTTCACCTTATTCCCTTCACCAAGGAATTTGATGGCGTGCTTTGTTTTGAAGTCTAAATCGTGTTTGTCAGTGTTAGGACCAAAACGAATTTCTTTTACGACCGTTTTGGAAGCTTTAGCTTTTAACTCTTTTTCACGCTTCTTTTGTTCGTATTTGAACTTCGAGTAATCTATGATTTTACAAACTGGGGGTTTAGCGTTCGGAGAAATCTCTACTAAGTCTAATCCTAAGCTTTCTGCTTTACGGAATGCCTCGTCTCTTGAGTATACTCCATTTTCTACATTGTCACCCACTAATCGTACTTCTTTGACTCTGATTTGGTGGTTTGTTCTGTGCGAGTCTTTTGCCATCTAGGTCTGAATTATGTTAAAGTTTTATCAAAATTTAGGTTAATTAGTGTAACTTTACACCCATAACCGTTATCAATTCAAGAGAATAAAATCTTCTCGTCGCTAAGGTAACAACTTTATTACTTCTATGTTATAAAAATTTATAGAAAAGTTAGAAAACATCTATTTTTTGTATAAACACACAAACATTAACAAAATATGTTGACCAATTTAATGAAAAAACTAGTCCTGTTATTCATCGTAGTTTCTCTCTTCGGGTGCCAAGATCAATCTGACCCAGGAGGGAGCAGTAACCCATTTCAAGACAAGGTATACCTGAAAGGATTAATGAATGCATGGTATTTATGGAATGATGACCTTTCGGATATTGATGTTAATAATTACGCTACTCAAGATGAGATGCTAGCGTCGTTGAGAGTTGAGCAAGACAAGTGGAGTTTGATCCAAGACAAAGCTGAGTATGATGCCTATTATGGATCAGGACAAATAACCAATGGAGAGGAAGGTGTGCATGGTATTTATATGCATTATGCAACAGCCGAAGATTTATATATCCGTTTTTCATACCCTGGATCTAAAGCTTATGAAGCTGGTTTGAGAAGAGGAACAAAAATTAATAAAATTAATGGATTGACAGTAAGTGACGCTAATTCTGATGCAATTAATAGTTCATTAGGAGAAAACTTGCAAGGAGTGGAAAATACTTTTGAGATTACAATTCCTCCAGTTACTAAATATGTCAACGGTCAAAAAAGTGAGGTAAGCCCTGCTAGAGACACAACGATTACAATCGCAAAAGAGGAATTGATTGTAAAGCCTGTTTTACTTTCTGAAGTAATTGAATTACCAGGAGGAAAGAAAGTGGGACACTTGGTGTTCAAGTCTTTTATAGAAACGGCGGAAGAAGCACTAGCCAATGCATTTGCAGAGTTTAAGAGTAAAGGTGTCACTGAACTTGTGCTTGATTTGAGATATAATGGAGGTGGAAGAGTGAATATTGCTAGTCAGATTGCAGGCTTTGTAGCACCTTCATCAGCAGGTGGCAAAGAACTTTTTAAGTATCAGCATAATGAATTGCAATCTTCTGAGCATGATGAAAGCCGTGAGATAGAATTGATGGAATCAAATCTTGACCTTCAAAGAATATTTATATTTAGTGAAGGAGGAACCGCTTCATCTTCAGAGTTGGTGATCAACAGCTTGAAGCCTTACATGGATGTGCAGTTGATTGGTGAAAATACTTATGGAAAACCTGTGGGGAGTTATGCTTTCGTCAATGAAAACAATAATGCCTACATCTATTCTATCATCTCATTGCGTATTCTTAATGCCGCTGGAGAAGGGAACTATTTTAATGGTATTCCTGTGGATCTTCAAGTGAATGATGATGTAATGTACAATTGGGCAGATGTAAATGAACCAATGTTGTATCAAGCACTTTATAAAATAGAAAATGGTACTTATGACAATCAAGTAGTGGCGAGTGCAAGAATGAGCCAAATTGATTTAGAATATAAAAATAAGAGTTTCAAGAAAGGAGAGGCCAAAGAAGAGGCATTCAATACAATAATGGTATTGAAAAAGTAATTTCCTGAAACATCCTAAAACAATAAAAGGGCTTCTGATGAAATAATTTCAGAAGCCCTTTTTTTTATCCCCTTAATTAATAGCAGGATAAATAATATTTTTAATGTGCCTGACTAAGCAAAAGTCGAGATGGTAAATCTTAAAAACTCGTCTTTAAATTCCATATAATCATTGGCGATGTTGTCTAGTTTTTCTTTGAAATAGTGGTACTTTTCAAAAGTCTCCTCATTCATTTCTTTATTATTGTCCTTGCCAATAAGTGAATTGTCAAAATCTTCTATTTCTTGGATTAGTTCTAATGCCGTTGTATTAATACTGGAATTTAATGTTTTAAAATTTTGAAGTTTATTTGCTTGATATTCACTGATATCTCTATCTAATAAACTGTCTAATCTAATGTTTAATAACTTTATTTCGTTGATGTAGAAATTAATTTCATTTTCCCAAAATTGTATTTCATTTTTCACATCAGAAATGTACTGTAGCAAACTTATGGTCATCTTTCTGAAGGTTAATTGTTTAATAATTTTACTTTATACAACGGAAGTTTTTTTTGGGAGGTTGTCTTTATTAATTTTTATTGTTTGAAAAACCAAAACAATGAATCACAGCTGAAGTGATTTATTTCTTGATTAATAATAAAAACACCCAGTCATAAAGTGAACTTTTAATTAGTTTACTGAAATTGTTTTCTGAAAAATATACCTGGATTTATGTCTATTGAAGCACTATACCTACTTTCATGGAGGTTGACGGCTACTCCAAATTGATTACCCTTCTTGTCTAAACCAATTCGAACTCTTTGTACACTACTTAAATGCCCTATGTCAGAAAATGCTGAAAAAAGCTCTAAACTAGAGTACAATTTCCATTGTTTGTTGAGGTCAGGTGTAAAACGAAGGATGGAAAACCAGCTGTAGAGTAATTCATTGTTGATGTTGATGGAGAGTAATGCGTAAATAACAAATTTCTTAGAAGCTTTGAAATAATGAACACCAGCATCAATTCCTGCATTATTGGAGGAAATCCGACCAAGGACCGTTCCTCCGAAACCAGAGTTTGTCGTGTAATTCAAATAAGCACCAGTAAAAAGATCAGTTTTATTTTCATCATATTCAGCAGTCGCTCTTCCTATCATTGAGCACATTCGTAACTATGGGCTGGAATTAATGGCGATGGAAGGCATTGACCATAAGAAAAAGTGATGATTGCCTAATGGATCTATCAAGTGATGTCGATTAATAGTGGATGAAATCAAAAGGTTATTATTAAGGAGTGTCTTTGTCTAAAATATTGATTATGAATAGTCAAAAATTACATCCATAAATTAACCATTATAAAATCTTCGTTGATCACTTTTTCTTCCTATTATTTTTATTATTTTGCTTCAGCATAGCACAAAATGCTTGAACTTTTAATAAAAATATACCCACCAAAAATAGAAATACATATGAGCAAAATTGTCACTTTAGAAAATGCGGTTCTACAGGTGAAAATATCGAAGAACGGAGCTGAACTGCATTCTATATATCATAAACAACACCAACACGAATATTTATGGCAAGGCGATAAAGAGGTTTGGGGCAGACATGCACCTGTACTATTCCCGATAGTTGGGCAGGTGGAAGATGGTTTTTATGAAGTGGATGATGTAAAATACAAGCTTCCTCAGCATGGTTTTGCAAGGGATATGGAGCATAAGCTGATCACTCAAGATGAGCTGCGCTGTATTTTTGAATTGCGCTTTGATCATGATACGATGACAAAGTTCCCTTATAAGTTTGTTTTCAGAACAATTTATGAGATCAAAAACAGTAAATTGTCGATCACTTATCAAGTAGATAATATTGATACTGAGGATATTTACTTCTCAGTGGGTGCACACCCTGGTTTTAATACTGATTTCATCAAAAATACATCTTTTGAAGACTATACTATTGAGTTTTCAGAACAGGAAAAATTCCAACGTTTATTATTGGATAATGGCTTGAGAAGTGGAGCAATTCAGGAAGATGCCTTAAATGGAGCACAAACATTGGATCTGAAATTTGATACGTTTAAAGATGATGCCATTATTTTTGATCACTTCAAATCAGAGTCTTTAGATATTGTTTGTCGTCATGATGATTCAAGAAAACTAAGAGTTGCTTTCAAAGACTGGCCTTTATTGGGAATTTGGACACCAGTTGGTAAAAGAGCTGATTTTGTTTGTATTGAGCCTTGGTATGGTGTGGCTGATTTAAGAGATGAAAACCACAACTTCAAAGAGAAGTACGCCAACCAGAAACTTCCTAAAGAGGAAACGTTTAGTGCTACTTTCTCTGTGGAGATAATTGATAAAGATGAATAAAGAAATAGAGGGGATTTGGTATGAAGAACAGGTGGTGAAATCATACCAAATCGGCCCTAATTATACATTAAAACCCACTGCCATTTCTGAACTTTTTCAAGAAGCAGCAGGCAATCATTCCAATGCTAAGAAATTTGGGTTGAGAGAGTTGATGAAAGTGGGTAAAGCTTGGGTACTTGGCACTTATAAATATGAAGTTTTTCATTGGCCCAAGTGGACCGATCAGCTGAGTATAGAAACTTGGGTATACGATGTTCAGAAATTTTCTTCTCAAAGGAACTTCAAGATTCTTGATGAAGAAGGGAAATTGATGATATATGGGTCTTCCAATTGGTTTGGGTTGGATTTAAAGAAAAGACGTCCAACATCTATCAATGAATTTGAGGATTGTGTCCATGTTAGAGAAGACCTCACAACAGTCGGTCCTCCCAAAAGACTGAAAGGAGTAGAGAAAGTAGATTTTTCATCAGAAAGGGAAGCTTCCTATAGTGATCTCGATCCTGTAAACCATGTAAACAATATCCGTTATTTTGAATGGATGTTAGACAGTTTGCCTGTTGAAATTACTCAAAAAAAGACACTGAAAGCTGTTGAAATTAATTATGTTGCGGAAGTGATTTTGGGTGAAAAGGTGAAAATTGTACATGAGGTCTTAGAAGAAGAGGATACTAAAATAATCTCTGCAATAATGAAAGAAAATAAGCCGGCATGTATTATTCATTCGGTTTGGAAATAAACAACATCCTATCATTGTTTTAACTTTGGTAGGATTTTTTTATACTGTTGCATCCTCAATCTTTTTAACTTAAAGCACTCTTATTTATGAAAGAATACAAAATAGCAAAAGGCTGGGCACTATTTACCTATGTGGCTGGCTCATTGATGATCACTTTATTTTCATATTTACCAATCTACGGATTACTTAAATCTGATGATGATATGTTATTATTTTTTGGAATAGCCGCCATCCCGATGATCATTTTAATGACCATAGCTATCATTGATACTGCTAAAAGTAAATTAATCATCACAAATACATCAATAGGAAAGCGATCATTGTTTACCAATAAAGATTTGCCACTGTCTGAGGTGAGCGGATTTAGGACAGATGATAAATATACTTATATAGAAACAAAGTCTCATGCCCATGAAAGTATTCGTTTTGGACGATATTTTGAGAAAAGGCAAGAGATTTATGAGTGGTTGTACTCTAATTTTCAGGACTTTAATGAAGTTAATATAGAGAAAGAAACCCAAGAGATTTTGTCGAATGATGAATACGGTAGAACTGTTGAAGAAAGGGAGGAAAAACTTGGTGTTGCAAAAAATGTGGCATTAGGGTTTAATATATTGGGAGGAGGAGTAGGTGCATACACTTTTTTCATCGCAGATCCTTATGAATTGTCAATTATACTATCCATTATAACACCTATAATGGCCATTTTAGTCATGCCGTTTTTTAAAGGTTTAATCAGATTTAATGATGCTGAGGACAGTGCCTACCCTAATATGGTGATTGCAATATTTTTTCCTTCCCTTGGATTGCTATGGAGAGCTTTTTTTGATTTCAATATATATGATTATAGTAATTCATGGGGGGCTTTTCTACTATTATCATTGCTACTTATAGGAGGTGCTGTAGCGGTGGTTCATAAAGAAATTGATTTGAAAACAAATAAAGGTATTGGAACACTTGCTGGAATAGCTTGCACTTTCATAGTGTACAGCTGGGGTACTATTATTACCACAAACTGTATATATGATAACAGTGAACCTGTAAGTTATCAAGCTGAAATTATTCAAAAGACTAAATATACAGGTAAAACAACAACTTATAAATTTGAATTGACGCCTTGGGGAGATCAGATAGCACCTGAAACAGTGGAGGTTTCAGAAGATTTTTTTGATCAGATGGAGGCTGGAAATACAGTAAACGTTTATTACTTAAAAGGGTATTTGGATATTCCTTGGGTAGTAGTATCAGAATAGAATTTTTTAAAACTGTGGGGGTAACTTCACAGTTTTTTTACTTTAATAAAATAATACCTTTTCAGAAGCAATGTGAAATAAGTTTTCGTTAAATACTAATAGGCCCTTCCACATGGTTTCATATTGTTTACAACCATGCTTTGTTCTTCTTCATTGTTCTTATTACCTAGTGCTTAGCTAAAAAACATGACAACACTTAATAAACTAATTTGATTAAAAACGCATCTTTTCTCAATACAAATAGCTTGTTAAGTTCTTTGTTATAAAAGTGGATAAGCCTAATGATAATTTATTATCTTTATGGGAAACCAATTAATTATCAAATTTAATGAACTTATTATCAAACAAAAGAAGCATAATGGCTTGCCTGTTATTATGTTTTATATTTCTCTCCCAATTTACAAATGCTCAAATACAGGATAATTACTCAAAAGGAAAAGAGTACTTCGATAAATCTAAATTGACAAGCGACCTTGATAGTTCCATATTTTGGGTTGATAAAGCTTTAGAGACTATTAAACTAGAAAATGGGAAAGGTAAAGTACTAAGAGCTGAGATATGTAAACATGGGTTTAATATCGCTTTACAGATGGGGTTGTTATCAAAAGGAATTCGGTATTCTTTTGATGCGCTTCGTTTTTATGAAAAACAAGAGAATTGGCAGGAGTATTTAAGTATTCTAAATCAAGTGGCCATAGCGTATTTGAAAACAGAAAAATACAACTTAGCACTTGATACCTACAACGAAATAGAATCATTTCTAGCTTTACATAAAAATGATGATAACATTAAGTACGATTTTATTTTAGGAAACATATATAACAACATAGGTATTATCAATGGTTTGCGTGGAAACAACGATCAAGCATTAAGTTTTTATGGTAAATCAGTCACCCATTCTAAGTTAGCAGAGGATCAGAAAAATTTATCAAATGTGTATATAAACATGGGAAAAATATACGAGGAAGAAGGAGATGCACTACTTGCTGAGGGAATGTTTGTGAAGGCACTTGATTTACGGGAAAATCTAAAGGATAATTATCTTCTCGCAAAAATTTATGGACATCTGGGGCATTTTTATTTGAGAAGACAGAAACTGATTGAATCAGAAAAGTACTTAAAAAAATGTCTTGAATTGTCAGATGATTTAGAGGCAAGAGAACTACTGATGAATGCTTATCAATATTTATCTGAGCTTGCTGAAATTAAAGGTGATGTGCATTTGGCTTTTAAATATTATAAACTCTTCAAATCAATTAGTGATGAAATACTACAAAATGATTCTTCAGAAGAATTATTACTAACTGCCCAAAAATATAAATTTGAAAAAAGAGAAGCTGTCCTTCAGTTAGATAATCAAAAATCAAAGGAATTAATATTGTTCATCACACTATGTAGTTTAGCTTTGATCACTTTATTTTTTATTTTATGGAGGTTAAGACGAGAAAAACATATTAACGATTTATTGAAGTCAGATCACCTAGTACTAGAGAATGATCATCTTAATTTGGAGAAGAAAACACTTGAAGACAGTCTGGAATTTAAAAACAAAGAACTCACTACAAATGTGATGTACTTAATGAAGAAAAATGAATTGATCAATGATGTTTCTGAGAGATTGATTGCAATTAGACCGAGTGTCAATAAAAAAGATCAAAAGAAAATATATAAAATAATTTCAGAGCTTCAATCAGCAAAAGATAAAGATGTGTGGGAAGAGTTTGAAGCTCATTTCTCCTCTGTTCACAATGAATTCTATGAAGTACTTAATCAAAAATTCCCAAACTTAACACCCAATGAGAAAAAGCTGTGTGCTTTCCTAAGATTGAATCTCACATCAAAAGAAATTTGTACTATCACAAGGAAATCACCAAATAGTTTACATGTAGCAAGAAGTCGTTTAAGAAAAAAAATGGGTCTGGATCATTCAGATATTAACTTACATTCATTTTTAGAGAGCATTAGTTAAAGGTCGCAATAACAGTGGGTTGCAATTTGTTGATATGTTAATGTAAGGTGCTTTTTATAGCCTGTATGAATAGTGTAACACTTTGAATAGATGAATTGAAGTAAAGCCTTTTTAGAATTGTACCCAATTAGGTATTACAACAATTAAAAAGTTTGGTCTAATGAACAAAAAAACGAAAGCTACTACTGAAGAGAAAAGTATTCAGCAGTTGATTTCTGAGAAGAAGCTTCAAAATGAAGCATTGAAAAAAATCCTTCAGAAGATAAAGAAGGATAGGCCAATCAATTATTAAACTATTCAATTAAAACATGAAATTTCATCGAATAACATTACTACTATTAGGTATGATTTCCATGGGTATTTCTGTTCTCGCTCAGAGTGGAGCAAGTACGGATACTATGGAACGAGGTATTGTGAAAGTAAAGTTTAAGTCGGAAGTGGCTGGAAAACTTTCGACATTACCTACATCATTTTCAGCATCTTCTTTCGGATCATCAACACTGGAGGTTGTAGCTAGAAAGTATAGCGCAACTCCAATGCGAAGATTATTTGAGCAATCTCCTAATCCCGTATTAGAGGCAAGACATAGAAAGCATGGATTACATCTTTGGTACATTTTTGAAGTAGATCCATCAAAAGATATTAATGAAGTGTTATCTGCATATGGGGAAGTCTCTGAATTCTCTTTTATAGAAGGAGAGCATACCAAATCATTAAGTCCTTATGAAGCTACAGAAGTAGATGTATTATCGACCTCTTCAGATGAGCTTCCGTATAATGATACTCATTTACCAAAACAATGGCATTATGACTACGACAACCAAGTAGAATCTGTAACTGATGGATATGATATTAACTTATTTGAAGCTTGGAAACTAAATACAGGTAGTTCAAATGTAATTGTATCTGTACATGATGAGGGTGTTGATACAAGTCACCCTGATTTAGTGGATAACATGTGGGTGAATATAGCTGAATTAAATGGAGAACCAGGTGTAGATGATGATAACAATGGTTATGTAGATGATATCCATGGTTGGAATTTTACAGATGATCATGGTGATATAACTCCACAAACACATGGTACGCATGTGGCGGGGACTGTAGCCGCTACCACTAATAATGGAATTGGTGTAGCAGGTGTTGCTGGCGGTTCTGGAAATGGAGATGGAGCAAGGATCATGTCAATGCAGTTCTTAGGAGGAGGTAGCGTTGAGCGTACTTTTATCTACGCTGCTGACAATGGAGCAGTGATTTCTCAAAACTCATGGGGGTATACTACCCCAGGTGTTTATGATCAATCGGTATTAGATGCAATTGACTATTTTATTGCTGAAGCAGGAAATTATCCAGGCTCACCAATGAGAGGGGGTATAGTAATCTTTGCTGCCGGTAACTATAATTCTGACAATGAATGGTGGCCAGGGTACTATGAAAACTGCTTAACAGTTGGAGCATTAGGGCCTGATGGTAAAAAGACTAGTTACTCCAATTTTGGTAAATGGGTAGACATTTCTGCTCCCGGAGGAGAGTCAAACTTAGGGAGTGAGGCGAGTATTTTATCAACTTTGCCAAATGAGAAATACGGTTATTTAGATGGGACATCTATGGCTTGTCCTCATGTTTCAGGTGTAGCAGCTTTAGTCTTATCTAATGCGTCTGAGGTTTTGACACCGGATGAATTACGCCAGATATTAGTGACTTCGAATCAACCTATTGATCATATTAATGAAGAATATGTTGGGAAAATGGGTGTGGGTAATATCAATACTCATTTAGCATTACAATCAGATAATGGAATAGCGCCAACAGCGATAACAGATTTACAATTAAAAGGTATCGCTCAAGAATTTGCAGTGGTCAATTGGACGATTCCTTCTGATGAAGATGATACGAAACCTGAAGAGTTCAAGCTTTACGTACATACAGAAGAATTGAAAAGTGATAACCTGTCGTCAGCACGATATAAGTTTAATATTCAGGTTGGAGATTATGAAAATGTCAGAGATACAGTAACTTTTGAAGTAAATGATTTATATGGATTAACAGATTACTATTTTGTAGTTGTGAGTACTGACCGTTGGGGGAATGTATCTAGTATCTCAAATAGTTTAATGGGAACTACGAAGACAGGACCGATGGTAAACGTGTCAGAGGAAGCTGAAAACATAGATTTAACAACAAACTTAGGGAATGACTTCAGTAATACTTTAGATTTTAAGATTAAAAATGAGGAAGAAGGGTTGTTACGTTGGGAGTTTACATCAAGACACATAAATAAAAGTTTGTCATACTATAGCTTACCTAATGTAGGGAATAGAAAGGACGCACAATTAGCTAATCTTGATTCTTCAAAGGTAAATAAAAGGGCGTCATTAGTAGCTCAAGCACATGAGGTAGCTCCGATGTCTTTTGAAAAAGTAGAAAAGTTTTATGGTGGCTATTTTCCTACTTCCGTATTTGGAGATTCTGACACGACGTTATCTAATTCTGCAGCGACCATTTATCATGTAACAGAAGATGAGGGTTTTAACTTAACAGACCTACGTTTTTGGTTGAAGCACGACCCTGAGAAACAAGATGTGATTTTTGAAATCTACAAAGGAGAAAAACTAACCCAAGATAACTTACTATTATCTCAACCTTACCGAAGTAATGGAGCCGATGAACATAATGCATATGTTCGTTTGAATGAGCAATTATATTTCAACAAAGGAGAAACGTTTACTGTAGTCTGTCATATTCCAGCAGGACCATTATATCCATTAGGTGCAACCATCACCACCAATCCTTCAGAATCTTATATGAGTTTACTTTCGTTGGATAGGGGGAACACATGGATAACTCTACCGGAAGCACTGAGAGGAAACGAATCTTTTGTTTGGAATATGATTGCGATTTCAAATTTTGAACATTTAGGAGAGTACATCACTCTAACTCCAGGGGCAGGTGAAGTATCAGGAAAAAGTGAAGTGGATGCACGGTTACATGTTGATGCTTCCAAATTGATTAATGGCACTTACAATAGTGTAGGTATTATTCATTCTAATGATGTCAATCAACCTGAATTAAGGATGCCTGTAAAGGTAACCGTAACGGAACAACCTCCAATATTAGCATCTGTAAATTCGATGAACTTCGGGAGTGTATTCTTAGGAGTTGAGAAAGAGTTGGTAATCACTTTGGTGAATAATGGTTATGGTAATTTTAATAATATTCAGTTGACATCCACAAGTGATGACTTTGTTTTTGAAACTTATCCAACTAATCAAGTAAAGGCATTATCAACAGGAGATTATATAGTAAAATTTAAACCTTCAGTAGTCGGAAATATCAATGCTGTTTTAAAATTTGAAGGAAGCAACGGAACACATGAAGTGAGGTTGTTTGGTGTTGGAACTGCTCCTTCAGAAATTGAAGTGGATCCAATGAGCCAAGTAATGAATGATATTTCGATAGGGGATGAAATACAAACTTCTATATCCGTTACCAATAATGGTGAATATCCATTAACCTATTTTATTCCAGGATACAATGATGAGGAGATCGTGGAAGAATGGGGCAAAGATTATCATACTTTCGGGTACCGTCCAAAATTAAGTCTAAAAGGAGAAACAAATTATGAATGGATAGAAATAAAGGAAACGGGAGTGGATATCACAGATTTTATGAAAAATCATGATAGAAACCTAAAAGAGACACAGTATTATAAAATAGAACTCCCTTTTGAATTTCCATTTTATGATAAGATGTACTCAGAGTTGTTTTTTACTCCTTTCGTTATGATGACTTTGAGCGACTCTGTATTATCTGTAAATGCTCCAAAATTAGAGTATGGGTTAAATGGACTAAAAGGGATGTTGTCGGCTATTGGCATTGAGCATATATTTACAGAACAAGGAGAAGTTTTTTATCAAGTTGAACATGATAAACTGATTGTTCAGTATGAAGGTATTTCACAAAGGAATAGATTACATGAACAGATAACATTACAATTTGTAATTTATGACAATGGTACAATTCGAATAAATTATAAAGATGTAGAACAGGTACCAGAATTTGGTCAAAGGTATTGGAATGTATTGATTGAAAATCCTGAAAGGAATGATGGATTTAGATTAGCAGGGTTTGGCGGTGATAAGTATAACAACGATTTTATAAAAATAGAATGGGCAAATGAAATGTCAATTGAGTTTGCTTATCCAGGGCCAAGTATTATCACCAAAATCACAAATGCCTCGGATGTATTAATGCCTGGTGAATCAAATACATTGGATATAACATTAAGCACTTCTGACTTGTATGAGGGAGTGATCAATAGAAATATCAATATTGTTCATGATGACCCTATCAATACTTCTCAATTGCCAAATATCCAGTTAAATATTGTGGATGGAGGAGAAGCTACGCTCGAATTTCCAAAAGATACAATAGATTTTGGAGAGGTATATCAAGGTAAAGTGCTTACTGAGGAATTTTATTTAAGAAATACAGGGACAGCAAACTTGAGTGTAAAAAATGTAGTCTTAAACAGTGAGTATTTTGAATTAGAAGGACCTAGTTCTGTTGAAATTAAACCATATCATTCTCAAATTTATACAATCAAAACAGTTTCTGAAGTCATCGGTGAAATGAAAGCGAATGTCGAAATTACTTTAGAAAACGATGTTGTAGAGACTATTACTGTGATGGCTAATATTGAAAATGCACCGGGAATAGAAGTAGATACCACTGCAGTGAGCTTTACACTTGATTATGGTGTTAAAGAAGAAATAGACTTAAACATTAGAAACACAGGTGATACTACATTGGATGTAGCAATTGCAGGATCTGAGTGGTTATATGAGGATTTAAATTCGTCTTCTAACATTGATAGTTCGAATCATTTCACATATATGTACAGAAAAACATCTGATGAATTTGGAGCACCAGAGTTTTCTTGGATTGATATAATCGGAGTTGAAGGAACACAGCACATAAACCCAGCTACTGTAAATATTAACGAACCTGAAGGATGTTGGTATCCTGTCGATTTACCATGGGAATTTAGCTATTATGGAAAGCCATATAGTAAAATGCACATTGGGTATAATGGTGTAATTACTTTTGCAGGTCTACTGGGTGTAGAGTGGTTTAATGTGGGGCTTCCTTCTGAAAAAGTACCGAACTCTATTTTACCGTTGTGGTCTTCTGGTGGCTATAATACAGGTAAATGGGGTGGAGAGAATATTGGTGTATTCTACCATCTTTATGATGAAAAGATAGTAGTGACTTTCCAATATATGGATAGTGGTTTGGGTGATGGAGATCCAATCTCAGTACAAGCTATTTTGTACAAAGATGGAACGATGAAGTTCCAATATAAAATGGAAGAAATTGGCTTAGATGCAATATCTCACCAATCAACCATAGGTTTACAAAATGAAGACCTTTCTGAATATACTGAGATAGCCTACAAAAAGACCCTAGATATAGGGAGAGGTTATGCTATTTCAATTACGCCGGTAGTGACTGTAAATGTCGAAGCAGGAGAGGCGATTACTAAAAAGTTAATGTTGGATGCATCCAAAATCTATGGAGGTACACATGAAACCTCTTTACTGATTAGTTCTAATGCTCCAAATAAGGAGCAAATGGAAAAAAAGGTAATACTTGATGTGATCGGTAATTCTGAAATTTCATATCCTGATTCAGTGTACTTTGGTGAAGTGATTGTTGAAAACCTAGGATCACGATATAAAGAGTATGTAACCAATGTGATCGTCAAAAATTCCGGTTCTCAAGAAGTCCAATTGGAATCTATTGTATTGAAAAATGAAGATGAGATCAAAGGAGAATATGAGGCCGATAATGGTTTTGGAGGAACTTTCTGGAGAGACATTAAATATTTGAGAGATCCGATTTCAATTCGTCCAAATGATGTAGAGACAATTAGGTTGAAGTTTACCCCATCAGAAGCAAAAATGTTGGAGGATACGTTGAAAATCACATTGTCTAATGGCATAGAGCATTTAATTGCCGTAAACGGAAAAGCGATCTTCCCTCCGGAAATGGTAATTGGTGATGATGAAATAATAGTAAGTTTGAATACAAACTCTGCCGAAAAGGAAGCTTCTTTCAATCTTTCTAATACAGGTGCTTCAATATTGAACTATGACATTAATGTAAATTATATTCGAGGTTCATCAGAGATACCGACGACACAATCAAGTTCTTTAAATAACAACGCTGTTTTAAAAAAGAAAGAGGCGAAGGTATTCAATAATTTTGCCTTACAGACATCAAATGATTCTATCAACAGAGAATTATATTTTGGAGCTTCAGATTTACCAAATAATTATGTTGGTTTTGCAGGTTCGGCGGATTTTATAGGAGCTACTCGTTTTAACGGTGGAAGAGAAGGGTTCAATCTTTCTCAGGTAATGACATATGTGAATTATGAGTCAATATCAAGCGGTGAAATAAAGGTGGAAGTAAGAGCAGGAGGAGAGTCAATCTATGATGCTGTGGTTGTTTCGACAACTACTTATTCATTCAGTAATAACGAGCCTGGCGAAGGCACTGGAGAGTGGATTGAGATTCCATTAGAAGAAGATGTGACGATTTATCCTAATGAAGATTTTTATGTTATTTTCTCCTATCCATTTGAAATTAGTTTCCCCCAAGGTATCACGAGCGGTGAAAAATCGGCAAATCGATTTACGTATTACGCAGGTGGACAGTGGAACGATTTACAAGCAGGAGGATTTGCAAGTGATGTTTACATGGTTAAAGCGTTGGAGAAGGAATACGTTAGCAACTCATGGTTAATTTTGGATCATGAAAATGGTGAGTTGGAAGCAGAGACTGATACTGATATTCCATTTATGGTGAAAGCTTCTGATAATATACTAACCAATCAGCTTGCTGAAATTGTAGTACGTTCGAATGATATCAAATCTCCTCAAAAAGAAGTAAAAGTGAGAATGTTATTGAATCAAGCTCCATATGCTGAAGGTTTGAATACTCAATATGAGGTAATGGAGAATGATACACTAAACCTTTCATTTGTTGTAAAGGATAGAGAAGGTCACACTTTCATAGTAAGTACAAAACATGAAGAGCTGACATTAACCCAAAATGTTGATACAGTTTCCTTGAGTATGCCTACGGAT
>NZ_JABANE010000320.1 GCF_012844305.1 Flammeovirga aprica JL-4
GGGCGCTCTTGTTGGGCGATACTTAGGGTGACAGCAAGCGACGATGAGCTAAAACTCTTAACGTTGAACGTGTTGTTCTTACCGAGGGTAGTGGGCACACCAGTCTCCGGGTGGGTAACGCCAGCCCCGGCCCGTAACGCTATGTTAAGGTTTGACCCAGAGCCAATCCCAAATAGCGTAAGGTCGAACGTCGAGTTCCAACAGCCGAGTACCAGCGCGTTATTTGCCATGCCGGATACAATGCAGCCAGAAAGGTCCCGTAGTTCAAGGAGATTGTCCGGGGTGACGATGTTGGAGAACACCGACTTAGCGCAGCCCTGTAGGAACACTTGGGCACCGGACAGGTTACTAACAGAACAGCCTCTCAGACCAAACAGCCACAACGCACGTGTTACAGCCGACCTAGGTGTCTCAGTGACAATCCCATTGATGGACATGCCGTCGTTCCAGCACCAGTACGGAGAGTAATAGGCGTCAACGTAGAACCCGTAGTCACCTTGAGAACCAGTGGATGTAGAGTTGTGAGGTGAACAGTTGTTAATGATTAGGCCGGGACAGCTCATCAGCTTTAACGCTGAGTTATCCGTTGTGGACACTGACCCAGAGGCCCTTACGTTGTACAGGAAGCCACGACCGAAGCAGAACGTGAAGTTCACCGAGGAAGGCTCACCGACGCCACGAGAGGTTATCTCCCCAACGTCGATGCTGTAGCACAGGCCGACAATTAAGCGGTCCACATCTACACTGTTAACCTTGGGCGTGTCGACACCGCGTACTTCTAAACGCTTCAATCGACCTCCCCCGGTTACCGAAGAGCCTTTGACCAGCCCTGTCTTTACAATCCAAGGGTTCACATGGGTATACCTAAGGCGCGTCTCAACTGTTATACCTGAGGAATCTATACTTGATACCTTAAGCATCTCGAAGTATTCCTTGTTTCCGTGGACCC
>NZ_JABANE010000321.1 GCF_012844305.1 Flammeovirga aprica JL-4
GGGAGTCTTGGTAAATAGACTCTAGCACTCACTAAAATCAGGATATTTATTCTTTTTGGTGAGTGTTTTTGCATTTATAAGGTTCAATATTCTATTTCTCTCAAAAAAAATCACCTTCTTTAAGTACAAAATTACCAAAAACATAAAATTAAGAACTGTATAGACGGACTTATCCAAGGGATATTTAAGAATAGACTTTTTTAGACGGCTAATTTAAGCTGGTTACCCTGAGGTGTTTTTGATTCTTTTTCCTCTTTTTTCTTAACCATCAAAACTGCATTTGAGGTCAAAATACCAAACACAATCCATAGCTTTTCATTAGGTTCCGTTCTAGCTTTTATTTTATCCAGACCATAATTTCGCTTATGTGTACCAAAGATTCCTTCCATACGTGTTGCTCTCTCTTTGGCAATAATTTCTACCATACTTTTCTCTTCTTTTGTATAGGATTTAGGACCTTTCTTTTTAAAGTTGGTGATGATTTTTTTGTCTGTGATAAATCGGCGATTTTCATTAGTGGCATATATTCCATCGGCACCAATATGTGTGGCACTGCCAAAGATTTTTTGATGTTTATAGAAGCTCTGAATTAGACGTGTACTTTCATTGAAAGCGTTCGGTGATAAATGATCGATTATGCTAATTCCTCCTGCTTGTAAAATGTGACCTTTGAACCCAAACTCTACTCTCTTTGTTTCTTTTCCTCTTACAATTGGACGAAGCCAAGGTTTGGCAAGTGAGATAATACGATCATCGATTCGCGATGTGTTATTATCAAACATATACTGTTGCTGAAATAACACTTTATTGATTGTTAGTAATTTAGAACTTTCTCTTTGAGATAAAGTCACATTTCTTGTATCTAAAACTTCCTGTAATTGACCAATCCCTTTATTTAGCAAGTACAGCAATGAACGTTTTCTTTTTTTAATTAGGGAATG
>NZ_JABANE010000322.1 GCF_012844305.1 Flammeovirga aprica JL-4
CAAATCAAAGGAAAAAATAATTATGTCCAGGTGGCTACGTGCTCCTCTGAATACTTGCGATTATTTTGCACTACTGAGAACATAATATGTATTAATTTTGCTCTCAATGCATTTATTACAACCATTTTTTCTTTCCCCTCCTTAAGTTTTCTATTATAGTATTTTTCAAAATTACCACCTGCTTGTATCACCGAATTAACTCCCATGTGTAGGTTCCGTTTTATCCGTTTATTAGCCCGTTTTGATACTTTATTACGGGACCTGATACTACTGCCTGATGTATATTGAAAAGGAGCTACACCAACATGTGAACAATACGCTCTTGCTGTTGTAAATTTGGTAAAAGCCTGTGTAGAAATAAGGACATCTGTAGCAATAACTTGCCCAACACCTCTTACAGAAAGCAGTAACTTCATGATATGTTTCAACTTTGTATCTCCTTTGATAATAGTATTGATTTCTTTCTCTATTTCTTGGAGTGATTCCTTTATTGTGGTAAGTATTGAAGTATATCTTTTCTTACGTGAGCTGTAATCTTTTTCACTTACATAGCCTTTATGATCAGTGATTTGCGATTTAAATTTAGCTTCCTCTCTTTTTAATAGCTCACGCTCGGATTGAAGATACTGAAGTGATACCAAGTTATCGTCAGTTAACTGACATAGCTTCACTTTATCTTGATGCCTATAGCCATATTCAGCAATCATACGAGCATCTTTCTTATCATTTTTACCTCTAGAAAAACCTTTACTTGCATGAATCTGATTAGGACATTCAATCCATAAATTATAGCCCTCTTCAACTAATGACCATAGTAAGGGATTAGTATAAATACCAGTCCTCTCAGCAACTACTAAAACATCTTCTTTCTTCAATTTTTCTTTCTTTAAAATTCTTTTGAAGCATTGGAGAATCTGCGTCTTGTTATTAATGCTTTT
>NZ_JABANE010000324.1 GCF_012844305.1 Flammeovirga aprica JL-4
GGGCAGCGTAATGACTAATTCTATTCGTAAACAACATAAGGAGATTCAACATGGCTAACATGCAAGGTGGACAGCAGCTCGGTACTAACCAAGGTAAAGGTCAATCCGCAGCAGACAAGCTGGCGCTATTCCTGAAAGTATTCGGCGGTGAAGTCCTGACCGCATTCGCTCGTACCTCTGTGACCACCAACCGTCACATGCAGCGTCAAATCAGCTCCGGTAAGTCCGCACAGTTCCCTGTGATTGGCCGCACCAAGGCTGCTTACCTGCAACCGGGCGAGTCTCTGGATGACAAACGTAAAGACATCAAGCACACCGAGAAGACCATTAACATTGATGGCCTGCTGACTGCGGACGTGCTGATTTACGACATCGAAGACGCGATGAACCACTATGACGTGCGCTCCGAGTACACCTCTCAGATTGGTGAATCTCTGGCGATGGCAGCTGATGGTGCGGTACTGGCTGAGCTGGCTGGTCTGGTTAACCTCGCTGATTCCGTCAACGAGAACATCGCTGGTCTGGGAAAACCGTCCATGCTGGAAGTTGGCGCTAAGGCTGACCTGACCGACCCGGTCAAGCTGGGCCAAGCGGTTATTGCGCAGCTGACCATTGCTCGTGCGGCTCTGACCAAGAACTACGTCCCGGCGAACGACCGTACGTTCTACACCACCCCCGACGTGTACTCTGCGATTCTGGCGGCTCTGATGCCTAACGCTGCGAACTATGCGGCTCTGATTGACCCTGAGCGTGGTTCTATCCGTAACGTCATGGGCTTCGAAGTTGTCGAGGTTCCGCACCTGACCGCTGGTGGTGCTGGTGATGACCGCCCGGACGAAGGCGCAGAAGCGACCAACCAGAAGCACGCCTTCCCGGCAACTGGTGGTAAAGTCAACAAAGAGAACGTTG
>NZ_JABANE010000325.1 GCF_012844305.1 Flammeovirga aprica JL-4
TCTGATAGTTTTCTCAAAATGATTACATTTATAATTATTTAAATTGAGAGAGCTATCAGGCTCTACTCTACTGTTGTGTGTAATTGAATTTAAGAACGACTTTAATATGAAACTAAAACTTTTAGTTGTAATTTTTTTCTTGGTAGCGGGGAAAATGTATTGCCAAGACACAAAAGAATCTAATATTACAATTGGACATATTGAGAAAATATACTCTGACAATCTACAACAAGATAGAGAACTATATATATACTTACCCAGAAGTTACAACAAGAATAAAGAGAAAGAATATTCTGTTGTGTATTTACTTGATGGAGAATTACATTTTGATTATGTGGCAAGTATGATTAAACAGTTAAGCTCCGTAAATGGAAACAAGATAGTTCCTGAAATGATTGTTATTGGTATTAAGAATATTAATAGGTGGTTTGATTTGACGCCAGAAAAAGACTCGTTTTTTAAAATAGAAACAGGAAATTCAGCAAAATTCACTGATTTTATTGAGTTCGAAGTTATGCCATTCGTAAATGAGAATTACAGGACTAAAGGAGGTAGCACAATCATTGGACATTCTCTTGGTGGTTTATTTGTTATTCACACAATGATAAATTCCCCGGACCTTTTTGAAAATTACGTTTCAATTGACCCTACATTGTGGTGGTTATCCAATAAATATCTCGACTTGTATTTGGAAAAGTTTGGCAAAATAGACTAAGTATATGACAAAAAAATGACTCTCCATGAAATTGATTAAATTTGAATTTCGACATACAAAATTTATCAATTATGGAAAGTCAACACGAATATACGAAATTGTTTGAAAAAATAAATTCACAGATCAAAATCAACAAAGCTAGATTAGATTGTTTGACATATCTA
>NZ_JABANE010000326.1 GCF_012844305.1 Flammeovirga aprica JL-4
CTTCTATCAAGTATTTAATGTAGGCGATTTCGTAAGCTTCTATTCCTAATATTTCTCCTGTTTGTTGTTCTCTTTCTTGCATTTTTTTTATGAAATTTTCATCCCATCCTTTATTTAATGGAGAGTATATTTTTAGTTTTTGTCCATTTTCAATATAATATTGATAAAATTTTGCCCATGTTATTTCTTCAAATGATGAAAAATTAATGTACTTGTATTTTTTGTCATCTTTGAAATTTATTCCAGTAATAAAATAGTATTTCACAGCCTTTCTTAAAGGCATATCATGATAAATTCCAGGTCCTGAAAATCCCACATCATAAGCATGAGGATCTGTTACCTCTGGTTCTTCTTCATCATCTAAAGCAATAGGGACGCCATAAATATCCTCCTCCACCAGTATTCCTTCTAACTCATAAGTTCTACCTTCGTCATCATCACAATCCATAAATAAAAATACCCCTTGACCATAAGGATCATACCAACGAATTGGTAAGATATTTTTGATATTTGGAAGGTGAGGAAAAATATACTTAGTACGAATTTCTGAAATATTCTCTAAAACTGTTATTGCTTCATTTATAAAACCAATTTCTGGTTTACTAATAAAAACACTACCATATCCATAAAAATCCAATCCATTACCGCCCCATACTTTCAATGCATAATAGATCATATCAGGTAACTTAAAGCCTATTCTTTCTTCAATTTTTTGAATATCTCTTTCATTTCCAGAGATCGCAATATTCTTAGTAATACTATCTGTTTGTTTTAAAAACTCAATTACTGATTCGTAGAATTTCAAATACTTATTCATCATATTCATTTTACTTTAACACTGTGAAATAATGTTCCATAATCATAAGTC
>NZ_JABANE010000327.1 GCF_012844305.1 Flammeovirga aprica JL-4
ATAAATTAATATTACTCTTTTGTTTCTAATGTCCTAAGTGATTTCCCCTTTAAATCCAATCTATGTGATGAATTTACTATTCTATCAAGTATTGCATCTGCAATAGTAGGTTCACCAATAGTGTCATACCATTTACTTACTGGAAGTTGAGAACAGACTATGCTAGATGATTGATCATAACGCATTTCAATGATATCTAAAAAAGCTGTTCTTACTTCATTATTGAACTCATGAATTCCAAAATCATCAATGATCAGCAGGTCGGTTCTTTCCATCTTTTTTAAGAGGTTCAGATAGCTTCCTTCTACCTTTGCTATTCTGATTTTCTCAAAAAGAACACCACAGTTAATATAAATTACTTTATGCAATTGTCTACAGGCTAAAGTTCCTAAAACCTGTGCAAGATAGCTTTTCCCTACACCTGTCGATCCAGTAATAATAATATTCTCATTGTTATACAAAAACTGTAAACTCATCAGTCTTTCATAGGTGTTCCTTGTCAGGTTTCTTTCCGAAGAATAGAGGATATTTTTAGTATCAACCATAGTTTTGAAGTTGGCACTTTTCAAAAGTGTTCTCATTTTTCTGTTACGCCTTTCATCCCACTCTCTGTCAATTAACATACCTAGGATTTCGTCAAGAGTAGACTCCCTGAACAGGTTGTTCTCTACAATTTCTTTGTAGAAATCTGCCATTCCAAGGAGTCTCATTTGTTGCATTTTCTCGATGGTCTGTGTCGTATTCATTTTACATTATTTTTTATTGGTAAGACTGTTTACCCCTGATGTTATTATGAACAGGGATATGCTGTACTTCAGCTGTTTTTGAGTGATTTTCATAAGCTTTATTCTGTAACATTTTC
>NZ_JABANE010000328.1 GCF_012844305.1 Flammeovirga aprica JL-4
TCCTGAGTTCCTCGTAATGAATGTTAATCATTTATAACTTTCATGTATTCTGTGTTTTACGTAAAATTATTATATTTTCAGGGTGTCCCATTTGTGAATATCCAATATGAAATATAATGTTTCTAAGAAAAAAGAAGAACAAAAGTGGCTCAATTAGTATTCAAGTAATAAGTAAGTCTAGTGGAACTTATAAAGTAGAACATTCTTTCGGAGCTAGTAAAGATCCTAAGATTTTACAACAACTAGAGCAGGAAGCTTTGTCATGGATACAAAAAAAGACAAAACAAAAAGAGCTAGATTTCACTAACGAATCTAATATTGCAAATCAAGTTTTAGAGGGGATTTCAGAACTGAAATCTGTTGGTATTTCATTGCTAATTACACCTATTTTCAATCAGATAGGCTTCAATAAAATCGAAGATGACTTATTTAGATTACTAGTTTTATCCCGCTTAGAAAATCCTTTAAGCAAGCTTGCTACATCACAGTATTATGCTTTAACCCAATCTTTAAATATTGATGAGAACAAGATTTACCGTTATTTGGATAAACTGTATAGAGAACAAAAAGAAACTATACAATACATTAGTTATGAACATACTAGAGGTGTTCTAGGAGGAAATGTTTCTATTGCATTTTATGACGTGACTACATTATATTTTGAAACAGACAATCAAGATAAGTTACGTAAAACAGGTTTTTCTAAAGAAGGAAAACATCAACACCCTCAAATTATCTTAGGGTTATTAGTGAGTAAAAACGGTTATCCTTTGGCTTATGAAATTTTTGAAGGGAATAAATTTGAGGGACATACTATGCTGCCATTGATAGAGGAATTTTGTAAAAAGTATAA
>NZ_JABANE010000329.1 GCF_012844305.1 Flammeovirga aprica JL-4
AATTTTTTACAACCCGAAATAATCAACATTTTATACTTATGGTGTAAATAACTTTCTGGAAGTTGTACTATATTATCCTGTCGAATTACTGACAATGACAACTCGTTGGGTGTTTTGATATCTGGTAACTTATCAAAATCAACATAATGAAAAATTACTTCCTCTAAAGCTGATCCTCCGATTTCCTTAGGGAAGATTTTTTGATACTCAGCTGGATACCCCGCAATCTCAAGTTTCTTAATATTAGCTTTTGATATTGCTTCTGGATAGACTTCAAAAATACACTCATCTAATAAAACTTCCTCTAAAGCTTCATTGAGATGAATATCATAGCTCGAAATATCAATAAAACTAAACCCAACGTATTTTAATGCTTTTAACTCTCTTGCATCAATTTTTTTATCTTCAAAACTCGTTTTATATATATATATATTGAATCTAATTGTTTAAAACGTGATAATTCCTCTGGCAAAGAACTCATCATCCCCATCTTTATCAACTTTATTTTTGAAACATAGTTATCTTTAACTGTAAATTTAATTTTACCATCATATTTTTGGTCAAGTATATCTAATATTAATTGATCATTTTCATTTAGTGTTACTTCATTATTGCCTCTCATAGAACAAGAAACAAGGAAAATCATTAGAATTAATAAAAGTTTATCTGTCATAATCATAGTCATTTCTCTGATGTGATTTAAACATGTTGAATAATACGTTTTTTTCAAATTCTTCTAGATTAACATCGTTATCAATATTTTTTATTTTAATATTTTCAAATAGCTTACTAGGACTTATAAAATACTTAGTCGCATCCTCTTTCTTCATCATTACCAAGTGCTT
>NZ_JABANE010000033.1 GCF_012844305.1 Flammeovirga aprica JL-4
GCGAATCAATTTTGCATCGATAAATTTGAGGAACCCGCGGTAGCGAAAAGAAAAAAACTGAAGGTTACCCATAAAAAAAGACCCAATAATTCTTAAAATTATTGAGTCTTATATCGAAATTAATTCACTAAAAAAACTGTATCGTTTTTTCAGGACATTACAATATTTCTCAATAACTTTGACAAGCAAATTGATACTTTCATCATAGTTTTTAATTTTTCTTTGATTTAGTGCTTTATCATATTCTAGTTGAGCATTAGATATCTTTGTAATTGATTTTGGTTGTTTCTTTAAAACGTCCTTAAATGCAAAATAGTAACTGATAAAATGTATCACATACGGGTGAGTGTTTTCATCAATTACCACTTGAGAAAAATAATTAAGCTTATTTTTCTTAATGAAACTTTTAGCACCTGAAAGACCATCATGGTAGGAAATTAACGTGTAAAACCAACTGCTTAAATAATAATTATTCTTTGATAGATAAAGAGCTCCAGCCATAGAAGATTTTCGAATATCCTTTCTTTCATCAATTTTATTGTTAATAATCAACCCTTTATCTTCGGCTGTAAAACTTTTCAGTTGCCAAAAACCGACAGCTGGCGGAGTCGCATTTGACGTCGCTTCACCATCCAATTGGGATTCTAGTAAAGGTAAAAAGACAAATTCAGCGGGGACACCTTGTTTTTTAAGCTCACTCTCTATTGCTGGAAAATACTTTACGCATCTTGCTTTAAGAAGTCTATAATTGCTCTCATCTCTTTTCAATGAGTTGTATTTTAATAAAACCTTTGCTTTTCCTTTTGTTGTTAGCTCAACATTTGAACCTAAAAGCACAAAACTATTAGGTATCTGAGCAAAAGAAGCAATACTCTGAAATGTCAAAAGTAGGATGATTAGTAAAGAAGATAATTTAGTCTGCACGATGATCACTTTAATATTTTTTTAATTCAATATGCTAATTTATAACATTATGAAAACAAATTGTTATTTCCTCAATTTATATTAGAACTTACGATCTCAACAATAATGTTTATCCTGTATTTCATTCAATAAATACTCAGGCATAAACTGTTTTCCCAAAAATCCGTATAAAAAACAAGAGCAGAAGTTATATCAAAATAATAACTTCTGCTCCTTTCTCTCTTATTAAATAAGTAACATTTGCACATATAAACTATGCCCAAGTAATGCCTCTTCCCCACTTACTTCTTCTGATATGCTTATTACCCCATCTTTTCCAAAATTTCTTACTCTTGCTACTTGAATATCTTTTTTGTAATCTACAACTACTGCAAAGACATCCATGTGCTTTGTATTTTTTTGGTGGATAAAGATTGATAAAATCTTCATTTGATGACTTAAAGTCATTAAGCGTATCAAAATAAAATAGAGTGGCTTTGTCTATTTTCATCTTAGTGTATTTAGACGTTAGCAAAATCGCTAACTTAATACACTGCGTGTTTTCTAGTTCTCATATCTTTTTTTATTGCTATTATAAAAATAGACTTTTTTTAAATCTAATGAAAAGAAATGGAGATTGTTTTTGGAAAGTATTTGTACATTTTTAGCAAAACAAAAAACCACCCCTTCATCACAAAATTAGGGGTGGTTGGAACATATTACTACTTAAGTACAAATTCAAAATTATCTAATACTAATTCTATTTATTATTTTGCGATTACTTCCTTCAAAAAACTTTCAATAGAACCACTATTAATACGTTTTTTAGCGTTGTACTCATAAAAAATAAATTAGAATTAACTATGATTTATTTTTGACTTAGTACTTATTTAAAATCCTATTTCTAAGGTCTTGCTTCAATTGAGATACAGCTGAAGTTATCCAAATAGAACTCTAAAGCACCTGTGGCTGGTACTGGGTCCACAACTTTCAATACTAATTGTCTTCTTGCTCCTTGTTGATCGAAGCTTACAATTTGTTTGATTGTTACCCATTTACCTTTCTCCACATTGGAAAGGTCTGGAGTGTATTCGCTTTTATCTCCTCCTTCAAGGGATGTATCTTGGAAACCTGTGATCAGACCGCTTGTGAAAGCTACGCCTTCTGGGATAAAGATATCAAAGGTTAGTAAATAATCTCCTGGAGGGTTTTTCATACCATTTGCCCATGTTTTACCTGCGTGAATGTTGTGGATTGAGAATAAAGTGGAAGTCTCAATTGTACGGTCATCACTTATGAAAGACATACTTGCATCTCCGTGTGAAGCGTAAGTGGTAGATCTCAGCCATTTTTTCTTCTCAGTTTCTTGACCGCCATCTTGGTACCAGCCTAATGCATTGGCGTTACCTAATGATGTTGTCTCTAATTCTACACTGATCATATCTGGATCTTCAAACTCATTTTCAGAAAGGTTGTACATCACCACTTTTTCTTCTTCAAAAGCTTCTAGTTGATTACCTGATGCTGAAACAATGTCACCCATACCGTCATAAGCAATTGTGATTTCATCTGAATTGTAAGTCGTTTCACCTACTGTTAAGAAGATAATTTGACTGTTATTTGGATCAATCGCAATCGCTGAGATTGATGAAGGGCTGTTGTAACCGTTCGGGTTGGTGATATGTGCTGTGAAGTGACTTGTTGCGTCAGCTCCAACTGATGTAACTTGGATTGAAGTTTCAAAAGAGATGATTTTTGATGAGCCTTCAATTAATGCTGATGTTTTCAATAATGCCTCATCTACTGAAATCAATAGTGGTATTTTTACTTCAACCTCTGCATCTGGCATACCTGCAACTCCTTTACGGATTGACTTGAATGTACCTGCTTCAAATGCCATTGCAATTGTTGGGTATTGAGCTTCCGCTGATTCTGTTGTGTAGGTTTCTTCTACCGTGTTGTTCAAAGTCCAAACTTTTTCGTTTGTTAAACCTCTTTCCGTATTGTCTACGAACGTAAGTGATTCATTGACTTTGATGGAAATTTTTGTCCAATCAGCAGGATTGGAAGGAATTTCGTCTCCATCATTGTAAGCAAATAACAATGTTTCTCCTTTGTAAACTTCATATTGTGGTCTTACTTCAGGTGCTTTGATATTCAGCTTTAATGGAATTGTCTTTTGAACAGTTTGTGATAAAGCTTGAGAAGAACCTTGACGGATCGACTTCATCGCTCCAGCTCTACCCTGCCCCGTTTTCATTGGAACTACTTCAAAAGCTCTTTCTTTGCTTGTTTCCTCTAAGTAACTCAAAGTCCACTCTGTATCTGTTGGTTTACCTACTGTCGTTGTATCAACAAAAGTCAGTACGTCTTCACTTGCAATAAGGTCTAGTGTAGGCCATTCAGAATCATCCGCACCATCTACTTCTTGATCTGCTGACACAAAAAGTACTGTATCAGTATGGTTTTTCAATACGTAAAATGCAGGTTGAACATTCGCATATACTTCCACATTAAACGTTGTATCAATCACCCAAATACCTGGCTGATCTGCCATTTCTACCGCCTCTAGTTTTCTAAGTGCTCCATTATGTGTCACCTTCTTATCATAAGAATTGTATAATTTTACTTGATGAACACCAGCATTCGGGAAATAGACATGAACCGTAGCATCCTCTGTTTTTAAGCCTTTAGAAGTATCAATAAATGGAGTAAAATCTTCTTCTCCTTTACTGAAATCTCCTGTAAGGTAATTGGATTCCTCACCGATTGTCCACTCATGGAATAACACTCCTTGTGAAGCATCCATAAATGAAATATAATCGTTGATCGAAATTTCCAATGTGTCTTTGTGCTCCTCACTAATGGCCCAAGAGACTGCTCTTACTTTTTGATCGTCTGCAATTTCGTCCTCTTTCTGACATGATGTAAAACCAAGAATGCCAATTAAAAAGAGTGCAACTAATTTATATGTATCTTTCATGATTCTCTTCAGTTTAGCCTTTAACACCTGGATTCGTTGATAACTCTGATGTAGGAATTGGATAGAATTCATGCAATGAAGGAATGAAATTCATCAAAGCCGCTTCTCCATCTACAATCTTGTAATTTGGTCTTGCTGTAAACTCCTTATCTGGGAATGGGTGTGTATCTCCACCAGGGATAATACTACTGTTCCAAAGTGTTTTCTTAGAGTAAGTTCTAGCATCTTTGAAGTGGATTACCCAGTAGTTTTGACTCGAAATACGCTGGAAGTTTTCTTGAATAATTCCCCATCTTCTTAAGTCAATCCATCTTGTCATGTGTCCTTCTACAGATAGCTCTAATGGTTTTTCAACATACATCAAATGATCCATTAATGAAGTTGCATTGTAAGTCACACCATCGTATGTTTTTGAACCATCAACCGGTGAACCAATCAACTCCAAACCCCAACGTTCTCTCACTTTATTGATCAATGAAATGGCTTCATTCACTTGACCCATTTTGATTTTACATTCTGCCAAATTCAAATACGCTTCTGACAATCTGTTGATCACTACGTTTTTAGCCGATCTTTGATTACCTAATGGAAGGTTTCTCTCAGTATCTAAAATATCATAGTTACTGAACTGCTTGTAGTATGCAAATTCTGGAGAACGAGCACCACCTGCTCTAAACGGATCAGCTTCTGATACAGAACCATTTTGATAGTAAGGTGTAAGATCGTCTTCTGCCAATGCCATCATTGCTGAAGCTCTCATAGAAAGGTTTCTTTGATAAGTGGCACCTTCTATCTCAACCGTATTTCTACCGTCCTGTGGATCCGTTTTTTCCGTTTTATAAGCATAAGCAATCCAACCTACAGGAATAGCTTGTCTGTTTCCTCCAAATGTTTGAGGTGAAAAGATTGCTGCCCATCTGTTTTGTCCATTGATTTCGTCCCAGTTGTTAAGGTCTGTTCTTACCTCATTTGAATAAGCAACTTCAAGGATTGATTCTTTATTATAAGCACCTGCAGTGGTGAAGATTTTACTAATATCTGTCTCCAATGCATATCCATATTCCCCATTATAAATCACATCAGAATAATAATAAGCTGCAGAATCATAATTCGTTCCTTCTACAAAATCAAATAAGAAAGAATTGGCCAAAATCATTGCCGCTGTCCCTTTTGTAGCTCTTGCTGTACCGCTAATATCAGAAGCGTCATGCTTAGCAGGAAGGTTGGCATAAGCATAATGAAGGTCTTCTCTTACAAATTTCAGAACTGAATCTGCTGAAGAAACTTTCTTATACATATCATTGGCATCAACCCATGTATCTCTAATAATCACTTCACCATTGTTGAATGCTTGGTGTGCATAGAAATGGAATAATCCTCTAAAGAATCTCGCTTCAGCCATTTGTAAAGCCCAGCGTGGATCATCTCTAAACTCAGACATTGATTCAAATTGTAATCCATGGATCACCTGATTGGCTTTGAAAATACCATTGTAAAGGGCTGCCCATTTTTTATTGATCTCATCACTTGTTTCAGTATAAGTATGCTGATAATAAGTGAGTAATTTACTTGTGGGAGTTGGACGGTCCATACCAGGATAACCTAAGTCTGAACGGCACGCCTCCTCTCCAAAGTTCCACATATAGTGGTTCATCATAGAAGCGTAAACCGCAGTCAGACCTGCATCAGAATCATCCAAGCTTTTATAAAAGTCTTTGATTGTCGTTTCATTGGGGTTGATCTCTGTCAAATAATCATTACATGATGTTAGGCCAAAGAAACTAACTAATATTATTATACATCTTACGATGTTTTTTGATAAGTAATTCATAGTTGTCAGTGTTGTTTAGAATTTTAATTGGAAACCTGTTGAGTACAATGCAGTAATTGGATAATTACCTTTATCTAAACCTCTTGAAGACACACCGTTACCACCAACTTCAGGATCATAACCTGTGTAATTTGTGAATGTCAATGCGTTTTGTGCTCTCACGTAAATTCTGAATTGATCAATTTTAGCCTTCTTCATCAATCTTTTTGGAAGACTATAACCTAAAGTGATGTTTTTCAATCTTAAGTATGAACCATCCTCTACCCAAAGGTCTGTATCACCTCTAAAGTTGGTTGTACCTTGTTTCAAATCACCTCTGTAAGCAGGGATGTCAGACGTTGGGTTATCCGGTGACCAAGTATGAATTTGATCACGGTGTCTACCTTCTGAATACGCCATCAATTTACTACCGTTCATGATTTCGTGCCCGATTGCAGCGTACCAGTTCATCATAAAGTCCCAGTTTTTATAACGAAGGCTGACAATAAAACCAGTTTCAAACTGTGGCAAACCACTACCAGCATACACTTTATCTGCTTCAGTAATCTGACCATCACCGTTTGTATCACGAATCATTAAGTCGCCCATTTTAGCGGCAGGATTCACTTGTTGGTATTGATCTAATTGCTCTGCTGTTTTAATCACTCCATCCGTTTTATAAAGGAAGAATGCTCCAGCCTCATATCCTTTTGCAAATACAGTAGCTCTTGATTGGTTCACAGCACCCCAAATCAAACCTTGATCGGCAGTGTAAACAAAATCTTCTGTATTCATATTCGTGATCTCATTGTAGTTGCTAGAGAAAGTACCTGTTATATTCCAGTTCAAATTCTTCACTCTTCCTCTGTAACCCAATGCCAGTTCATAACCTTTATTGATCATGTTACCGACATTCAATGTCACCAATTTATCATTGTTTCCACCTGTTGCTGTACCTGCTGATGAAGGCACTTCAATTGGGAATAACATATCTTGTTTCGTAGTATGATAAACGTCAGCGTTGAATGTTAGGCGATTGCCCCAGAATGCCATGTCTACACCAATGTTGTTCTGAATAGAAGTTTCCCACTGTACATTAGGGTTGGCAAAAGCGGCTTGTGCTGCACCTGAGTAAATCTTTCCATTGAAATCATAATCATAACCTCTTCTGATCGTTGGCAAGTCTGAGTAAGGCCTGAATGACTGACCACCTACATTACCATGAGAAGCTCTGATTTTAAAGATATTCATTGTTTCTCTAGCCCCTTCAAAGAATCCTTCTTCTGCTACATTCCATGCTACTGAAGCTGATGGGAAAAACTTGAATTTATTATTTTCAGCAAACTTCGAGTTACCGTTGTAGTTACCACTTAACGATACCAAGTACTTTCCTTTGTAATCATACTGCAAACGACCAATTGTACCAATCAATTTGTACACATAATTGAAACCTGGAATTACTGAAGTCTCTAAAGTTGCTGATCCAAAACCGGGTTTATTGTTGTCTACAATACCTCTTCTTTGTACCGTATGACCTTGTCCACCATATTGCTCAACAGAACCACCTAATAAGGCAGAGAAGTTATGATCTCCCCATTTTTTATGGAAATAGAATCTACCATCCCAGCTAAAAGATGTACTGCGTTCTGTTTGTTCTGAGTAATAAGAGTTGTTAGGGTCAGAGAATTCTTTTCCTGTATTTTCATTTACAATTTTGAAATAAGGATTGAAGCGAGAGCGGTTTCTATTCAAAATATTACCACCACCGTTTGTTGTAAATGATAACCAGTCTGTGAATTCGTATTTTACACTTACGTTACCTGATAAACGATCTCTGTCTTCTATATCTTGGAAATACAAAGATTGGTATAAGAAGTTAGCTTGTACTGCCTCTTGATCAGATGCACCAGCGTATACGTCTTTGTTTGGATCTACAGGAGCCATGTAAGGCTTATAACGGATTGTCTGTGTAAGTAAGTTACCTGATGGTCTTTGTCTTTCTTCTGTAGAGATAGCAATTGAAGAAGTGATAGTCCATTTTTTTGACTTATAACTTGAACCACCACGTAAATTGAAACGATCAAAAGATGAGTTGATCACACTACCTTCTTGATTATAATAACCACCCGTAAGATTGTAAGTAAATCCAGAACTAGAACCACCAGTGATGTTTAAGTTGTATTGCTGTGTTGGTGCGTAATCTACAAATACAAGGTCATCTAGGTTATTATCATTCAAGAAATTGTTTTTATTTCTTTGGATAAACATGTTGATTTCATCATCTGAAATACCCGGATTCAAAGCTCTTTGCTCTAAGATATCAAAGTAAGCTTGCTGTTGAGAATTCATCACTGCCGTATTTGATGTGATTTGTCTCACACCATAATTACCATCCACAGACACTTTTAATTTACCTTGATTACCCGTCTTAGTAGTAATCAAGATCACACCATTTGCACCTCTTGTACCATAAACCGCACATGACGCTAAATCTTTTAAGATATCAATGGACGCAATTTCGTTAGGTGCTAATCGAGGATCTTCATTCTGAGGAATTCCGTCAACAACGTATAACGGTTGGTTGGCCCCTTCTACATTAGATACTGTACTCACACCCCTGATCTGAATCACTGACCCTTCACCAGGAGAACCTGAAGCTGAAGTGACACTTACACCAGCAATTTGACCTTGTAAGGCATCTCCAATATCTGAAGTTACAAAGTTTTCAAGCGTTTCGGATTTTACATGGGCTACAGCACCTGAAATCTCCTTTTTCTTTTGTTCTCCATAACCAATCTTCACTACCTCGTCAAGCAACTCTACATCACTTTCCATCAAAACTGTGACTGTCGATTCTGAATTCACATTGAATGTTTTAGGTTTCATTCCAATAAAAGAAAAAACCAAAACATCTCCCTCGTTGACCAAAATAGAGAATTTACCGTCAAAATCGGAGACGGTTCCCTGCTTGGTTCCTTGTACCATAATGTTCACGCCAGGCAAAGGCAGATTATCATCTGCACCTAACACTTTACCATTAAGTACTCTGTCCTGTGCTAAAGTATCATTAGTAATAATTAGGATAGACAGCAGTGCAATCAATAGTATACTCCTATCAGAGAATAAGTTAGACAAGTAAGTATTCATGTTACATTTCATTAATAAATTACTTTAAGTACCCGAACTACGTTCTTGTACCATAATTGTAAGATCTCTTATAGACTTTCAATTATTTTGTTACAATTCATTTCACCTTCGATTAGATACAATAAATAGAGCATTCTTTTTTTAACTAGTATATCTAAAAAATTTTGAGTTGGCCACATCAATTAGAATAACTCAATATTGTTTTTCTAACCTGTTGCCTTTACAAGCTACGTTTGAAGTTGAAAAATCAAACTAAAAATTCATGGCTTGTGCTAAACAACAACCTAAAGGTAGATAGAGAACAAAATTTGAAGGTGACTATCAATCAAAAAAATGTTTTTTGAAGTAAAACACATGAATAAACTACTGATAATGTTCGTTTTAATAAGTAAATATATTCCATATAAATAAAGTGGTTAAGCTAGATAATAATCGTTTAAAAAAAAGTATGTGTTAAAAAGTGATGTGATAATAGCACACAAGTATAAAAAAATACGACCTATTTTCACAATTATTAAGATTTATAATAAATGGGTAAATATTGTATTTATCTTATGTAATTTCATTTTCAAAAAAATGCAGTGATTTAAAAAAAATAAACGCTTAAAAGCTTTGGTAAAAATAATGTATTTTTTACATTTATGGTAGAGCATTTTTTAAACTTATCTAATTTTTTTTAATATGAGTTGGGTCATCTTTTAATAGATTTTGTCCCAATAAGACCGTACACATGAGAAAAATTTACATTATTCAACTGTTTTTACTACTAATATTTTCACATATAAACGTAAGGGCTCAAAAAACTAATACCTCCAATAACGGATTAATCAATTATAGTATTAATGATGGTGTTTCACATTACGGTGTGACCGCTTTACTAAAAGATCATAAAGGTCTAATATGGCTCGGTTCTTATAATGGATTGGACCGATATAATGGATATGAATTCCAAAATCATAGAAATTCTGATTTCAAGAAGATATTAAGCGACAATAAAATCAGGTCACTGTATCAGGATAAGAAAAATAATATCTGGGTAGGTACCGAAAATGGTCTCAATGTTTATTTTTATGATCAACAACGCTTTGAAACCATCCCGACGGATAAGATTTCAAATCACTCGGACCGACCTTGTGTAGTTGCTAAAATCATTCCTTTGAAAAACCACATTGTTTGTATCACAGAGTATGATGGTTTATTGTTTTTCAATAAAGAAAACTATCAGCTAGAAAGGGTGCATCATATAGAGGTAAAAGACAAATCATTCCGTTATGTTTTTGATGCAATGCCACTGGGCGAGGATGTTATTTTAGTTTCTACAGCTAAAGGGCTCATTGCCTATAATTCCATTACGGATGAACATGATTATATTCTAAAAGATAAAATTTCTTCTTCAAAAGGGATCACTATAGATGATAATAACAATATCTTTTTGGCTGAATATAATGGTATCAGTTTGATTAAAACGAACCTGATCAATGGGAAATATCAATTTCATTATATTAAAAAATTCTTTCAGAATGCACGTTTCCTTCACTTAGACATGGATGACAATAATAACCTTTGGTGTGGTTTGCTATCTAAAGGTTGTGCCTTAATTAAAAATCCAAGCCGTCTGAAAGAAAAAGCGAGGTTTAGAAGAAATAAAGCCATTCGTTACTTTGATATTGGTAGAGTGAGCGATATTCTTTCGAGTAATAATGATAACGAAATATGGATCAGTTCTTTGAGCAATGGTCTTTATTCATTTGATAAAATAGCTTCTCCTTTTAAATATGCCGACTTAAACACTGCTGAACTAAGAGGAAGACATTTTAATAATAAGATTTTAGAAGGATGTGTTTGGGATGAGGATCATATTTTATTGAGTTCCTATTTAAGAGGTCTTGTCTATTTCAACCTAAAAGAAGGAAAAATTGAAAAGCTACCTGAAGAATTTAATGAAATTCCAGTGCCTGAAACCTGGTCTGCTGTGGTGAAAGATAATCAAGGTGGTAAGTGGCTTAGATTTACAAAAGAGAGAGGAAGCTGGTTTTATCAATCTCCTGATGAGAAAAAGAAATGGCATCGTATACAGTCGGAAGAAATGCCACGACTTACTTACTCTAAGTTGATTCAAGTGAATATAGATGAAAATGGTTTTTATTGGGTTGCGACCAACAACGGTCTATTCCGCTTTAAAATGTCACCTAAAGGTATTATAAAAGGCGGTGATAAATTGGATAGCAATCCTAATATTCAGCTCTCTGAAGCCAATCAATTTAAAACTTTAATGATGGATTCGCTCAATAATACAGTTTGGGTAGGAACTACATTAAATGGTTTGCTAAGAATCGATAACCGCAAAGAACAATCTCTTGATGAAATGAATATCAGCCAATACAAACATGAAGCTGATGCCAAAAATTCATTGCCTTCTAATCACGTTTCCAATATCATTTTATTGCCAAACGGTTCTATCTGTGTTGGTTTAGAAGGTAAAGGTATTTGTATCATTAAGGATGTTTATAAAGACAACTTAAAATACGACTGCTATTCTGAGAAAGATGGTTTGGACAATAATATCGTCAAGAAAATCATTTATGATGCAAATGACAAGTTGTGGATAACGACGGATAAAGGTTTGAATCTTTTTGACATGAATACAAAAGTGTTCAAAAGGTTTACAGTCGAAGATGGTGTACGTGCCTATGCTTTTGAGAATGTAGGTTTCCTTCAAAATGAAAATACGATTGTATTTGCTGCAGGTAATGGTATTTGTTACTTCGATCCATCAAAAACAGAAATCGAAAAGCCAATTCCTCCTTTCAGTTTTGGGGATTTAGTATTGCTCAATACCACCGTTCATGTGAATGACACTATTGACAATCGAGTGATTTTAGACAAACCCTTAGATCAAAAAGAGAAAATTGTATTACAGTATGATGAGAATATATTCTCAATAGAATTATTATTGTTGCACTACTCTAGTTATCCTTCAAGTTATAAATTAAAGTACCGTTTACTTCCTCAGGATGATGAATGGTTAGAAACAACTTCGGCTTTCAAAAACATCTCTTTCAATGGTTTAGCACCCGGTAAATATACGTTAGAGGCAATGGCATCTAACTCAAAAAACCGATGGACCGAACCTATGAAACTGAAAATTGAGATCAAGCCTCCACTTTGGAAAACATCGGTTGCCTATTTCCTATACTTCGTTATTCTTTGTATTACTGTTTACATTGTAATACGTTTTATGCTGAATCACACCCACTTAAAACATGAGCTGGAACTAGAGCATATTGAACGTTTGCGTGTAGATGAACTCAACAAAACGAAGGAGAGAATTTTCATGAATATTTCACATGAATTCAGAACACCAATCACTCTAATAACTGGCCCTATACAAATGCTTCTTAAAATGTTTGCTTCAAACAAAGATGCCTTTGTACACCTTGACCTAATCAACAGACAATCTAATAAGATGCTGCAGTTGGTCAATCAGGTACAGGACTTCCATAAAGCAGAACAGTCTATTTTAAAACTCAAATCCAAAAATTTTGATTTCACTGCTTTGATCATGGATATCAAAAAGGATTTCGAGTCTCTGGCAGAAAAACAAGAAAAACAATTGGAGATCGAAGGAGATGCTAATCAGCTGTTTATCACTGCAGATCGCTATAAAATAGAAATCGTTCTCAACAATTTATTGAACAATGCATTTAAGTTCACGAAGAAAGGTGACACCATCAAAATCAAATACGGTTATGATGAAACTTCATTGTTCTTTAAAGTAATTGATTCGGGTATCGGTATTGAAGAAGCTCAAATCCCTTATGTTTTTGACCGCTATTATCAATCTGAAAATTCAAACACCTACTCTATTGGGTCAGGTATTGGTTTAGCATTCTCTAAGCGTCTGGTAGAAATGCATTTTGGTAAAATCAGTATTGAAAGTGAATTGAATGAGGGGACCACTTTCTCTGTTTCATTACCTGTGGAAGTCAATGCTAAAGATGCCTTGAATGAAAACAGAATTCAGGATATTTTGAGTAATGAAACAGACGAAGAAAAACAAAAAATCCTTCCAACTACTTTAGAACTTCCAAGTTATTTACTGGATGAAAGTCTGAAAGAACTGAACGTTTTCTATGTAGAAGACAATGAAGAACTTCGCACGTTTGTAAGCGATGTACTCTCAGAATATTTCAATGTAACATGTTTTGTAAATGGTAAAGAATGCCTAGAAAAACTTGAAAATGAGTGGCCTGACCTGATTATCAGTGATATTTTAATGCCTGAATTAAATGGCCTGGAACTTTGTATGAAATTAAAAACCGACATCAGAACAAGTCATATCCCTATCATTCTTCTTACCTCAAGATCTTCGATAGATGATCAGGTAAAAGGACTAGAAGTGGGTGCAGATTTCTATATCTCTAAACCTTTCGATATGAAACATTTGATCGCTTCAAGTCAGATGTTATTGAAAAATAGAAAGCAACTGAGAGAGCGTTTTCAGATTGATTTCCCTGTGGAAGTAGAGAAGAAAAATACGAATAAGGACGATGCCATTTTCATTGAGAAATTCTATGAACTGATTGAGGAAAACCTTGAAAATGAAGATATTGACATGAATGTTTTCGCAAAAGGTCTCTACCTTAATAGAACGACCTTCTTCCAGAAAGTGAAAGCCATCACCAACTACACTCCTTATGAGTTATTGAAAGTATACCGACTGAAAAAAGCGGCTGAATTTTTAGTTCAAGAAAACCTTCCTGTGGCTGAAGTTTGTGTTAGAACGGGCTTTAAAAACCGTACGCACTTCAGTAGAATGTTTAAGGAATACTATGGGGTTTCGCCAAGTAAATATGGGAAAAGTTTGGAAGAGAAGTCTTAGTTTATAACACCGCTTTTTTCCTATTCATAAAGAAGGTACGAATATAATATGAGATATTACATTCGTGCCTTCTTATTTATAAAGAAACTGTTGAAACATTAAATTATAAATCGAATACTCGTCTTTATATTCCTGCCACTATTTGGAATCCCGTTCCAAGCGAATGGATCTATATAATATGAATTCAAAAGATTATGTACACCAAGTTCTAAGAACAAATGACTATTTTTCAACTCAATAGGATAAGAAAAATCAAGATTGATTAAGTGATAAGGATCTGTTTTCTGTTCCCCTAAAGCTTCACTCGGTGACTGCATCCCTAAGCTGTGTTCATAATAAAAAGAAGAAGTCAGTTTATGAAACTGATAATTCAATTTATTCTTGAGAGTCAATGGTCTTTGGTAAGGCATAGGCGAATGAATGGCATCAATATAGCCGTTTTCATACACCAAATTGAAATTATAATCCAGCTGTTTTGATAGTGAAACTCCTGCAAATAATTCTAGATGTGAAGTAGTAGCACTTTCAACATTTTGAAATCTTTTTACACCCAAAGCACCAATGGTCATCGGGTCATAATCTTCATCAATTATTCCCACTATATAATCATCAATAAAGCTCGCTTTCCCTCTAAAACCTATTTGCCAACTTTCCTTATGATACCTCAATGAAAAATCTAAAGATGTCGCTTTTTCATTTTTCAAATCAGGTGTTCCTACATAATCAAACCTATCATTGGCATTGAACAAGTAGAAACCATAAAGCTCACTTGCTGAAGGCATTCGTGATGTATAAGAAACCCCAAATTTTGATTCAATTGAAGAAGTCAACTTATATTTGAATAAGGCTGATAATGAGCCTGATAAATCACTTCTCGGACCATCTATAAAGTGATTTAGAGTTTCAAACTGCTTTCTTGCCATTTCATTTTGAAGATCAGTCGACGACCACTCTACTCTTGCATTGGTCAAAAGTGTCAGTCGCGGGTCCAATTTCCATTCATCTTGAAGATTAAAAGCAAAAGAGTTTCTTTGTATATCACCCCAAGTCAGCATGTACATGTTCACACCTCCTGTTGGAGAATACATGGTCATATCTGCAAAAAGGTGATTACTATAAAAGTCTCCTTTTAAACTTAATTGATGATTCTCCATTTGTTTCTTGACCAAAGCCCAAGCACCAAAAGTTTTACTTCTACCCGGCATATCCATATGCATTGCCACGTTTTCCCTTTTGGTATCATCCATCACGTGCGTGATATCATTGTAATAGACTTTAGCCTCAAAGTGATTGATAAAACCTTCATGATAATGTTTCGCATAACCTACATTTCCCATCACAGCTTTGGCAGAACTTACATCCATATTTAAAGCAGGATAACCAATATCCTTACCATGATCGTACATCAATAATGCAGTTAGTTTCTCATCAGAAGAAATTTTGTAAGTGGAAGTAAAAGTATGATTCATTTTTTCATACTGCGTATACCTTACCAACTCATTATTTCCGTCTGTATAACTATCATGCTTTCTGTAAGCTCCCGAATAACGAACGGCCCATTTCTTAGTAATACCTTTTTCTACGTAAACATTCCCATCAAAACCATTTGAATTACTGCTGTAAGCGGTTTGAACACCCACTTCCAACGGTTTTTTGAAATCAGGGTATTTCATTTCCGCCATCAAAGTACCTCCCAAAGCAGTGCCATACATCTGGGATTCATTTTCTTTCAGAACGGAAAGTTGTTTTAGGTTAACAGGTTCGAGATAGGAAGTTGCAGGGTCCATTTTGTCCGTACAAGCTCCAAAAACACGCATTCCATCAATAGAGACGGCAATTTGTCCATCCGTAAAACCTTCAATAATAGGCTCAAATGCAAATCCTCCTCTTTTTACTACTTGAAGATCATTTCTCTGATTCATATAATCATCTACTGAAAGTAAATAATTATCAGAGGGAATTGTATCAAAATTGATCGTGACCTCCTCTAGTTCATAAGTGGTGATTTCCTTGTCCTGTCCGAAGGTTTGAAACGTAATCAGCATACAAACTAAAAAAGCCTGTATGCTGATTATTTTAT
Organism: Flammeovirga aprica JL-4; assembly: GCF_012844305.1. GTDB lineage: Bacteria > Bacteroidota > Bacteroidia > Cytophagales > Flammeovirgaceae > Flammeovirga > Flammeovirga aprica. The sequence continues at coordinate 15,806 of NZ_JABANE010000033.1, forward strand.
AACTTCTCATTTAGAATTCGAAGTAAAAAGTCTGTCCTTCTTCATCCAAATATGTTTGCTCTCCTTCAGAGACATTCAACATTAATTGCCAGTCACCTGTCATTGTGAAGTTGGCAATTCCAACATATTTACCATCTGAAGAGTGTTTTGGATCCGTATTATTTGAAGATCCATGGCCCATTGAAGGCATATATGGAGTCGATGTAATTGTCAATTCGTTTAAAGGCTCATAGGTTTCTAAGTGACCATGTCCCATTGAAGGTTTTCTTCTAAAAGCTAATACTTCATATTCATTACTTCCCATTGCAGGAGCTCCAGCAGTGAAATTATAACCCATCACTAAACGATCATCAGTTCCTTCAATTGGTGTCATAATCACCGTTTTGAAAGTTGGATCTTCCGTTAAAAACTTAATCGCATCCACTTGAATTTCAAACATCCAATTCGCTACAATTTCATCATTTAACAGGTAACTCACTTCTAAAGTCCACTCTCCCATTTCTACAGTAGGCATCACAAAAAGAATCTGTCCAATACCTGTCGATTTGTAGTCAGCATCCGAAAAACCAAGGAAAGGTGTAGAGTGCATATGCGTCATGCCTTCCATTTGCATGTGCATTTTTGGAAGTATTTTCCACTCACCACCAGCAGGTAATGTATCACCTTCTGTTACAAAAGCTACGTTGTTTACCCCTTCATGCAAGTTTACTTTACTTGAACGTAAATTCAAGCTATACACGTTTGCCTCATCCTTTACCGTTGCTATAGAATACTCTAAAATTGGTTCTTCAGGTTTTGGTGCTTCTTGAGATGAATTGTTATCGTTACAAGAAAATAAAACGATTGATAATAGGATAGATAAAAATATATTTTTCATTTGAATTATAGTTTAGACGTAAGCCATCAGCCATTTTTCAGAATAGTGTTAGAGCCATTTGAGTCTCAATCACTTTCTTTTAATGCGATGTACTTCAGTACTTATCTTTGATAAAAAAATTAAGATGTGGAGTTTAATATTCTCCCAAAAAAGACATAAAAAAGAGGGAACAAGATTGAATTGTTCTACAAAAAATATGTCATAAAAAGATAATGTGAAATTGACCTTTAGTGGTCTTCTAAACTATAGGAGGGCGAAATAGCTGTCCAACATCATCGAGGGGTTTTAACAAGCCAGTGTAGGCAAATGATGATGTGACTTGATCGACAAAACAAATCTCTTCAGGAAGAATCAATTCAGAGTGCATCGGTAAGTCTAGAACGACCTCTTTTTGCAATGTTTCTGAAGTTTCCTGTTGTTTCTCGGACTCTTTCTTGAGTTCCTTGTTGATAAAACACTGTCCGTGACAAGACATTTTAGCTTTGTCTTTATTGATACAGAATACCTCTGCTATAAAATCTCTTTGCATTTCGAGATCTAATTTTAATAAAGACACAGAAAATGCATTGAATAGGATTACTCCTGCACAGATCATGTTTAAGACAATATGTAAGCGTTCTGTTTTCAATACATCGATATTTGTTTCGATGCAAAACTAGGCTTTGATCTTATTAAAAACAAGCAATTTGACACAAAAGTATGACATTTGTCACTATTTTATTTCTGAGATATATTCCTTGAATACTGCTCTCCTTCTTGATCATAAAAATTTCGAACTTGAATAATATGGTATTTCATACAGAATTTATAATCAAGTTTACTATGATACAGATGATCGTCTTGTGCGTTTATTTTAGTGAGATACTGCTCTGATGTTTCAAAATCTTTTAAGCCTAATGAGGTTAAAGAAATAAACCAATCTTTATGGTGAGAGTGAGGCAACTCGTTTAAAATTTCTCTTGCTCCGCTATAATTCCCTTGTTTCAACTCTAAAGCAACACTTTCCAATGAATAAGTAATCAAACGTGATTTTTCATTCGATCGCATATTAATATATGCTTTGTTAACTTCTTCAGTAATAAATTGATGGACCTGAAGAGAGTTAGCTAAATGAAAACAAGCTAAGAGTATTACAATAGACAATGACTTTAGGGAAAAAGAGAGTAATTGTTTTGTATTATTTTCTCTATGAAGCTGCCTTTTAACTTTCTCTACAACTTCCTTATTTCTTTCTATTTTTACTCTGTTTATTACTTCATTAATTTCCATAGCCTAAAAAATTAAATAATTAGTTTTGATATAACAGAATTCAAATAATCAGAAAGCTTTTGAAGACTTTCTTCACTTTCTACATCAATTGGGGTATTTGATGCATATGCTTCCGAAAATTCACGATGAATGTACAGATCATCATCTTCAAACATAAATTCTTCTAACAATTGAGGATTAAAGTTTTCATGATAAGAATCTGAAGTATAATAAGTATAATTATTTTTCTTTTTCAATGTATTTACCCAAAGCGTTCTGGAAAAAGTATAAATATAAGTTTTCAATTCTATTTCTTCATCAATCTTCCCTTCTTGAATCAGCCATAATACTTTTGACAGAGAATACTTGAATACATCTTCTGCATCAGATTTTGAACCGTTCATTTTAAGCACCATCGTTTCTATCAGTTCAAAATTATCTCTGTATAGAAAAGCAACGCATTTTTCAAGGTTATTACCTTGTGAAATGAATTGAATTATATCTTTTGTTTTTAATTGTGACTGTGTAGTTAAAATAAACATGTTCTTTATCAGTTAGTCAGATTTAGTAGAATTTTAATCATCTTGGTTATAAAAATGAATGTTCTAATGTTTTTGAAAGTAATAAACAATTCGAGATGAGAACATTAGCAATCGTTGTAATTTTATCCGAAACCAATATACAGTATTTTAACGAAGTACTCAAACAAAAATAACCAATAGTAGTCACATTGTATTATTTACAACTTGCTGTTTTAATATCTTTTTCAGTAATTATTGTGGCTTTTCACATGAAAAACAATGTTCAAACATTTAAAAACAGGAATGAAAAGGCTTATTTAGAAGTATTATATATTTCTATCAAATTATCAATTACAATAAATAATTCTGAACTCTTCACTGATTTTCAAAGGTATTTTCAATCAAATCTTTCGCCATAACAGAAGGATCTTCTTCCTCTAAGTTCCTTAATTTTAATACCCCTCTGTAATATTCACCACCATCTTCCAGAAAACCCTGCCCTTTTGGTGTAAATACAGGAAAATTATCTGGAGTCGACACCTCATACCTTCCATCTTCAGCCACTGTCAGTGTGGTAGTGACCTGAAAATAAAACGCCTTTGTTCGTGTATACATATTTAACAACGCATTAGAGATGTTTCTCAATTGCTCCTCTAATAAATAATTTTTTAATTCTTCTTTTGTCATGATTACATAAATGTCCAAGCGATCAATCTACTTTTCTTTTGCCCCTGCCCCATATCAATGATTTTATGCGACGTTGGCTTTACTTTCTTGAGGTGCTTTAATAAAGGCACAACATTTTCTTGCTTTGAAATTAATGAGGTAAACCACACAACGTTACGTTTGTAGTCTACACTTTCATCCATCATCGTTTTAATGAATTGAATCTCACCTCCTTCACACCAAAGTTCATTGCTTTTCCCTCCAAAATTCAGCTTCACCTCACTTTTCCCTGTCAGGTTTTTGGCTTTTCGCATACTCCCTTTTTGTGCTTCTTCAGCACTTCTATGAAACGGAGGGTTACACATGCTAAAAGCATATCTTTCGTTTTCCCGAATAATTCCCTTGAAGATATTCTTGTCAGAGTTTTGCTTACGGATTCCTATTTTCTTAAGACTGATCTTATTCTTCTTTAAAATCTCCACCGCGTTATCAATAGACGCTTCTTCAATTTCAGAACCTACGAAATCCCATCCGAAAAGGCTATTCCCCAATAAAGGGTAAATGATATTGGCTCCTGAACCTACATCTAATCCTTTAATCTGACTGTCTCTTAGATTGGTATTTTCTGACAATAAATCTTTGATCTCTAAAATATAATCAGCCCTGCCAGGAACTGGCGGACAAAGATACCCTTGTGGCAAATCCCAATAATTTACATTATAATAGGCCTTCAGCAATGCTTTATTTAAGGCAATAACTGCTTTGGCATCAGCAAAATTTATAGTATCCTCTCCCACTTTATTTTTAATAACAAAAGCAGTAAGTGGCGGATAAGCCTTGATTAACTTGGGAAAAGAATAACCGTTTTTATGTAAATTATTTTTATGCATAGGAGGGGAAAAAGAAAGGTGGAACAACACTATGATTATTCCACCTGTATTTATATGTATGTCTTAAACTATAAGTACTTGGCTCTAAACATACACTAATTTATTTTTAGCTATTGTAATGCGCTGAAACTGGAGGAATGAAATCATTCTTACGAGAAATTTTTCCTTCCAAGCTTACACCCAAATCGCCTTTAGCAATACCAAATGCTTTTTCTAATACAGCGTAATCAGCATCATCTGCACCAATAACAACTGAATTGTTTGTTGTCAAATCAACATAAGCGAAGAAAATAGCCTCATAACCATTTTTCTTATTCTCTTGCATTGCAGCAGTAATTTCATCGTGCTTCGCAATTACTTTGTCGATCAATAAAGATTCACAAACACCAAAACCGATTTTGATATCACCGAAAATGAAGTCTTTATAGTCAAGGTTTAAGATCTCAGCCGCAGTGTATTTTGATAAGTCAGACTTTGCGATCAACATCTCTTGAGCAAATGCTTCGATATCTTCAACACCAGCAATTTTCGCTAATTTTGCTGCTACTTCTCTGTCAATATCAGTAGTGTGAGGAACTGTAAGACCCAAAGTATCAGATAAAATACCGCCTAACATCACACCTGCCATTTGAGCAGTGATCTCCACGTTCATATCCGCATAGTAATCCGCGATGATTGTACAGCAAGAAGCTACCGTACGCATGTCGATATGGATTGGTCCTTTTTGGAAGAAGAAGTTATCTTGAACTGCGTGGTGATCAATAATAGATAAGATATTTGCTTCAACAACTGAAGCTGCCGATTGAGTTGTTTGATTGTGGTCTACAATAACAACATCTTTTCCTGCGAAATTGTCCTCAAATGCTGGTTTTTCAACATTAAAATGCTTGAGTACGAATTCAGTTTCAGGGTTTAATTCACCTTGTACAATTGGAGTACCACCCCAAAGATTTGCTGCCGCAATAGCAGAACATGTACAATCTGTATCAGGGTTTTTATGCCCTACAAATAAAGCGTTACTTGGAAAAGATAGTTGAACACTCATTATCTTTTTTTAATTTTTGTTGATGTTAATTTTTAAAACACGCTAAAATAAAGGTTGAAAATAAGGTATCAAACTATTCTAATTGTTTTTTTGATAAGGAATGTTTTTACCGGTCGTTTTTTAAATGGAGGATGAAGAGTGAAAAATGAAGGTTGCTTATATATTCGCACTTGCAATACTTTGTATCTCAGATCAACTGCTCCTAAATTATTAAGAATACATATTGAGCATTTCATTTTTCACTCTCCATTCTTAATTCAAAATAAGTTTTCCAATCTCAGTACTACCATGATATTTTACTGTAATAAAATAGACACCTTTTGGCTGATGAAGCTGAAATTCTATTCGCTTTTCCGATACCAACATGTCTTGATAAACAATATCACCCATTGCATTATGAATTGTCACTTCTCTTCTTCCATCAGTTTCAAATTCAATATTGACAAGACCTTTACTTGGATTGGGATATAATTCCATTTCGGATATAACACCCAAATCATCAGAAATACTTGTGACAACTTTTGTGAATTTTGCGAATAACACTAAGTTTCCTGTTGTCCCTTTTGTGATGGTTTTGATCTCCTCCGTAAAGTTTTCATCAATAAACCAACCTTCAAAAATAAACCCTTCCTGATGTGCAGGTGCTAATATTATATCATCATCAGTCTTCTGGTAAGTGGAAGGATTTTCCAATGCATTCTCACCTTCTCCTACTTCATATTCGATGGTATAAAAACCGAAGTTGATAGAAAGGGTTTGATCTGGAATTACTTCCCCACCATAAGAGTCATTGATTTCGAAATTAAAGCGATCAGGTAAATTATGATCTGCAGTATACGTGTATTTTATCAGCCCAAGATTGACCTCTTCTTGAGTGAAATAATCACCTGTTGAAAGCTTTTTTCCTTCTAAATATAGATCTCCATACTGGGGTAATTCTGATAAAACATAATTGATCAGATTGGGTCCGTTCAAAGCATCTTGATAATCTATTATGGATGAAGATAGATAAAAGTCTTCAGTAGAAGTTAAGTTCACTTCCTCATGTTTCACCATTGTCAAACGGTTTCTAGCTTGGAAATATTCATACTTACTCCTTAATGAATCACAGATACTTCCCCCTCCACAAATACGTTTTAAAATATAAGATTTCCCTATCCACGACGGCATTTCCAAAGTTTCATACCATTGTTCATAGGCTTCAACTAAAGGGGCAACCTCCGCTTTATTGTCAACGTATACGTCATTCTTTTCAGAAATATCATTGGCTAAGTTATACATTATCGTGTCGTATTGCTGATTGACTAATAGTTCTTTTCCTGCATCAAAAATGATTTTATTTGTACCATCCGAAACTACCCCCCAAGTGAATTCTTTTCTCCAGAACAATGCATCATGAATGGGGTTATTTAAATTGTTGGCAGCAGTCACTAAATCTTGACCGTCTAATTCCTGATACTTTCGATCTTTTAAATCACCTCCTGCTGCTTTGATAAATGTAGTCAGCAAATCAAGAGAAATGACCTGATGATCGTATTTTTGATTTGATGGCACTCCTTGTTTCCAAGTTACAAAAAAGGGTACTCTTAGTCCTCCTTCATACTGACTACTTTTATTGCCTCTTAAAGCACCATTATTGGTCAATGACACACCACCATTGTCACTAAGGAAAACGAAAAGGGTATTTTCATATTCTCCTTTCTCCTTCAGCATTTCAACAATTCTTCCTACATTATCATCCACATTTTTACACATGCCATAGTAGTTCTTCTGGTTTTCTGATAATGCGGTGCCATTGGGTTTTAATACATTCTCAAAAATGGCTTTATCTTCAGGTTTCGCCTGGAATGGACCGTGTGGTGCCGTGTAAGACATAAATGCTAAGAATGGATTTCCTGCTGTAATTTCTCTTTCCATATACACCAAAGCACTATCCGTCAGCAAATCTGTAAGGTAAAAATTATTATCTTTTGGCTCCGCCAATGTCTTGTTATAATGCAACACTTTATCGTGGGAAGTTTCTCTTACATTATAATTTCTTGATCCTCCATATAAACCATAAAAGTGATCAAATCCTCTATTCTCCGGCAAGTGATGTTCTTCTTCACCAATGTGCCATTTCCCGAATAAAGAAGTGGAGTAACCTAACTCTTTCAAATAGTTACCCATTGTAGGTACATGAGCGTTTAAGCCGACATCATTATGGTCATGCCCAGGAGCATTGACATAAGTAACGATATTATGATCAAAACCTAGTTTTTCTTGGTATTGACCTGATAACATCCCTGCCCTTGAAGGAGCACAAACTGATTGGGTCACATAACCTTGTGTGAAAATTGTACCTTCTCCTGCTAACTGGTCTAAGGAAGGAGAATAATTGGCCATAATTTGAGAGCCTTGAAAACCCCAGTCATTATTTCCTGCATCATCTACTAAGATGACTACAATATTAGGTTTTTCTGTGGCATAGATGGAGCTTGTGAAAAATAAGGATAGCAGGAATAGCACACTTATAGAATTTTTCATATTTGTATTTTTTTTGGTGGTTGCCCAAAACTGAAATTGTGGGCTTATGGGAAGACATCCTATTTTCAACTTTCATTATAAACTTGATATGTATCAACGGTTTAAAGGTTTAAATACCGTTAAGCTAAATATTATAATCTAAAGTTGATAAATGAGTTATCTCCCCAAAAGCCCATAATTTCAATTATGGGTCTACGAAACACCCATTTTCTGTCTTATATTATTGCACTACAAATCGTTTTGTGACCAATGTGTCTTTGTACTCAATTGTCATAAAGTACATGCCCGTCGGTATTGAAACCGTTTCAATTTGTTTGTTTGTTGCATCCGTCACATTCTCAACATGCATCATTACACCTTGAGCATTAAAAACGGAAACTTTATATCCTTCAGAGATCTGACCCGACTGTATAACAAGATTCAATTTGTCACCTCTTACCACTGGATTAGGATAAACTGATACTGATTGGTTTTCTACATCATCAATGCTGGTAATATCATTTTGTTTGACGTAAACATAAATGAACATGCTTACAGTGTGTTCTCCATCATCAGCAGTCACTTCTACGATATAACTATTGTTTTGATTAGAATCTGTAGGATTACTCAATGATGGTGGATTGATAAATGAAAGTTGATCTCCTTCAAGCTTAAAATGATCCATATCAGATCCTCCAGTAATTGAATAAGTAACTTCAGAAATCAAATCCAAATCTGTTGTCTCTAATATCACAACAAACGTTTCTCCTTCAATAACATCAATTTCACTTTCGGTTGTAAATACAGGCGGATGTTCATTTGGATTGTCAATGACTATCACTTCAATAATTTGAGTGGTCATGTGTACACCATCATTAGCTGTCACCTCCACAATATATACATTATCGCCATTGGCATCTGAAGGGTTTTCAAAATCTACCGGAGCTTTAAAAACTAGTCGATCACCTGAAATTGCGAAAAAGGCAGCATCTTCACCTCCTGATATAGAGTAACTCACACTTCCTTCTCCATCGGCATCGGTAGTTACCAATTGTAAGACTTCAAGTACGCCTTCCATTACAGTTGCTGTGTTTGGAGATGTAAATACTGGAGGGTTTTCATTGAGAGATTCAACCAATATTTCAATTTTATCAATCAGCATTCCTGAGAGAGTAATTGTATTCTCACCGTTCTTGAAACTTTGAGTGAAATGATATTGGGCAGGAACACCTTCATCACACATACCACTTCCGCGTGTCATTAATATTTCTTCCGCTTCACCACCATTAATAGAATGTGTAAGAGCTTGCATTGTAGAAGATAAATAGTATACCTTCACAAGGTATTCCCCTTCCTCTTCTGGTGTAAATGTGAAAGTAAGATCAGAAGCATTGACTGCTTTTGAATTGGAGCTTGAAGTACATTCGATTACTGTAGAATTATTTAAAGTAGCCTCTTCAGCTTCAAAAACTTGAGGGAACAATGTCTTCGTAGAACCCGCTCCATTATAAGCTCCAATATTTGATGTTCCTGTTAAATCCACAGGGTTTCCATAATAATCGTTGGTTGCTTTTGATGTGACATCAGCAAAAATACCTTGCCCCGCTAATGGGAATTCTGGTTCTTCAAACGAAGTTGCAGTTCCAAGTGCTGGGCTATTTGCCGTAAGTACATAACCTGATCCATTTTGTGTACCGGCATTCAAGAATAATGGATTGGACTCGATTATTGTTTGATCCAATGCAAGGAAATCAGGATGAATTGTTCCCCCATAGAAAATATTTTTCTTGAAGTCTGATTGATCTATATTCTCCTCATATTCTACTATACCCATTTTAGCATCGGCTTCAAGATTGATGATGTTATTATAAAAATGGATATCTACTACTTCAATTTGCACACGACTATCTGACACTTCATTTTTCTGATCTGTGCCACTGTGAATGGTATTGTTGTAAATATAAACACCTTCACTCTTCAGATCTTTTTGAGAATACTTATTGATAAAGAATAATTTATTTTTACCACCACGATCTGTATCAGCATCATTTACACTAATGTTGTAGCGCCAGATTACATTTCTATTATCTCCAAGAATTTCACAGAATCCACCTGCTGCATCTTCAGAATAATTGTACTGGAATAAAATATTATCGTTGCCATAATCAACGTGCATACCACTCGAATCTCCATTACCTCTAGCATGCTTAGAAACGTTGTATTGAGCCACTACATCTTTACAACTGAAAACCCACATTCCACTTCCTCTTTTGGCCATTCTATCATCGCTATCCGAACCATTAAACAACATCAGGTTGTGCTCATACATCACTCTTCTTGAGTTAGAAAAAATCGCACCTGAACCGCCAATATCTGTAAACTCATTGTTTCTCACAATTACATCTGTTAGCCATTTTCTCATCCAAACCCCTACACGCTGAATGTTTGTGAAATAAGAGTTTTCGATAATAACATCAGAAACCAATGCTTCTTCAAAATAAATCCCCGATGTTCTTACAGCATTAAAATCAACTCCGTCAATACCCAATGAATAAACATTATCTACATATAAATTTCTCATATGGATATGCTTTGATAATTCTGCTTCTTCAAAATCACCCTCAATTGTTTTATTTGAAGTATATAAAATTCCGAATGCCATATCATCAGGAGCACCTGCAAAAGCATCAAAACGTTCATTCTGAATTCTTAAGTTTTCAAACTCCAAATAAGACTGATCCACAATATCAATCGTACTTAATGGATCTGGTACTCCGTCATTTCCTGTACTTGCCGTTAATAATGCTTTTTCACCATTGCCATAAGTAGTGTATAAAATAGCATTTCCTTCTTCACCAGAATATCTACATTTCAATTGTCCTACAAATCGATCTCCGTTTTTAAATAACACTTTATCTCCAGGAATCAAACGAATACCATTCAAGGCATTAATAGTTTGTAGAGGTGTCACTTCTGATAAACCATCATTTTTATCATCACCTTCTGAACTACTGATATAGATAGTTTGTCCTTCAGTAAGCACACTAATTTCACCTGAATCCTCACCATTCAAATACACACCTGATGATGGATTCTTGATCTTGATTTGACCACTTCCAGCATTTGCTAAGGCTGTAAATTCAACCTTACCTGTCTTTTGTCCTTTTGGAATGATGATAGAAGTTGATGATAAAGTATAATCGCTTTGAGCAAGTCCTGTCACTTCTAATTCCACTGATTCCTCTTCAAGAACTGGATGATCTACAGATACAATAATTTCAGAGACTTCACCTGATCTCAGTCTTAGCTTTTTCGTCACTAAAGCCACCTCATCAAGCTTTACTTCCACCAATTCAAAATTATCTAATAATGGAGCAGATAGGCCTTCCACAGGTGAAAAGCTTACTTGATTTGTTCCAGCTGTTAATTCTACTGCAAAATCAGCCATCTCACTTGCTCCTTCATAACACCATCTTCCTTTAGGAAAGGATACTTCAGAAGCTGAACCATTTACCGTCAACTTAGCGGTAGACTCTAGAGCATTATAAAAATAGGTTCTTAATCTATATTTACCTGCCTTCTCCACATCAATACTTAATGTCACACTATTTGCAGAATCATCAAATAATCTCACAAATTTACCTCCTGAAGCTGATTCACAGGCATCTCTAACTTCAGCAGTTGGGCCACTTAATGCACCCGTTTCAAATTCACCTACTAAAATAATTCCTGTATCTGCAGGATCATCTGCTAATACCGTAATATCTTTTGAGCCCGTTACGCCTGAACCATCTTTTGCCATAGCTTGTATAGTGACCGAACCTTCTGTAAGGCCTACTAAATTTCCAGATTCACTTATCACTGCACTACCTGTACCATTGATCACAGTCCATTCCACAGATTTATTCGTAGCCTCTAACGGTAATACAGAAGCGGTAAACTCCATTGCCTTTTGAATGCCTATTTCCTCCCCACTAGATTCCACAACAATACTTTCCACTGCCGTTGAAGAGGAAACGATTGAAACCTCAAACTCTGCCGTTATTCCAGAAGCATCATTAGCGGTTGCTTTTACTACAACTGTTCCTAAAGCCGTCGCAGAAAGAAGTCCTTGCTGATCAATTGTAGCTGTTCCAGTTTGATTTACAACTGACCAAGTGATGGCTGAATTTGTAGCTTCAGCTGGAAGTACAATAGCATTAAGTTGTAGATCATTCCCTACTTTAATTACATTCGAATTCGTTGCACTAGCAATTTGAATTTCTGTTACCAATTGGATAGCTTTCTCTATCGTTAAATCAAAAGTTCCTTCAACGCCTGACCCATCATTTGCTTTCGCTTTTACAGTCACTGTACCAAATTGTACTGCTGTAAGATTCCCTGATGCATCAATTGTCGCTTTTCCTGTCCCATTTACTACAGACCAAGTCACTGATTTATCATCAGCGTCTAATGGCAATACTTCAGTAGAAAGCTGTAATTCTTCCCCTTCTTTGATCATTTGCACATCATTTGCAGAAGAAACTGTAATGCTTTCTACCAACCCTTTTGGAGCCGTTACATCAAATAAATCAATCTGTGGCTCTGGTCCTTCTTTACCACTGTTTTTGAATATTATCGTATTGAATCCTTGCTTCAAAGCCACAACAACACTTTTCTTTGCTGAAGGTCCATCTGCACAAAGTCCCACATTTTCAAAATCTAAAGTAGTTGGATTTTCTAAGGCAATATCATTGATATATAAATTGATTTTCACTGGATTTTCAAGTGCTGAAAAATAGGTGATATTCAAATCATAATTACCGTCTGCTGGCACATACACATACTCATGCGTAGATTTAGAGGCGTTACTTTGGAAATAAGTCACCACGCCCAAACCTGATTTATTGACACAATCCGTCTGACCAACCACAGCACCCTCTAGCTTACCGAACTCTATTTCTGTTCTATAATATAATCCTTCCTCAGTATTGGCATCAATTGTAATTACTTTTTCACCAAACACCGCAGAACCATCATTGGTCACCGCTTTCACCTTTACAGTTCCTGCTTGATGTCCCACTACTACACCACTTTTAGTAATGGTAGCTATACCTGTTTCATTTGTTACTTCCCAAGTGATGGATTTATCCGAAGCATTACTAGGTAAGACTTCCGCCTCCATTTGTAAGTGATCGAAAGCTGTTATGGTAGAAACATCTCCTGCTCCTTTTAAAGTAACCGAACTTACAGGCACATTAGAATCGTATAAACGGCAAATCAATTTGTATACATAAATCTAATTGATTTGTACATTCAAATTAATTACAAAAAAATATTTTTTTATACAGAGTTTGGTAATATAACTATCACCTTCGATTCCTAGAAAGAGATAAGAGTATAAAAAAGCCACCCCTTAAAAAAGGGGTGGCAATATCTAAACGAATCAATTATCTTTTATAAACACCAAGACAAAAACTCAAGAAAAGCGTGTTTTATTACTGTCTTAATTATCCAATCAATATTCTTTTTTTGCTTAAAAAAGTTGTTGAAAATTTCAACTATTTTCTTTCTCATAGATTTTTTGATTTAAATTTTAAAAAAAAGTCATCTATTCAATCAAAAATCTTTTTCAATCCGTAAAGGGATTAATCAAATAACTGGTAAAACTAAAGATTTCTCCATCTAAATAATTGATTCAAATTTACCTAAATAAATAATAAAACCAATAAATGTTAAAGAATTAATTATAATATTACACATTTTCTTTACTATATATTTAGTAAATTATAGAGTTATAACAGGTTCTTCATCTGTGAAATTTATGGTCCCTTTTTCTCTCCAAATTTTAGTTATTAATACCCCGTCAATTGTTGTATTTAGGGACCTACTTGTATATTTCCAAAACTCTCTGCCACTTGGATCGCGTCTAACGTAATGCAATACAGTCCAAGGTGAAAAGCCTAGATTTGCAGGGTCTACATCATCATTAGGTGTAAAATACACCGCCCATTTTTTAGCTGTAACGGCGGAAAAATCTGTATTGTAAGGTTGATAACTATTTCTGTTTTGTCTACTCCCTATCCAACCATCACTAGAATCCCAAATATACAATTGCTTAACTATTGCTGAATTGTTTTGAGATGCATCATTGATAATATTTTGAATGAAATTTTCAGTAGGGACTACACTGTAAGCACCACCCAATATCCCACTAAAATACGCAAATTGCATATTTGGTTGTTTTAAAAATTCTATACCATGTTCATAGCCTCTGCATAAATTAATTCTTACCTGTTCAATCGTAGTTGGAAAAATAAAGTTGTAATCAATTTCCTTACCTGTCGCACCTCTCCAATAGTTAATAAAAGCTCTCTTTAATCCTGTGTTTACTAGTATACAGTCACCACCGTCACAACTAGCTAAGTTTAATCTTCCAAGAGAGTCGATTTCCGACGTTCTAGGGAAATACTCAAAAGAAGGTAGGCTTACATTCTGTTTGACCCTAAGATTGGCATCAATATATTGTAATTGTGGTTGATCTGCTGTTATTTCTAATTTACTAGAAAAAGTACCTCTTCCTATAGTATAATTACTATGTGTGAGGTATTTCAGGTTATTGTAAGTTCTTGCTAGACTCATTTGTGGACCGCTTACCCACATTAAACTCATTTGTACCCTTTCGATGTTATTAGGAAGATTGTTTTGTAACAAATCAACGTTACTACCATTAGAGATCAATTGTGTAAATACATTATCCTTAAAATCTGGTAATACATAAGATGCTGAACTAGGCGTGAACGTTAATCTTGTTTCAATAGAATTGAGTTGCAGTATCTTATTAGGTGATACTTTATTGGTAATACGTGCGTTCACATAAGACTTTAAAGAATCACAAAACCTTTGCAGAATAGTAAAATCTTTAACAGGAATATTAGTTACACCTAATAATCTATATTCGTTAGTTCCAGCAATCACTCGATCATAGTTAAGTTCTAATATTCTAACCTTTCCCACGCTCATGAAAGGTGCTCCGCCACCCGTTGACCAAATAGTATTCGTTGTATCTTCAATGAACTTAGGGTACGGATAACCTAATGATCTGTAATAAGTTGTTGTATTATGTGCGTAATCCTCGTCATTAATAAACTCAGCGTACGGCAATAATACTAAAATACCCGTATCTTGATAAAGTTGAATGCAATTATTGAAATTATCATTGTTTAATTCCTCAAAGAAATCAAACTTTTGAATTTTCATACTTCCACTAATTACCGTTATCTCTTGCAAAATTTGAGAAGAGAGAACTTGATTAAAGTTCAATTCAACTGTAATCGATGATTCTTGTAAAATTTCTGAAGGTGAAAATTTGCTTATTGAACACGAATTTAAATTAATTAAACTCGTGTTCAATACACTGCTATGATACAATTCCACAATATCCCCATTTTCCAACTGTATATCACCAACAACCCTACGTGAGTTCACAAACCACAACTCAGCCCCACTATTAGCAGTTACACGGTTAGAAAAATCAACATAAGTTCGTTCCCCAATTGTAGCCGACAGTAACTTATAATTCACAATTTTAATAGTCCAACCCAAAACAGTCAAAGCATCAATTCTTCCTTGCATAGTAGGATTATCATCCAAATCCACAAGCACAATCCCAGCATTAAAAGTCCTGCCAGAAATTACAATATTAGGATCATTCACTCGCTCTATTTCCGCAAGCATTCTTTCAAAATCACTCGGCTCATAAAAAGCGTTTTCAACATCTAAAGTTACACCTGTTTGATTCACCCAATTACCTAATCTTATATCAGGGTTTAAAGCGTTTTTAAAGCAGATATAAACGAGGTTTAACCAATTGTTAGAGCTTAGATCAATCACACCATTTACACCAGCATCACAAGCTGAAATACTATTAATCTTATCTTTTCCTGATAGAGCAAATAAATAAGAAATACCTGCTCTATGATCCCATACAAAGTTAGTTCCTGTAGCTACTAATTTTGATGAATTAGTATTTCTAATTTCAAGGTCAGCTTTGGGCGTTGTTGCTTCTGCTATATTGGAGAATTCAACAGCTCCAGCGAATCCTTTTACACGCACTTTGTACTCGTAAGTTGTGCCGTGATCAAGGTTGTCATTTCGCCAAGTTGTTTCTCCAATTTCACTTTCATAAACTAGAAGAAAATCCAATGCTCCTTTCTTTCTTCTCCAAATTTCAAAGGCATATAATCCTTGACTGTTATCGTACCAATTTAATGTTATTGACCCAATTTCACTAGGTGTAGGAATAGCAGAAAGACCACTAGGAGGAGAAGGAATTTCTATATCTCCAGTGTTCACTCTGATATTTCTTGAACTTAAATAATTCACCACTTCAGCACGTTCTTGATTTTCTGTATCAAGTATAACTTCTGTTCCAGCTGGCACTAATCCGTTAGGATTAATATGTGGGTTACGATCTAAGAAGAAGGGTAATCCTTCAATACTCCCTTCTACAGTGAGAACAAGGTCTAAAATATTTTGACCTTCTGAAGTTGTGAACTTTCTTTTCATTTTTACAGAGTTGTTTAGGTTAAAGCTTCATTAAGTACAACATAATTCTCGCAGGTGGTCTGATATCAATATCATCACCTGATCCAGTGGGGTCAATAGAAATACCTGTTGAACTTTTATTTGTTGAATTGTATGATGTGTTGCTGACCGAAAAATCACCAGAGCTACCGCCTGCTACTTGAATACTTCCAAAGGTTGAAAAAAGGTCACCTGAACCTCCTACAGTATGAGTATGTTCAGGGTCTGTTACTCCATGACTATGTGAAGGTAACTGCCCTTCTACAAGGTTAATTTTCGAATTGCCTGTTATCTCATTAAGGTGCTCAACAGAATCTAACTCTGAATCGTTTGCATTAGGATTCCCTTGTGCAGGATTTCCATCTGTAGCCCCAACTATCATCATTCCTCTCAAGTCTGGAGTGCCGTTCCTTCCATTACAAATAGCATAACCAATCAAATCGTCTACTCCTAAACCTGTAGCACTGAATTTAGCTTGCCAATTTTGGTTATAATAAGGCACAATCATCCCTGAAACTAACCCTTGAAGGTCTGCAATTACCTCAGAATTTCTTTTCACGGGATGTTTAATGATAGCATTATAATCAAAAAGTCCTGTTCCTGAAGCTCCAAATTCAAGCTTCAATTTTTCCTCTGTACAAATATCAAACGTACCTACTTTGTTATAACCTTCCAACAGATCATGAGGTTCATGAGCAAGTTTTGTATTGTCAAGATTAAACACTGGAATCTGAGTACCTGTCGCTGTTCCAGAAAAAGGCTCAACTTTATAGAAAGTGTTTTGATAAAGTAACCAACCTTCAGTACACTCAAAGGTTTTATTATTATTTGTGATAGTAAATTCTACTCCAGAAATACGAACTGGAGAAGTATTTTCAGTTAATACAGACGCAAGTGCTTCGGTAATATCTTTTGTTACATTATATAGATGCTCGAAGTCTTTTGTATTGATGACAACCCCTTTTGAGGGAGTATTAAAATTTTTCATTTCTATATGTATTTGATTTCGTAGATGATTCCGATATGGAGATATTTTTTTAAGAAAACATGAATTGAATTTTCTTGGCTTTGCAGTGAAATTGGCACCTCTACAATTAATTGTGTTCGTTGTAGATTAACCTCATCTTCAGGTGTTCTTACTACTGTTGTTGCACTTTCAGGAGTACCCACAAAAGGTATTGTTGCTGAAAACTCTGGAGGAAACACTAAGAACTCTACATTCTCTACAATCTGAGTAATCAGATTAATTGAAGGGTGATTAAAACGTTCTCTAATCAACGTTTCGACGGCTAGCTTAGAACGTCCCCAAATGATTTGATCTTTGGCATAATTTGCGAAAGCTCTCTTTTCTTCATTGACTTTTTTTGAGTGAAAACAAAGTAATTTTACCCAAGCAGTATGAAAATTATCCCTTAAGAAAGATGGAATACATCTATAAGAAAGTATATCTGTATCGAGTAATGAAAACTTAGACATCGGCTATTGAGGTTATTTGATATGTTTCTAATTCCATCCAACCACTGGAAGGATAATAACGAGCTTCCACGTCTTCGAAAACGGTTCCTATGTCTGGGCGAGCCTTTAAAACAGTAATGTAAAAATCACTTACCCCTTCTGTTTGCTTGACGAAATCTACCAAATCTGAAACCTGAAGTGTTCCATCAAAAGGTAAGTTTTTGATATAATCGGCTACTGCTCCTTGTACTTCAGTCTCTACTTGCAGGCGGTCGTGTTCAGGTTCATAATATAAATCTGCATGCAAGATTAATTTATCGGAGTCTAAATTGACAACTCCCATTTGTGCCCCTGGTTCTTGAATTTCTCTTAGATAGGCTTCTACTCCAGAGGCTTCCGATTCTGAAAGTTTTCCATTATTACCACGGACTTTCACAAGAGCAAAACCACGCCCAGAGACTGCTACAGATTTTACAATCTGTTTTGAAAGGTCTACAACTTCATAAAAAGGTTGCTTAGTCTCTGTATGAAGCAAAATGGGATCACCGTGTTGATATTCTAGTATTCGTTCTGCATACCAATCTGCTGTATGTACTTTTGAAGAAGCAATTAGAGCTTCGACCTCATTTTTATGAACATCCAAAAGCACTGAGATAATATGACTTACAAACGAAGTAATATACAGCCACAAATTCCACATCGCTACTTTGGAAGTGCTCGTCACGTCACCCAAGTCTTTCAACGCATCAGCAAGTTCCTTTTCATCCAAAAGAGTGTCCAGTTCTTGGATTCGTAACTTTTCATTAACTAATTCTTGGTATAGCTCTGCTCTTGATTTTGCCATTATTTTATAAAGTAATTAGCGGTTAAAACTTCAGTTTTCTTTTTTCGATTACCTCCTTTATTATTGACAGTAACTTCCTGTTCAATTTTAATTTGGCTCCACTTGTTTCTCTTTTTGTATTCCTCAAGAATCGGTGAGGGATAACTTGATAAAAGAAACTTTCCTTCTATTGCTTCAAGTTTTTTTAGAAGCATTTCAAAATCTTCAATGGTGTACCCATCATAGTGCCCACAATTAGAATTGAAATAAGGTGGATCACAATAAAAGAAGGCTTGTGGAGTATCTCTTGAAGTAATTATTCGAAGAGCATCCGTACATTCAATTTGAACATCCTGCAAACGAATAGCATAATCCAAAGTGAAGCCTTCTCTCTTATTTTGGACTTTTTTAGAGGTAGTATTTTTCTTTTTGTCATACCCCCATGAACCATCAATCTTTGAAGCAAACCCTTGAGACGAAAGCACCCAAACAGCCCAAGCTCTTTTTAGCTCAGAGAACATATCGGGATTGTTGTAAATAACACTTGCTTTACGATACATATCTCTTGAATGAAGTGAGATTTGAATTTCTTTTTCGAGCGATGTAAAATCCTGTTGTACTATTTTGTAGAAGTTCATCATTTCTCTATTAGTATCATTGATGACTTCCACACCACTTTTTTCTTTTTCAAAAAAGACTGCTCCACCTCCAAAGAATGGTTCACTATAAAGATTATGCTCAGGTATCAAAGCAATAATTCTTGATGCCAGCTTTTGTTTTCCACCATAATAGGTGATTGGTGTTTTCATTATTGTATTATTAAAGTGATTGAAATATTCTTTAGTAATACATTCTTTTATTGGGGATAAGTAAAGAGTTTAGATAATCGTTAATTGGAAGCTTCTGCGACCGATCATATACTTCATTTTCTTAAAGGTGTCTTTTGAAGAAGTCACATCTTTATAACCATCTCTGTTGATGTCATAAAACTGCTTCCCAACCAATACACACCCTTTTATATCCGTATAGAAATTTCCCCAATGAAAGAGAATCAAATCACGATTAGGAACACCAGTAATATGATAATGATGACCGTATTTTTGAGAGTAGCGAGGTACACAGGTATAAGTACCTTTTGGTATGCAGGAAATAAAGTTTTGATTACCCTTATCCGCTAACTCTAAAGTTTTACACTCAAAAGCCTTATTGAGACCTTTGAAAACGGAAAGAATTCCCAGCGTCTGTTTTTGATCCTGCTGTAATCTTGCGATAATAACTTTCATGTTACTTCTTTTTTATGATGATTGAATTCACTCCATTTACTTTGATCGAGGGGTTAGGAGAAAGTACTTCCACCTTCCAGTGCTTTTTCCCTAAGAACCAGTTCCGCTCCCAATAAGCAACAACCTCAATAGGAACTTTTACTTCATACTCCAGAGAAGCGAAATTACTTTCTGTCACATAAGCATCTATAAAAGCGTAGTCATCATACCAATAAAAAGCTTTCGCAAATTCCTCTCGTTCCACCTCATCAATGATGATATTTACCGTAGTGTCTACCACTATGATATTATCAACTTTTGCACTGGCATTAAGTGAGACCTGATACGCCGACTCAAGGTTTCTATACTTCTTTTGCAAGCCTTTATACTTACTAAGCCATTCAAACTTTTCTTGTTCATAAACCTCTTTTAAAGTGCTTTTAGAAAGAGCCAAACCATCAGCTTTAGCGACCTCTTGATTGTACTTGTTTTTATAGCTTTCAATATCTTGGGTGTAGCTTTCAGACAAATCTTTCAACTCTCCAATCTCCTTGTTTTTAGAACAGGTAGTGAAAGTCAATGACCCTGTAATCACTGCCAGAATCAAAATCACAACTTGTTTATAAAACTTCAAGAAGAGGTGTTTGGCATAAGGGAATGTCATCCCTGCAAATAGTGTCGTTATCATTTTCGTTTTGTTTTTAGATTGATATTTCCGTTTTCGTAAATGTCCAGCTCTCGGATTTCCTTTTCATCCAGCTCCATATTCTCAATGATCAGCTTATACAATTCACCAAGATCACTATCCACAAAAGAGCTTATTCCTACACCCAAATCAGGAAACTCTCTATAATCACCTTTATGAGCAATCAAGATTAATTTCTCCTCTTGATTAAGTGAATCATCTATTGTAAAATCACCTTTTGTGATTTTCAATGTATTGTCATCATTGAGAATGAAATCTTTCATATCAGTGTTTGATTTTAGTATTTTCTACTTTTGAGAAATCACTTATTTCAAAGCTTTTTAATGTTGAATTTAATACCTGTTGAAAAGCACTTGGAGAACCATTACCTAATTCATTTACAGGAGTACTCAGTACGTTTAGAAATGCTTCCAATAATCTATTATTCTTTTCCAACTCCTCAACCAAAGTTGGTGTAATCAAAAGTCCTCCATTGTTTCCTTCATTGAAGATGATTCCATTTTGATCTACTTCTATAGTTGTTTCCCCAATGACCGTTTTTTGCTTTTCAGGTTCATTAACCATGACCACAAAAGCATCAATTTGAGAAGTACCAATCATAGCAACCATCACTATACTTTCCACTTTTGGGAAAACTACCGTGTAGTTACTTCCATTATCCAAGGAGGCTTTCAAACGAACATCTGGAAGTTCTACTTCCTCGTGTAAAGGCAATGCAACGATAGAGGTACTTTCCTCATTAACCGAGATTACCTTTGCAGGAAAAAGTACAGGTGGCTTTTCAACAATTCGCCGTAATAAATCCGATATATCTTCTTCGTACCCCATTAGGTGAGCTTTTTACCTAATTCAATTTCTTTTCTACCTCCATTACTGGAGAAGGTGGTGGTGACTTTATCAATATTAAAAGCACCATTCTTGGAGGGGTTCTCCTCATCAACCACATTGGCGGTCATCCCAAACGTGGCATAGGGAAATAGAAAGGTCTTCACACCCCCTTCATATCGACCTAACCGTAATCGCTCCATTTCTTCTTCTGCCTGTACTTTCAATTCAGCTTTGGTTCGAGCGGTATATGAAGTAAACTTCTTCTGAATTCCATCAGGTTCACCGACTGTCACCTCCAGTACAGTATTATCAGGTTGAATTCCTTTGCCTTTTACTTCTATTGCTTCATCTACAAAATCTCGATAGGTAAGGTTTTCAGAGATAATATTCCGATTGAAATTATAATCAACTTCACCCACATTCTCCACCAAACTCAGTCCTGCATATAGTGTCTTCCCTCTGAAATATGCTGTTAATCCAAACTCCTCTTTGATCTTTTTCAAAGCTTCAAAAGCATTAATATTTGAAACCCTGAACTTGTCCAATTCTACATTTGGTACATCCTCAGAAAGCACTATTTCGGTATCACTGACGAGGTGGTTTAAAACAGTTTTAAGATCGGTTTTAACCCACACTTTATTGACTCTTTTCAGCTTTAGCAAAAAGGCATAATCCTCTAATTCAATCTTAATAGGTTTGGTTTGGTGAAAGCGTGTAACGAAACCTGTAAACTCTTGATTAAGGTATTCCTGTCCATCGAAGTAATACCCCAATTCAATATTGAATTTCGTCCCTCTCTTCATTACCTGTCCTAAACTTTTATCTACCTCATCTGAAACAGATGGAAGTTTCAAGACAGCAGTATCTGCAAGTGTTGTCCATGATTTCTCAATCTTGACTTCATTCACACAAGGCAGTTGAACAGTATCAGCGATAGTGATTTTATGTATCATTAATAGCATAATGACGAGTAGTTTCATTGCAAAATTTTTCATTTTAATTGTTTTATTATTTCAGAATAGATGTTTTCAGTACTACTCCCTTGATCCGAATATCCTTTAATAGTGTAAGCCTGTCTGTCAGGTGTTCCTTTTTGACCAGGGAAGCTATACGTTTCAATTGCGATATATTCTATATTCAATAATGAAGTGACCATTGATTCAATTTTCACAGCCTGCTGTTTTTCACAAATGGCTCTTAATGTCTTGAAGCTTTGTTCTGGAAACCTTTTACTCATGACCTTGTAAGCAGGCTCAAAACCTGAGTTGGTATTATCCATCAAAAGACCTTGAATACTGATCACATAATCATCCTCCATAAACAGCTCCTTTACCGTACCTCGTTTTTTTGATCGATTGATACCAGTACGCTTTATCACCTTTCTAGAGCTGATCGTGATGATGGGCTCCAAGGGTAAATCCTCACCATCCAACTTGACGGGCATATAGAGTTCTGTATCAAAAATCTCACTGATACGGGTTTCTCCATTCTTAACACGGGTTAGAAGGTTTACCGATTCCTCTGCTGACTTTTTTGCAAAAGTAGGATATAAACCACCTGTCAGATTATTGATATTAAAATCAGCCATTTTGATAATTTGCAGTTGAGGTTAATAATCTATAAATCACTTCCTGTACTTTCTCCTCAATTTCCTCAATACCTTCCGATACCTCTTGAGCTTCAATCTTAATCATCTCAATCATGTTGCCCATAGAAATATTAATGGTAGTTTGTCTAGCTCCACCTTTTGAAATGGAATTAACTCCATTTTTATTGTCGTCAGATTTCGTTGGAGCTTCAGCACTTAAAAGAGAATTAGCAGAAGAGCTTACGGGTTGAGTCGTTGGAGAAACACTCACTTTGTGATTGAGTTTTTCCAGTTTCGCCGATTTCATTTCAGCATTATATCCCTTAGTAAATGCCCCTGCAAGGTTGGAACCGTACTTCATAGCAAAACCGACTGGAGTTGCTGAAACCAAACCTTTACCCAATGCTTTTGCACCTGCTTTGATCTGATCTACATTACCGTTAAACACTCCTGCGATCATATCACCAATGCCACCCAAAATATTAACAGCAACATCTTTGATTGAAACAAAAGCCTCTTTAAATGCTTCCCATAAGCCCCAAACACCACCACGGAACCAATCAAACTTTTGATATGCGTAATACATCGCACCCACCAAAGCTCCAATAGCTACAATCACCAAACCAATAGGATTGGCTGACATCACCGCATTAAGAATCATCTGTCCTTTTGCCATTGCAAGCGTTGCAATCTGACTGATATTCATTGCCACTGAATACGCTTTTGAGACTATCGTAAGTACTCCCCAAGCAGTTGCTGAAGCCATCAAACCGACACCTAAAGCTTTGAGTACAGGAATATACGTTTCAGTATTTTCTCTTAACCAGACAATTGTACTACCAACTCCATCCAACACTACTGCAAGGTGTGGTAAGATCATTTGTCCTAATTCCATCAAGACAATATTCAAACGGTTTTGAACTATACCTGAAAGTGTATTAAAATCACCTTGAGTATTTTTTAAAGCAGAGGACAAATCAAACTTTGAACTGTCGAAATTATTCAGTGTTTGAAGGACATCATCTCCAGAAGTTTTGAGTGAATTGAATAGAGACTGTAAACCTTCAGGACCACCTATTGAGTTTCTAAGAGTAGTGAATTGCTGATCACTCATTCCTTGTAATTTCGGCACTAGCTCACGAATCACTTCATCCAAGTTCCTTGTCTGACCGCTGGCATCATACATGCTGATACCAATCGACTCTAAACCTTTAATAGTATTTGTTGCCGTCAATCCCTGTAAAGCAGATTTTGTAGCCGTTGCCGCCGTTGCACTGTCTTTGGAAATAGCAGTCATGGAAGCAAAGATTTTATTGGCAGTATCCACGCTTTGACCTGCCGAACTTGCCACCCCTGCATACTCGGTTTGCACCTTCGCTAGTTCATCAAAAGTAGTAATACCCACCTGTACCGTTTTGGCACTTGAAGCGAGATAATTATCCAAGTCATCTGCTGACAGCCCGAAAGCTTTCATTGCTTTTGTTGTAGAGTTGATCGACTCCGTCATATCGGCTTTTGTCGCCATAGAGAAGTTCGCCACTTTACTTACAATCTTGTCTACTTCCTCCCCGTATAATCCCGTTGCGGATTGCACATCATAAAAAGCTTTTGAAATCACTTTTGGATCCATTCCTTTTTCGAAAGCCATGTTTCGAATAGTACTGTCTAGCTGTTCAATTTGTCCTTGGGTCTTATCCAAGTTCAAATTTTTCAATTCCAAAAACTCGTTATTGTATTCACTCGCATTTTTCACACCTACAGTCACTGCTCCAGTCAGAGCAGTAACACCAGCCGTAGCAAGTACAAAAGGATTACCAATGGCATTCATCGCACTTTCGAGTACTGGAATATCTTTGTAAGCTGTTTGCTTTAACTTAGAAGCATAACGCCCAAGACTATTATTCAGCTGATCCATTTTGGTGTTCATGCCACTTGCCACTTTTACCGCTCTTTTCAGAGCTGGAGAGGCACTGTCAGACACCTTCAATATGTACTCGTAGACTTTCGCCATTACTTTGGTTTAGGAGTATTGTGTTTTGCTTCTTCGTTTCTAGCCCAAACCAACGACTCGTAAGCATACGCCCACTCGTCGTCAGTAAGTGCTCTGGGGTTTGAAATGCCTAAATGATACATGAGCAGTGCATCACCTTTTCTGAAAAAGTCACTTTGTTTTGTGACTTTCGCAGAGCTTAAAGCTTTTTTACAGCGGACTTAGCCTCCTCTCTAAGTTCAGAGACTACTGTCAATATTGACATATAGAGTTTAGGATCTTTTTTAAGTTCATCCAATTTCTTTACAGGGTCAGCCCAGTTTTTCTCAAGCAGGAACATTTGCTCTTCAAATGGCTTGCGTTGAGGATTATTTCTTTTAGCTGATTCTTCATCACTTCTATGAATCGGATTGACCTTACAAGTGTAACCCACTTTGTTAACTTGAATCTCAAAAACATTCCCTTTTTTCTCAAAAGTAGGATCAAATAAATCTAACAGCTCTTTGAGCTGATAAGCCAAACCTGCGAAATATTTATCTTGTTTGATGGTTTCATCACCTTCAATCCAACAGTTATTAAGAATCGTTTCAGTCATCGCATAGTCTGAGACATTCATCATCGACAACACTTGTTGAAGCACCTTAAAGTTTTCGGTAGGCAACCAGATTAAAGCGGATTTTCTATCCACTGTTTCTATCAAAGCAATTTGTCCATATTGCTCTTTGTACTCCTTAATTTTTTCTTCAGTTAAATCCATTTTAAACCCCAGTTAAAAGTATTTTAAAAATTGATTAAGAACGCTTAATGCCCAAGCAGATAGCGGGAAACGTCACTTCCATGCTTGTGTCTCCCTGTTCAAAGGCTTCTGCATCTTCTGTGATCTCAACACTTTTGAAATAGCGGAACGCCTGTTTACCCGTTTGCTCTTTTGCGTAAGCTAATGAGACATCAAAGCTCACATCTAAAAGAGAATTCACACCTAATGATTTTTCAAGAGCAAGCTTTTCACCCAAGGTCATTTTCAGTTCAATACTGGGTTCTTTATTACCTTTCCCAATACCGATTGGTTCATCTCCCTTTCCGTAAATAAACTCTTTCACTTGTGATTCTTTCCAGCTTACACCTCGAATACCTCCGACATCTTTACCACCAACAATAACGGTCAAGTCTTTCCACGCAAATTCATCTGTACTAGCCATAATTCAATTAATTTGATAGCCCTAAATTCACATCAATATATTTAGGATAGCCTTTTGGTCTTATCCCAATTTTCTCAATCACTAACTGATCGGTTTGCACTACATTTTGATTCGTAGGCATTACTAGTTTCACTCCAGATGCTGAACCTGTCGTTACCAAAGCAGAGTTTAATGCTTCTTCTACTGAGCCTTCAATATCTTTGATTATCGCAGGCTCCACCGTACCATCTTCATTCGTCTCCAGATCATTATCAATCTGATTGATCAATGAATCATACGCTACTCTCAATCCACGGTCAATTACTCTCCCTCTTTGGATTTCTGAAAAATCATCGGCAGGATCACAAGCAGAAAGGAAACCCGTAAAGTAAAAACCATCGCGGTTTGCAAATTTTCTAAATGAGATATAACGCTTGTTATAAATCATGTCTTCAGCAGGATCATTGACTTTTATCTTACCTCCAGCAGAAGTGTAAGCATTGCCCAGCGTAAAGACAGCACCATTTTGTACTTTAGAAATTGCTTCATGAATTTCATATTCTGCAGAGATACCCAATGCTAGTGCTACAGCAGGATAACCGTCTGATTGAGCCGAGCCAATAACAACACCAACACCATTAGTAGCGTCTTTAGAAAAATCATGAAGATCTCCTGCAACACCAGTATAGGCTCTTCCTCCAACTAAAATCCTAAGAGGTGTTCTAAAACTTTGAGCTTCTTCAATTAACTCCTGAGCTTTTGCAACAGCCGTGATCACATCAGGATCAATCCCGTTATCAATAGTAGGGTTATAGGTGTCATTTGGTATCACATTAATACCTGCCATTGTGATTGCTCCACCAGCATCAGATAATGCTTTCTTGACAATTGCTCCAGTCTTATCCAAAGCATCTGTCATTGTTGTATCCTCACTGATCAGCAAAACCCAAAGAGGAGTTCCCTTTCCTGCGGTGTCAAAGAAAGTGGAAATATCTGCATGCACATTGACACTATTTGCAGTGTCATAGTCTGTATCCAAGCCCAGAGCTTCTGCTTCCTCAATGCTTGTAATACGATGCACTTCATTCAATGCGATTTTTCCTGCAACCGCAATTCCTGTCAAAACCAACAAGTATTCTTCCGAGTTGGTCACATCTCTACCCAATTGATTATTGAGAATAGAGATGTTTACATTAGGTAAACCTTGTGACATTACTTCGGCTTTTTAACAGTGGTCGTTTTCTTTTCAGGAATAGTTTTCACATCTTCCTTTTTTACCTCCTTTGCAGAAACGGCATTTTCTGCCTCTTCTGCTTTTGAAGTAGCTTCTGTCATTTTATCTGCAACAGCACCATTTACATCCGTAGTTTCCTTTTCCGCTTTTGATTCTTCTTTTTTGGGTGTATCAGCAGAAACGGCACTTTTTGCCTCTTCTGCATTTTCCTCAAAATAGGAACGCTCGAAGCTTATCGGTTCACTTTTATAGTAGAGAGAATATTCGTCAGCATAAGACTTTGAAGCTTCAGAGAAGAGCATTCCATCACCAAAAACAAATACCTTATTTACTTTCGGGTTGTTTTTGAAGAATACTTGAGCTTTTTCTATGACTTTATCCTCAGAGATTTTATTCAGTACTTTTTCCATTTTGTTTCTGGTTATCATATACTCGTTGAAGATTTTTAATGTGAGCCACAATACCGAAAGCATTGTACTGACATTAGTAAGTATTTGCCATACTGGGAACGGATCAGCATAAATCATAGAGAGTATATTTCCCTGTATCATATTAAATATGAACGCACCGCCCCCAATACGATCAAATACCCCGTTGTTCATCTATGAGTAGGTTTTAGTAGAATAGTAAACTGTTTCTTCAGGTTTAGCTACGTTGGTATCCAAAGTGAACATCGCTTTCATAAACCATTTCTCTGAGTTGTTTGCAACACGGTCAATACGCAGTGAGTTTTCTTCATCTGCCATATTACAACCGTACCAAAGATTACCTCCAACACCATCTTTCATGATTGTACCGATAATCGTGTCATCGGCAAGTCCACCTATCTCTACAAGATCTTTTCCTCCAAAAGTACTTTTACCTTCTTCAGTGAAATCTACTCCTTTATTAGTTTGCTCTTTTTGAGCATCACCATAAATATCCATAGTGTTAGAACTCACTACTAACTTGAAGTCTTTATTCTTCCAGATTTTTTTAGGAATAGATGCTTTAATTCTTCCTAGTTCTCCAACAATGTTTGCCTTCGTCAAAACGACTGGAGTAGCTACTTTTTTAACACCAGGAGCTAAGAAGATTCTCTTCATTAAACCATCAAAGAAAATCAGATTATTATCTCCATCTCCAAGACCATTTGCAAGTGCATCTGCAATAGCTACAGAGTCCAGTTCCGATTGCCAAATTGCTTCATCCATCCATTCCGCATTTTCAGCAACAAGTGCTTGAATAATTGCCGACTCAACAGATTTAGGAAGCATAGCATCCAGTAACGCTGGATTCATTTCAACTTCAGTCCAATAGTCATTAAAGTCCAATGGATCAAACTCCAAATAGATCAGGACTTGCTGAGGCTCTAAATGCCGAGCATCAATATCCACTTTACCCGAATGTTGAGGAATACCTGAAGTCGGAGCTTGAATAGCATTTTTCAATTTTAAGCGTGGAATTTTCAGCTTTGACTTAATTCCCGTTTTTCTTGCAATCAGTCCTTTTTCTGAGGTCTCAAAATTAGCGGCAATAAAAAGTAGAAAAGCTTTTAAATAAATCCCATCATAGGAAGTATCGTTAATATTAATAGCCATTGTATCGTCTTTTTAAAATGTGATTATTTTCTTTTCTTCATTGCCTGCAACTTGAAGTACGCAGACATTTGCTCAATAGAGACTTCTTCCTCACCATCTAGGTCAGGAACACCTACTGCGTTCGGAGGTGTATCTTTTGGTTTAGGATCTTCCTCTTTTGATGCTTTGTGCTTTTTGATGATCTCAGAAACTCTCTCCGAATCACCACCCGATGACTTTTCCGCTTTATGCTCATTGACCAATTTGAAGAAGGATTCAGGGTCAACATTTGCAAGTTTCGTATAAGAGGCTTCGTTCTTTTCTGTTACAAGACCCTTTTCTTTACCCAATGCGATATAAGCATTGACTAAATCTTCATGTTGCTCCTCATTGTGCTCTGATACTTCAAAAGCAGAAGCCACAATGTTCATGGTCTCTTCAAAATCAACAGATGCAAACTTTTCCATAGAAGCTCTATTGGAGTCGTCTACTTCCTGAAGTTTTTCACCTAGACTCATCAGTGAAGCAATAGCAGTTTGTTTCCAATTTACTAGAGTATTCACCGCTTCTAAGATTTGCTCATCTGTTGCATTTTCAGACAAGCCCAAAGCTTTAGCCAATTCTTTGTTCATTGTATTTTCGTTTTTTTCAGTTTCGGTAATTGGTTCTATTTCCTCCATTACTTGATTGGAGAAAGCGTCCAAATCAAAATCATCTTCATCAAAGCAAGCGGTTGCCATAAGTTTAGAGCCTACACGACCATCATAAATATCACCTGCCATATTAGCATCCACTGCCTCTTGAGCTGAGAACCAAGTGTCCTTTCCATCACGCATCCACTTCTTCTGGATTTCCTTTTTGTCCTTTCCAGTGTATTCAGCGTATTGGTTCAAAATGATATTATTGAGATCATCAATCTCTTTGGCAACCTCACGCAAATCATTAGCCGAACCACGAGCACCACCACGTACTTGATGTGTCATCAATCTTGCGTTTTTTGCAATGTGAACTCTTTCTTGAGGAACCGCAGTCTGTATATAAGTCATCATAGAAGCAGAAATCCCTTCGATATAGATATGTATCTCAGCCTTAGAAGCACGGATGGCATTGAAGATTCTTAAACCTTCATACACGATTCCACCGGGGGAATGAACACGTAAATTGATTCGCTTGTATTTATTCCCAAGCTCAGCGAGCGACAACACAAATACAGTAGCATTCAAATTGCCCCAACCTCCAACAGACCCAAATAAGATCCAGTCTACTTCAGAAGCTGACTTTGCGATAACTCTATTTAATGGTAATTCATTTTTTGACATTTGATTTCGTGTGATTTTGATTTTTTCTAATCGAGTACCCAAATCAACATACATAGCTTAAAGGGTGCAAAGGGTGTTTTAGTCTAACTGTCATACCGTTTGGTTTAACTTCAAAAATTCGCAGTTAAACCAAAAGTCACGTTGAAAAGAGCCACCTAAAAAGCGTGATTTAGGAAAAAATTAAATGTTATGAATAAAAAGAAAGCAGGGTGGCTCTTGTATAAGGAAGGGTACACTGATCAAGAGATTGCAGATGCTTTTCAACTGACTTCAAGAACCGTGAGAAGTTGGATATCATCAGAGAATTGGAAAGAGAAGAAAGAGAAACTGGAAGCGATACAGGAAAACCTAGAAGAAGGACTTTTGGAACTGATAGAATATCAGCAGACAGTATTACTCCTAAAGAAGGAAGAAAGGAGAAAAGATATAGAGGCAGTAAAGAAAGGGAATAAAAAAGCAGAGGCTCTCACGCTAATAGATAAAGGAGAAATCGACGCTCTTCAAAAGAT
Organism: Flammeovirga aprica JL-4; assembly: GCF_012844305.1. Lineage (GTDB taxonomy): Bacteria > Bacteroidota > Bacteroidia > Cytophagales > Flammeovirgaceae > Flammeovirga > Flammeovirga aprica. Next base: position 46,574 of record NZ_JABANE010000033.1, read on the forward strand.
GTATTCATCTGTAAAAGGTAAACCTCGTACATGGTCTAATTATGTGGAGATCACCAACGAGTTTTTATCCTTCATGAAAGAAGTGGACTTACAAATTGCTCAAAAAATTGTGGAGCCAATGCAGATCTTTCTCAACGAAAAAAGAGCAAACCTTTAAGCAACACCCTTGTGCTCCCTTTGTAAGATGAACTCCATAAATCAAAATACCTTTAAAACGTTTTAAACCACCCTAATTTAAGACGATCATAAGATTTATATCTAATCATACCACTAAGGAAGCAAAGGGCGTTAAAACGCAAATTATAACGCCATGAATCCGAAGCAGAGTTTAACGCAATCTGAAAAGAAAATATACGAGGCTTTCTTGATGCAGTGTAAACAGGTCAAAGAAGCTACAGCAATTACTGAAGTAGAATCTCCCACTGATAAGCTGAAGCGCATTAACCGTTTTAAATGTGAAGAAAATTTTGAGGAAGCTATAAAATATTACTTCCCTCATTACTGTTCAGCTCCTTTTGGGTGGTTCCATACAAAAGCATGGAAAGATATATTTCTTTATAAAAAGAGAATCAACATTTGGGAATGGTCTCGTGAATCAGCGAAATCTGTTTTTGCTGATGTCTTTATTCCTATTTACATGTTGATTACCGATCATCTGGACGGGATGATCCTTGCTTCTGAAAATGAAGGAAAGGCTAAAATACTACTCAAAGATATTGAGGCGGAACTAAGCACGAATAACAGACTGATTGCTGACTTTGGTGATTTTGGATTGATAGGCTCTTTTCAACAAGGCTATTTTTCCACAAAAACAGGAATTGGCTTTTGGGCTTTTGGTTTAGGGCAAAACCCTGCTGGTGTTCGTGAAGGACACAAGAGACCTAACTATGGTGTAGTGGATGATGCTGATAATAAAGATGTAGCTAAAAATCAGGAACGAACACAAGAACGTATTGACTGGATCAGAGGTGAGTTTATGGGCTGTTTATCTACAAAGCAAAGAACATTTGTTTTTGCGAACAACCGTGTAGCACGTAATGGGCTTACAGCTCACATGGTCGGAGATATAGAAGAGGACGATCCAATTGATGAAAATATCAATCATATCAAAGTCTACTTTACAGAAGATCCAGAAACCCATGAAATGTTGAAACTTGAAGACGGTGGAGTTCCAGCTTGGAAAGAAAACTTCACTATAGTAGAGGCTAAGGGAAAGATTGCGGATATGAAAGATAATGCTGATCGTCAACTTTATCATAAGGATATTCCAAAAGGTAAAGTTTTCAAACGGGCATTGACAACATGGGTACAACCTTTACCTATACATCAATACGATTACCTTATTGCTTACAATGACCCTTCCTTTTCGGGAAGTAAAAAAGCTGATACTAAAGCCATTGTATTAATGGGCAGGAAAGGGAAATACATTGATGTGCTTTGGGCTTGGGTACGAAAAGCGGAGCTGATGAATATGATTCAAGCTTATTGTTATCTCGATGAATGTATCCGTGAACTTCAGTTAGAGATTATCTATGGTGAAAATCAACCAAAACTTAAAGGGGTTAACTATAGAGCCTACAGTGAAGGGAACTTTGCTCAAAAACTCATACTAAAAAAAGAGTTTTTGAACTACGAAGACTCTATGTTCATTCCCATCTTCGATATGCGATCCAAACCCGATAAAACGGGACGTATTGAAGTGTTAAGCTCTCCCTTCAATTTTGGTTTACTCCGCTTCAACGAAAACCTCCGCAAAGATAAAGACATGCTTGCCCTCTTGCATCAGTTCTTCCAATTCCCCGCAGGTCATGATGATGGACCCGATGCAGTAGAAGGAGGTTATTATTATCTCCAAAAAAAGAAGCCTAAAGGAGATGGAAAGGCAAAGAAAAGATATGGTAAAATCAAAAAATCTAAAGGAAGATGATTACTCAAGATGACTTAAAAGTAAATATCCGAACAGAACGTTTGGATCAAATTATAGACGAAGATCAAGCTGTTTTGAATGATGCTATCCTAGATGCGGAAGCAACTGTACATGATGCATTATTTGATAAATACGATACCGTTGAAATATTCAGCAAGGTAGATGCTGAAAGAAGTAGAACCGTAATGCGTTGGCTTAAATACCTCTGTATTTATTATATCTATGACCGTATTCCCGATCACATGGTGCCTGAGCGTGTTATTAAAAACTATGATGATACCAAAGAGGAATTGGATAGAGTCAATGATGGTAAACTTTCTGTCAACCTTCCAAGATTATTCACTGAAGATGGCTCCAAACCTAAAACCAACACCCGTTGGAGTTCTGCTAAAAAGAGAAGCCTTTAAAAGGAGTTTAAACCACATTTAAAATAATTTTAATCATGGGATTATTCAGCAATATGTTTGGCTCTTCAAAACAACTCAAAAAAGAAGAACCCAAAAAGAGAGGGAAAAGTAAAAAGCGATATTCTAAGCTAATCCGTAAACAGCATAAAACAAAAGTGGAGTTAGGGCAGAATAAATTAGATGAAGCTATTTATTCTGCCACTGATCCGTATTATCCTAACCGTGACGGATTGTATGAAATTTACGAGCAAACAGTTCGTGATGCTCATATCCGCAGAGAAATGAGAACAGCAGGGATTAAAGTTTCGGGTGAACCCTTTTATATCAAAAATAAGCAGTCAGGACAAGAGAGCGAAGATCTGCTTCGTTTACTCAAACGTCCTTGGATGAGAAAATATCTGAAGCTAATGCTTGATGCTGAATGGTGGGGACATAGCGTGGTAGAGTTTCAGCAAATGAAAGAAACGGAAATAGGTTTAGAGTTTTGTGATGTAAAACTTTTCCCCCGTGAGCATATCAACCCCGTAAAAGGTGAGATTTTAATTCATCCTCATTCCCCTTCAGGTATTCCTTACCGTGGTGTTCCAGAGGTTGAAAAGTGGCTTATTGAATCGGATGATTCAGAAGACTTGGGATTACTGGAACTTGCTTCAAAAGAATTTATTTGGAAGAACTTCTCACGTACCGACTGGGCTACTCGTTCTGAACGTTATGGAATGCCAATGCTTTCTATTTTGACGGATGAAACCGACGAAAAAGAACTGGACACCAAACAGGCAATGGGTGAGAATATAGGTTCTAATGGTGTTTATGTAGGTGATAAGGACGATGAGATCAATTATTTGGAAGCCAAAAGTACTGGAGGACATGAGATTTATGAAAAGCTTTGCCGATACTGCGACGAGCAAAATTCAAAGTTGATCAATGGGGTTGTGATTGGTGAAAATACTTCGGGAGGCTCCAGAGCCAAAGAAGAAGTAGGTGAAAGATTACTTGGGGAATATACTGAAGATCGCCTTCGAGCAATGGAAGGGCATTTGAATGAGAAGTTAATTCCTTTTCTAATCAGGCACGGCTACCCTTTGGAAGGGTATGAACTGAAATATTACGAACTAGAAAAAATTGATCAGCGACGTATTGCCAAAAAGGAAGAGGAAACCTCTCCAGTAAAACAAGCTGAAGCAATCACCAACTTATACAACGACAAATGTTGCTAATGGAAAAGCTATTTGAAGAAATGCTCAAAGCCTTGTATGAAGGTAAGATTCCAAAAAATGTACTGTTTTCAGGTTTCTCTTTGAAAGTTGCTCAATTGCTTATGAGTAACTGGAAGAAAAACTACAAGCGAAAAGTCACCTATGATATTCCTGACAACAATTACAATGTGGTCATTGAAAACAATCTATTCGCCTTTGCTCATGCCAAGACCTACACGGAGCTACAGCAATTGAAGCTGATGTTAGAAGAAGAAGGTAAAGCGATTTCTTTCTCTCAGTTCAAAAAGAAAGTAGCAGGTCTGCATCAAAAGTTCAATGAAACCTATTTGCAAGCTGAATTTCAGAATGTGAAATCATCTGCTATTATGGGTAGTAAGTGGATGGAGATTGAAGCAACAAAAAGACGCTTTCCTTACCTAAAGTATACTACCGAAGGAGACGACCGAGTTCGCCCAGAGCATGACGCTATGAATGGAATTGTACTACCAATTGATGATACTTTTTGGAATTCTTACTATCCACCCAATGGTTGGCGTTGCCGTTGTACCGTACAAAGGCTTTCTAAACGGTCTATTAAGAATGGTAAGTTCAAAGTAACGGATTCAAATGAAGCAGGTAAGATTGGAGGACAAAATGTAAAGGACAAATACTGGAGAAAGAATATAGGGAAGACAGTAGTATTTGAAGAAAATAAACACCCTTACTTTCAAGCTGTGCCTAATAAGAAACCTCAGGAATTAAAAGCGGTTCAACACTATAATATGAAAAAGCCTTCTCAAATATATGCCGATCCTGAAAAACTCAATTCCTATAAAGGGAGCATAAAAAGTGAAGAGGATTTTCATAAATGGAAAGAAAGCATGCTTAAAAAGCATGGTCGTAACGGACTGAAAAATGCTTTTGTACTGAAAGACCGTTCGGGACAGGAAGTGTTATTTGATCAATCTTTTTTGGCTCATCCATTTGATCATCCAAGACGGAAAGCCAAAAAAAGGTGGTTGTTTTATGATGAACTGGAGGAGGTTTTTCACAACCCTGATGAGGTATGGAGTTTTACAACAGGGGTTAGAAAAAAGGATGGTGTAAAAACTAAATCCTATATCAAATATTACAAAGACTATCCTTTGCTTTTGACATGTGAAATAAATGGAAACGAATTGAAAGGTGTCACATTTTATAAGTACGATACTGATAATATAGATAACCTTGAAAGCAAAAGGAAAGGTGTTTTGATACACAAAAAATAAAGCAATAAAAAAAGGTTGCTCCCCTGGCGACTTTCGGTCGCATAGCTGTACTGCTCTTTTTTTATTGCTTCTATACAAATATACGTTTTTGCACTGAAAATGATACGAGTATGAAAGAAAAAATACACGATAAGCTCCAAAGAGTTCAAAGAGAAATCAAAGAGCTTCAAGAAGACTTACCGCAGATTATGGGCGTAGTGGCTGTTGAGAAGTTTAAGCTCAATTTTGAAAAGGAAGGATTGATCAAAGGTGGGAGGATCAGTAAGTGGAAGCCTAGAAAAGAAAAACGAAACGACAGGAAAATACTTTCAGATACCAATCAGCTTGAAAACGCCATTCGCTTTCGAATAGTCAGTAAATCGGAAGTAGCCGTGGGCGTGGATCTCAATAAAGTTCCCTATGCTCAAATTCATAATGAAGGCGGAACCATTAAAACAAAACATGCCTCAATAGATATGCCTGCACGACCATTTATGGAAATCACCCCTGATATTGATAAGTCAATAGAAAGGGTAATCAATAGTTTTATGGATGACATTTTTAATAGTTAGAATATGTTTTACTACCCTTATTTAATTGTAAAGAAGAAGCTCAAGGAAATAACAGGTTTAAAAGAAATAGACTGGTATGCTGGGCAGGACAACGTTGGAACCAGAGGAAGAAGTAAACTTTGTGCCACACCAAGTGCTTTTATTGTTTTTCCAGAAATGAACCCCGAGGATTATGGCAAAGGAGAACAAAGGGCTGAATCCTCTTTTACTATCCGTTTAGTCACAAACCACTTAGACCGTGGAGGAGCAGGAATAGAAGAGCACCTTCAGTTTTTTAATGCCATTTTCATAAAACTAGAGGGAAAATCAGGCTATGGCAATGAAATTGGGTTAGACGATAATACCTACTTCAATACATTGAGCAGAACCAACGTCACACCCCCAAATCAAAATGATGATTTCTTAATTTCTACTCAAACTTTTAGCGCTCAATTTTTTGATTACACTGCTAAAAAGAGAGTAATTTCAACAAACCCGAACCCAGTAGTAGAAAAAATCCTAGAAGAATAATTGATTTAGTAACTTTGTTAAAAAACTAATCAATTTATATTCAGATGACACAAAGAGGAAGTGCAACAAGGAGGGCAAACACCCTAAAGCGATACAAAAAAATCCAACAACGATTTAACGATATATACCATTCCGCTCCAAACGGTTTAAAATATGATATACACTCTATTGCTGAAGCTCTTGCTGATGAGTTTGCTTGTGCTAAATCTACTATTATGCATGCTTTGAAGGTAAAATGTTAGAATGTATTTTTTTGTTATATTTTTTCTAACTGATAATCAACTAAATATGATAAAAATCATATTTAGCCTCAACTTTCTATTATTTGTTAACGTGTATCTAGTTATATATATTTGTTAACCTTTAAAACCTTAAAAAATGGGAGAAGCGGCTGATTCAAGAGGAGATATCCTTGCAACTGTTATCGATAGAATAGGTGATTATCACACATTCGATTCTATCGATCCAAGTACAGAAAGCTCTATTTATTCTGATATCAATGCATTTGATGAAGAAGGAGCTATTGATGACATTGACAAAAGAATTGCAAATGGCGATTTTGTGGTAAAGGGCGGTGTGTTATATGAGAAATAGCCATATATCAGTCTAGAAAAAGAGGCTATCTAAATTAAATTTAGATAGCCTCTTTTTTAATCAAAATAACTTCAGTTGATGTTCAAATTTAGGTGTAAAGGTTCCTATTATTACAAAAGGATTTTTAGCTGTATAATGATGTAATTTCGTTGTTCCCAAGTAAAGATGTATATCCTTCTTTTTTGCAAAGTCATCATAATACTTCTGCCTAACTTTTTCTATTGCAATACTTTCACTACCTCCATTATCTTTTAATGTACGCCAATACAAAGCACCTATTTCCCAATCTTCAATCATCATTGTACTTATTTTCCCTTTTTCATCTTCAATTTTATAAGAAAATTTATAGGGTAGTTTATTAACAACTTCAAATGGGTCTTCGATATGTTGCTCAAACAAAGATAATTGCTCTCTTGAACTTCTAATTTTTTCCAACTTCTTAGAGTCCCATTCTCTATCAACGGGCTTACAAATAAATTGCAATATTTTGCAAGGCTTGAAAACAGCTAAGGATGTTGTTATGTTTGGGTTTTTAGCTTCTTTGATTAATAAACTTAAATCACTATAAACTTTTTGTAAACAAATTTTTTTTCTTAAACTCCAATTGTCAGCTGTGTTTATTTTGTCAAGGACATTTATTTTTACAGGGAACCTAACTGGCTTATAACTTTCAGGACGAGAATCAGACTTGTTTTTTTCAAGTTCAACTTCAATCCATTGATATTTGGAATACCTATTTTCGAAATCAATCTTCCTAAAAGGAATAGGATAAATACGGATAAACTTCCCTTCTTCAGTAAAGCCAGCTGTACATACAAGTTCATCATATTTTGCAGATAGTGTGGGATAAGTCTTTACTGTGATCAGTACTTTTGTCAGTTTTCGCATGGAATACAATTATTAATGCGTTTTAATTTAGCATTAACAATTTATACTATATATGTTTCAAAGTCAAATCTGGTCTCATATCTATCAATGATTTTGCCAAATGTAATCTATGACACTGACAAATATCAGCTTCAAAACATGTTAGAGCAATTCTATTATGCTCATCTAAAAGGCTTAGAATTTCGTCTTTACTTTTTGATTCTGTTTTTAATACAGTTTGTTTATAGTTTTCGAATAGAAGGTCATAATCTTTTTGATTATCTAGTTTCTGCCTTTTTTCTGATACAATTCCAACATCAGGAATATGTATATACTGGATGTCTAGATTACTACAATACTTTTTCAATAATGTTTTACTAAACCCAAATTTCATGCTTAACGGGTTTTTTCTCACATCCACTAATAATTTGACATTATTTTTCAAAAGTCTTAATAAATATTCTTCTAATGATATTCCTTCATATCCAATTGTAAATAAGATTGTATCATTATCTTTTGGTTTACTTTCTAAAATTCTTTCGTAATATTTATCAGGCAAAATATCTTTAGCAATTATGCTATTAATTGCATAGAATGGGTAATTCATATAAGTATATTTAACAACATTTTCAGTTTTTGAATTACCAAATAGTTTTATAACCTCCTTTAAAATTCTTTGATCTTCTTTTTTCAGTTGATTAAAGTAGTTTGTTTGATCCAACTTTATATAAGATTTATCATCAACTTCACTAATAAACTCTTTTTTTATCATTGTTTGTATATCAGCATGAGCTGAAAATGAATAGCAACCAAATTGAAAAGGCACAAAATCGTAAACCTTATTTTTTGATTTTCTTTCATTAAAGATGAATAGTAGCTTTTGTAGCTTTAATTTATCCACCTTACCATTTAATGATTCAATAATAGCGAGTATAACTTTTCTTCTGTAAAACATGTTACAAATGTAATTAAAATTGACATTGGGTTAGTCTTTTGCTAATATTTTAATATTTTTTCACCTCAGTAAAAATATGCGAAATATTAAAAAAGCTGTAAACCAGTTAGTTATTATTTTTTCACCCGTAAAACCCTAACTCAAGCTAATTGTTAACGTATATATTTTCAAACAAATTCTAACATTAATCAATATGAATTCAGAGCAAAGAAACTTAGCATGGGGAAAACTTCGTAGTGTACCTGGTAAACACCCTTTTTTTTGGAGAACGGATCCATGTGGAGCCCTAATATTTAGATTTTCTTATGGTAATAGAAAATCTCAATGGGGTTGGGAGGTAGATCACGTTTACCCAATCAGTCTTCAAGATAACATTACAGAAAGACCTGTAGATGGTATCCATAATAAACACAATTTAAGAGCTATGCACTGGAGAAATAATAAATCTAAAGATAATTATTATCCTTCTTACGATAGTGCAGTTACATACGATAGTCAAAAAGGTATAAATGTAAAAAGTAATAAGCGTTTCTATGTTAATAAACTAACTCAAGCTATTTTGAAGTCGAAGTTTGGATTATAAAAAAATCAAAAAAGGTTACCTCTTATAAAAAGGTAACCTTTTTTACTATTATCGAACTTTACATCTATTAATTAAAAACCACATCCACATCAGCACCAATCTCCAAGTCTACTCTTTCAGAATAAGGGCTAAACATTCCTTGTTTTACTTTCCATTCCTTCAGCTCTTTATTTCCCCTTTTGAGATTATGGGTGATGTACCATTTTGTTTTATTGTTATCGACTCTTTTGGTGGTACACATTACAGTACAACTTAGTTCTTCACTGTTAAACTCAATTGTACCTTCTTTTACAATATCCTGTACTTTTCTACTCCCAGCAGGAGTTTTAAAAATCAGTTCTCCAGTAGAAGAGCCATAAATTCTTATTTTCTTTTTTTTCATGATTTAAGAGGGATTAGTTCTGTAATAATCTAGTTGACTTAAAAAGAGCTTTCTTTGTCGTTTCAAAAATGCAATCTCTGATTTCAGCTCTTTTTGTCTGCCTTTTGAAGTCGAGATCTGAACGAACCAATTGGCTCGTTCTAATCTCTTGTCTATTCTTGCGATTTCTTTTTGTTCAAAAGTCATGAGAACGGATGATAATATTGTAAGCTTTTGTACTGATCCAACTCTCTTTCTAAGTTGTGTTTCTTATCTAAGAGCTTTGTGTAATTCTTGTGCTGAAGATGAAATTTTCGTTCATACAAATCTTGCTTATTTCTCAAATCAAAAAGCTTATCTTCTTGTTCCTTTATCTTTTTTAGCGTTTTGGGGGTCGGTGACTCTAAAAGCTCAATTACCTCCATCGTTACTTCTAGTTTTAAAGCGAGATAATCAGTATCTATTTCATCATTAACCTTTTGAAGTACCTTCTCACATCGCTTGATAGAATCTTGAACAACCTTCAGAAAAATTTTCATACCGTTCTAAATTTATTTGCTAAAACATTCATTTGTCGTTGTACCCTTTCTTCCTGCTCTGGTGAAGTTTGAGTTTGCTCTGAAATCATGGATGAAGCCTGTACCTATTTCTTTTTACCCGAATCCATTACAACTCTAAAACCCAAACTTCTTAAATGCTTCCAGTACTCTTTCATCTCGCTCATTTTTAATTCGCTTTCAAAAGAAGCGTCGTAATAATCAAGGAAACGGTTATTAGTTGAAACTCCTTGAGCAATCAGCCTTCTGATAGTGTTGAGGACTTCACCTCTGCAAAACTCAGTGACGGTTTTCGCTTTCATATTCCATTCAGAGGAATTGAGGTAGGCTTCTATTTCTTCAGAAGTAGCTTGAATGCCTTTGAGTTGCCCGATTTCCTTTGGAGTCATTTTATAAGCTACTTGAAATTTGTTTTTGTAGAGCTTCGTCCAAGTTGCCACCTTTTTAGCAGTGGTAGTATCAAGATCTTCTTTTGGGTCAGCGAGTTTTTTCACTTTAAAACGAGTATTATTTGCTACTTCGCTCAGTGTAATTGGAAGAGTAGAAAGTAAGGCTTTCATTTGATCTTTATTGAAATACTTGCCTTTATGTTTGAAAGTAACCGAAATGCTGTACAGCTCCCCAGTCTCTCGAAATTCCATCACGGCTCTTCCCGTACTCTTTGAGGTTTTAAATTCAAATTTGTGACGTTTCATATTTGTCAGCTAGATAAGGACTGAAAACAGCAATTGCTTTTTTAGGTTGGTTCAGACTAATTAGATTAACGGCTTCAACTAGTTGTTCTTTATTAGCATTAAAAATCATAGTCTGTAGTTTTGAAAAGAGGGAAAAGTGAAGCTTGTATCTGAAAAACTTTTCTACCTTTCTTTGATTGAGATATTCTTTTAAATCAACCTTTTTGGATTTTCGATCAATCTTACCACATGAAGCTCCCCACTCATTAACTATGCTGTTTTCCATTCTGATTGATATTTTACACCTTCATTGAAGATGATCGTTTGTAATTGATTAAACCAGTTGAGTATTTCTACTTTCGCTCCATCATCAAGAAAGTGTAGTCTTGTATACATCTTTGACACTACCTCTTTGAGTGCAATCACCTCAGATAGTTTTAGAGCAATGATTGGCTTATCGGGAAAAATAATCTTATTCAAGACACTTCTTTGATACCATTCTACCACCACTACATCTTCAAGGTTGAATTGAAAACTGGAGATATACTTTTCTACTACTTCTTTTAAAAGAAGAGCGTTATTCACTTCTAATCTAAATGCTCTTTTCATCGGTCTGCTTTTTATACATGGATTGAAATTGAGAAATAAGTTCATCGAGTTGATAAGTCGAATACACCGAAAGAGGCTTTTTATACACCGAATACTTGAGCATCCATCCATTGAATTTTGCCCAGTTGATTTTATCCCCTTTGTCGAATCCGCACCTGCTTGCATAATAGAGTACTTTGGATCTTTTCTTTTTAATCTGCTCTAAATCGGAAGGATTTCCTCTTACTACTTCTTTTTTTAAGTACTCCAGAAAGGAATTGTATTCCGAATCGGTCATTTCTCGTAGGCTCTCGGTTCTGCCCCCTGTATAGGACAGAACCAAAACATCTTTTTGTTTATGAAGACCTGATTTATTGAGCAGAGCAAAGATTTGATTATACTTTTTCATTCACCCTTTTGCTCCCTTTAGTCAAGCTTTTCCTCTTTCACATCAATGAAAAATTGTTCTTCTTGACGGATTTCCAAACCACATTTTTTAAGAGATTCGGAGACTACATCAGGGTTGTCTTTGAAATCCGATAACATAGACTTCTTGTCCATTTTTACTTCATGGATCACATACTCTTCATTTACCTCTAGTACTTCCAGAGCCTTTGTAAGATTCCATGCCTTACCATCGTCATCTTTTCTCCCTTTTACAATAGCTACTTTGGGAGGGTGGTGACGAAAACCTATAGTAGCATGAGACCACTCTTGGGATCTTTTATCTTCAAATTCCTCCTTGTTGCTTTCTGCCCAGAGCTGAATTTGTGATAAAGCACTTTTTTGAGTCAGTTTCAATGCTTGTAAAGAATTAGAATATTCTTCACGTACTTCTGCAATACGTTCTTCCATTTCAGCTTGAAGAGCTTTTTCAGAATAAAATGCTTCCGCAAAATTCTTATGAGCTTCTTGTGCATCAGCCTTATTAGGCAAAGCCACTACTGTTGTTGCTTTTCTTTTTGTCATTTTTAAGCTACGTTTTGAGTTTGAATTAATTGATTTAAAGTTTCAATGACCTTTTCCCCACTAGAAAATCGCATAAGGACATTCTCTTTAAAAGTTTGCTCTGGCTCAACATGAGTTGACTCAAGAGAAACAATGTAGTTTAGAGAGGTAAAAGTCTCATCGGTTGGTTGGATGCCAGTGATTGTTCCTTTTTGAACGGATTGGTTTTGGATGATAATCACATTTTCCCCGATGTAAAAGTTGTTTCTAGTCATGGTTAATTTTTACATTAAACTGTTTATAATTGAGATTTTATTTTCTTCATAAGTTGAGTTAGTTCTTTTCTTGTGTTGTTGCTCATGGTATCATCATCATTGATGATCTCGTAAAATTCCGTGACAAGTGTCAATACATCCGCTTTCTTCTTATCACCCACTATAAACTGCCCTGAGGTGTATTTCTCTGCCCATCGTTTTACTTCGTCAGCTTTATGCGTATTCTGAAAATTACAAACCGCTATTACTCCCTGTTTACTCCATGCTGTTGTCATTTGCATACCTCCCTGAGTGGGCATTCGAAGCAGTTGCCAGTGCGACCCTTTGTGTAAAATACTTTCATTACCCGATTTTACTGCTCTTAAATTTGATGGGGAAATCCCTAATACCTCCGCAAAATCTTTATTACTGATAAAGAAATTATTTACATCTTCATGTCCGTAGATGATTGTTTCTTGTTCTGGAAAAATCTCCACAATAATTTTTTGCATCATTATTTCTTATGCGTTTTAATTCCTAATTCGTTCAACAGAATACCAATTTCTTGGTCGATCTGTTCTTCAATGTTAAACTCTTTCAAATTACTTTTCAGGTACAGCGTTCCGTCCTCCTCAAGTATGAAAAAACCTTTTCTGAAGTACTCTGGGTATCGGCTTGCATATTGTTTTAAACTGAATAATAGACTTCTCTGACGTTCTTCTTGTCTTTGAACTTCAGCTTTTGACAATGCTATTTGTGCTAGTACGTTTTCGAGTTTATTGTACAACTCGTTGGGGTTAGAGTTAGCCATTGGTGTAAGTCATTTTTCTTTGTAATTTCTGTAGAGTACGGACAGCTAAACGGTAACCGCCTCTTGCTTTGGTGTAGATCTCCTTCCTTTTCTTTACATCCTTCAACTCATAATGATCAGCCAATTGCTCAAAGTCTTTATAAGTCATATCCTGTAACTCCGTGTGCTCTAATGACAATCGGCTAAGGAGCTGAGGGAAGTTTCCACGTTCAGCCATTGCCATATCTTCAAGCCAGTCCGCATAACTTCTTCCTTTCTTATTGGCTCCAATAAGCACTATTCCGCAGATATGTTTCAGTTCATCTACAAAGAGTTTGATGGTAAGATAAACGTCAATTCTAAGGTTTTCTGATTCATCAATAATCAATAGAGAATCATCCAAAGACTTAAACCTTGCGATAATCTTATTCAGTACTTTTGAAACAGTTCCCTCTTCACCCACACCCAATAACCTAGCTACAGTTTTTACAAAATCTCTATTGGTCATATTACCATGAGAAGTTAAAACAAAGGTGTTTTTGGGGTTCTCTTTCTGATACTGTTTTGCTGAGAATGTTTTCCCTCGCCCTGGTGCTCCAGTTAGAAGGTTGAAGTCTGCAAACATCTTAGCTTGTCTGAAACAATCAAACGCTTCGATAAGATTTGTACTACGAATAACAACTTCTCCTTTTAAGAAATGGCTAACCTTATTGAATATACTGTCTGATATTTCAGTTACACCTTTTGCATTGGGTACTTCATACTTTCCTTTCGCTATATAATTGACATAAGTCTTCACTTCGGATAGTTTTCCAATTGTCTTTAACGGTACGCCTGTACTGGCTACATACTCATTGAGTTGTTGAGTAATCAATTGTTTTTCTTTTAAATCCATTTTAACTGTCGTTTAAATCAATTTTAATCGTCTTCGGGTAAAGGAGGCTCATAGTCTAAACCTGCTTTGCCTTCGTTATTCTTTAATTTTTCGTGGTAGATTTTATCTAGTGCTTCTCCAAATTTGATTTTCTGCTCTAGTTCTTCGTCATACTCATCCAGTTCCACAATATGAGTGGGCATATCAAATTCAATAGGGTCAGAAAAGACTTTTTCTTCAGAAGGTGGAGCATCTACATCTAAAAAAGTACTTTTTGTTTTGCCATCTCCCTTTTGCGACCCTGTTTCGCCCATTTGCTCAGGGAATTCTTCTTCGTAGCCATTGGACATCCAATCCAATTGCCTAGTAAGCACTGCATTTTCCGCTTTGGCTTGCTCGTTTTTATCCAAGCCAAGCCAGTTGACTTCGGTGTCACCAAAACGGTGATGTAGCTCTTCTTGTTTTTCTTGAATTGCATGACGTTGCTCTTTTCGAATTCCTAATCTCTGGTCTATCAATGCTCTGTCGCCTTCAGCCATATCATAAACGGCACGTTTGAGAGCTACTTTAGTATGAGCAAAACTTATAAACTTCTCACTGTCTAAATCAAACAATGCAACCTTGTCCCGATCTAATGTATCAGGATCATACTTTACTTTAAACTTCTTACCTGTATGCTTCTGTAGGAAACCCATATCAGGGTTATTATCAGCACCCAGTACCTCGTAATAGAATTTCTGTTGACCAAACTGCAAGATGATCCCGTTTTTGCGATAACTGACTTCGTCAGCTTCTTTCCAGCTAGCTCTTTTGTTGCTTGTTATTCTGCTTTTCCATTCCCAAAAAAGATGCATTTGCTGAAGTTCTTGTAGGGTGGTTACTTCTTCTCTTTCTTTGCTTTCTTGGAAACGTTGAAGCGGTGATTTTCCATCTCGTTTTTGAGGGGTGGTATTCCACAACAAATTGTCTTGTTCATAAACCGCAATGACTTGTTCCAAGTTAGGGAGCTGTTTACCCAGCTTCTTTATTCTATCCAAGTTCAAACGTCCACGCTCAGAACGAGCTTTCACGTTTTGCCCTGTAAAGAAATGGTTTCGGCTCATGATGTAGCGTTGCTGTCTACCAAAGATGGATTCAATAATTTTAGATTGAGCATTGTAAGGTTGCGCAGCAAAGGCAGTCATTACTTCTTTAGCTCCTTCAAACGCTAATTTGTTAGCTGAATCACCGTCATAGAGCATCTGATATGGAAGAACATTGTTAGCATTTTGAATTGCCATTTTAAATGCCTTCTGAATCAACCTTGAGTCTTCCCCGTTAGTGGAGAATGCCCAACCTAGTTTCATTTCAGAATGAACATCTACAATCTCATATACATCTAGTTTCGCAGTAGCTTTTCCTCTGTTGTCTTTGTAGAAGTAATTGACCTTAGTACCATCACCAACCCAAAGAAGGTTTCTAAGAGAAGGACGAGCTGTAATATTAGTATGTTCAAACTCTTTTTTCCATCTGTCCATGCCGTGGTGAATACCATACCAATAAGTTTTGATTTCAGGATCTTCCAAACGAGTTCCCACTGTTCTTAAACCAACTTCTTCTTTGCCATTTTTCTTTCTCCATGTATTGAATGCTTTGTGAACATCCTGTACAGTAGGTTTTCTAGGATCTGACATTAGTTTTATCAGCATTTGGTCATCATCAATGTGTAACTTCCTGCCATTATTATTACCAAAGCTCTTTGGAATAACACTTTCTGCACCTTCCTTTTTATAAGCTCTGATTTTACGTAGCATGACGTTATCATTTTTTGATAATCTCACTTTAATGTCATGAATTTCTTGATAATGAAGAGATGCTTTAAACACCATTGAACGAAAAACTTTCGGCTCCTTCAAGCTTTCCGATAAACGATACCTGAAGAGTGATTTTTCATCTTCAACAAGAAATAAAAGAAATTGACAAGTGGCTTTGTATTCTTTTTCACGGTTTCGAGGAATGGTTCCTTTTTTCTCTTTCACCAATTCACCCGTTTCATGATCAATCTTGCTAGATTCTATTACATAACTTTCAAATATCTCACTGTCTCGTTTAGACAGGGATGGAAGCATTGAGAGGATCTTATGGATCATTGAGTCTTCTGATCGTTCAAGAATTTTTGCCTCCTTCTTCCGTTTCTTCTGGTGAAGCATATCCCAAACTTCTTGTTCGTCTGGGGGATTGTATCGAGGTGGCACGCTAGAGAGCAAAATGAGATTTTTTCTATTATCATCAGGATCTTTTCTATTCACCCAATTCTTAGGATTAGATTTTTGTCGCGCTCTGATTGTGCCTACTTCAATAGTATGTTTTTTAACATTCAATCCTTTTGTTAGAAAGTCCCAAGAAACCCAAACTTTATTATCTATTGGAAATGCTTCTCCTCGAAATTCCTCTAAAAGCATTAGAATTTATGATGCTGTTGCTTCTAAAATCCTTTTTGATTGCTCTAATTCCTCCTTTAAAGTGGTAGGGGTATCTTTTTCCACTAAGATTTTGATGTACTGAGTGATCGATAATTCTCTACAACCTGCCTTAGCTTTCAATAGTTCTTTGAAGGTTGGAGATACTCTCAAATGAACAGTAGCATTCTTTTTTCTTTCTGCCATTTTACTATCTTTGTTTATGTGATTAAAAATTAATTACATTATCAACATAACAAATATGTAGATAAATATCTCATTAATCAAAAATAGCATTAGATATTTATCTCGATAAACTTCTAACAAATTGATAATCAGTAGAATTAAAAAATTTTTAGATGAGAATAATATCTCAATAAGTGCTTTTGAGAAGACTATAGGAACGGCAAACGGAACAATAAGAAACGCTCTAAAGAATAAAACTGAAATAAGCAGTAAGTATTTGTCTTTGATTAGTGTACATTATCCAGAGTTAGATTTTAATTGGTTAGTAACAGGAGAAGGAAAAATGATACGTGACTCAAAGAAACCAGTAATGACAATGGAGTTAGAAGCTCCTGTTTATAAATATAAACCTGATTCTCTAGCTACTATACCGCTAGTAAGTACTGAAGCAATTGCAGGTTTTGGCAATCTTAAGTTCTCTATAAATGAAAAAGATGTATTAAAGAATTATTCAATTCCTGAGTTTGCAGGAGTAAGTTTTTTAATAAGGGTCAAAGGAGATAGTATGCACCCTAAATATACAAGTGGTGATATTGTTGGTGGTAAAAAAATAGAAAACAGCAACTTCATTCAATGGGGGAAACCTTATATAATTGCTACACAAGAGCAGGGCATCTTGATCAAGTACTTATATCCATCTGATCAAGAAGACTCTTTAAAGGCTGTTTCTGAAAATGAGAAATACCCAGCTTTTGATATACCAAAGTCTGAAATCACAGGGCTTGCAATTATTAGAGGAGTTATTCGATTTGAATAAATTGTGAGGCTATCAGTGTATAGTTTTGTGAGGCTATTTGTGAGGCTAATGCCTTACTTTTCGCATTTCTACCCCAAAAACACAAAAAAGTACAAAAGGTAGTATTAAGGGTGTCAATTAAAGAACCGAAAATAGCAAAGGCTGTTTAGAGGGTATAAAATAGAATTAAAAAATGTCAAACGACTTCCCTTAAACTAGGATTAAAACCTGTTTAAGGGCAATTTAAACTCAAATCAAACTATAATTAAAAAATGAAACTAATTACACTCGGAGTTATGCTTTTTGCTTTCTCCCTCTCTGTCAATGCTCAAGACCGAATACAATTCACATCCTCAGTTAGCTCTAATAACACCAATGATACTGAAATTACTTACGATAATGACAACAGAGTAACAAGAATCATTTATAATCAGAATGGTTCTGAATTATATCGTGTTAATTATACCTACAATGGTGATCAAATAACAAGATCATATGTCTATAAAAGCACACCTTCATCTAACACCACTCAAACTCTTACAGGAATCCTAGACGATGGATCATTGATATACAAGCTTTTAGACCGCATAGAAGCACTCGAACAAAAAGTAGAAAGTTTAAGTGACAACAACGGAGGAATTACTTCCACCACTTCTAATACTCATAAAATCGCTCTATTTCCAAACCCTACAGCCTCAACGTTTACAATACCAAATGGTTTCCGCTTTATTTCTATGAACAACCAAGAAGGGCAAAAAGTAGAAGTATACAGCCTTTCAAGTTACAAAAAAGACATTTCTGGGCTTTCATCAGGTGTTTATATTGTTTTATTGGAAGATGCTGAAGGGAAGGTATACAGTGAGAAGGTTTTAAAGAAGTAAATCCAAAAAGGAATATTTTCCGATCATTACTCTCTTTTTATCCTGACATTCGGAAACGTATTGGAAGTTTTTGGAAGTGACAAGCTTCAAAACACCAAAAAACAGGAAGTAGTCTGGAAGTGTTTGGAAATCGGAAAGTACGTTTTGTATTTCAGCTCAAAATATCAAAAAGGGAAGAATCGGGTTTTATGATATCAAAAATGCCAATTTTTCCCTCTTTTTATTTTGCTCCTTTATTTCTCTCTTTACTTTTTGTCCTGCCCCCCTTAATCGGTAGAAAAGATCTCCAACTTATCCAAATAAGGAGATGTCACTCCTTCTACTGGACTCATCGTTATCGTATTATTCGCTCCCTCATTTAAATCAATCTCAAATGAATATACGTTTGACGGTCCTTCGTAACAAAAACCTGTTAACTCAAAATCACTTAATACAGTCTTCGTTCCTCCATTCACAACAAGTTCTAACTTACTTTCTTTAGAAGCAAAATAAGTCAGCTTCATCGTGTACTTTCCGGTTGATGGAGCATCAATTGAATTAAAAGCCAATACTCTGTCACCATCACCAGCAGTGGTACCTCTCATAAAAACCAAACCTGATCCTGACTTATTCGCACATCCTCCTCCTGATGCATTTACTCCTGCGTTTGTTAGATCGGCATCTTCAGCCTCCATAGTATAGACTTGGCCAAAACCTACGCTGACACCAATGATCAGCATAAGAAAGGTCATACAAGCCACCTTGTAAAAATCATTGATCATAATTAACATTCCATTTTTTATAAGTAATAATTCATTTACGGTTATGTGTAAATGTTCGTGAAGCTAAGTAACGATCTAAGGGTTAATATTGGTGGGGGTATTTCGGGCATTCAATGCTCCAAAATATTCATTTTACAGTTTTTGAATGAATTTTATAAAAATAAAGAGTGAAGGCTGAAAAGTGGGATGTGCTGTCAATTGTCATCAATAATAATGTCACTTTCAATACGACATATGATGGACTCTTTTACACTGAACGTAACCTTTGTGAACACCTATACTATTAAAAAAAAACTAGTATCAGGTACTCTAATGCTAGTTTTTTGTCGGTTCTAAATTCAGATTCTCTATAAAATCATAAGATTTCAGAAACAAATAAAGTGGGGATTTTTATTTTGTGAAGGGTATAAATTAGTCATCTGATGATACAAATTGGTCAAAAGTTCTTACCTAATTTTCACACAGATGTGGGCTTGTAATACAATACTTTATTTATTCAATAAATTGTGTTTTGATTGAAGTCATTCATGTAAACCTTTTCATCTTCCAACTGATTTACTTGATATTGATACCTTTATTATAATCCAAACGTTTAATATATTTTCCAGAATGTTTGTAATAAATATTCTCTGTATAAGGAATCTCCATTCCATTATAATTCACATGGGGCCAATTATTTTCCTCTATTACTTCCCAATTACCTAATCGATCACCTTTTACAATTAAACCATCAGGGCCACTACAATTACCATTTAGATATAACATAACATTTAAACAACATCTTTCATTTTTATACTTTTGGTAAATCTCATCTATAAAATGTATTAAAAATCTATCTTCTTTTTGATCGAAATAATCACATGTAACCTCTCCAGAAGTATAGAAGATATCATCGACTTCACCAGTTTCAAAATAAGTAATAAGAGTTTTAGTATATTTTTCCAATTCAGTTTTAGCTTCTGAAATTAAATTAAAATAGCTCTCAATAATTTTAGTTGCGAAAAATTCAGTGAAATAATATTCGAAAGGAAGATAAACTATATTTTCTCTTCCATTTAATAACCAATCAAAACTTTTATAAAAACAATCTTTCTCAAGAATCCCAATTTTGGAATAATACATCTTCAACTCTTCTGGAAAAGAGATATGATATAAATTTTCCACTTTGGCAAATAAGGCTATTGGTATATAGATTATTTTTTTTGGATCCAATTTTCCTTCTCTGATCATTTGTTGTTGAGTAATAAAAACTTCATCTATACGATCTTGATAATTCATATTTTATAATTCTATTTTGAGATTATATAAAACAATTGTAATACCTGTAGTCTCGGTAGTACAAAACGAAATATTGAAGTATTATTTCCCCTGCCACTCTATCTCCTCTTCGAAAAGCACCTCATTTGGATCTATTCCGTTGTTTTTCTTCTTAAACAATTCAACTTCTTTTTGCTTTGCACTCCTCCACCAATACTTATTAAAGCATGAAAGGTTCTCTTATAAAAGCATCTATTTTTGCAACAAGTTTAAGAGCATCATTATTTACATACTCACCCATCCTCCTCGATTGATTTCTTAAAGTTGATCTAACTTATCATAAAAGTCATCGCCTTCTCCTTTAAAAACTTCTACAATTTTTCCTTTAGAATTAATTAATACTTTAGTAGGGTATGCCCTAACTGCATATTTTATTGAGACATCCATTTCTAAACTATTTAAATTGATCAAATTTAACCATGGTAACTTATGCTTCTCGATAGCTTTTTTCCAGTTAGCTTCATTATCTTTACAAGCAATTCCAATAAAATTAATTTTATCATTATACTTTTCATGATACTCTTTCATTTTAGGAAAACCTTGGACGCAAGGTCCACACCAACTACCCCAAAAATCAAGCACTTTATAAGTTTTTGAAGTAAAATCTATAGTATATTTTTTCTGGTCAACACCAACTAATGAAAATAAGGGTGCTTTATTACCTTTCTGAATCATTCGTTGCGCCTCCTTAACTTTTGAGTATTTTTTAAACTTTTTATACTTGGTATTCAATAAATTTTTAAAATGACTATTTCTAACAGTAATCTCTAAACTATCATAATACTTCCCCAACGTATCTAAAGGTTGTTTTAGCAAAAAAAAACCTGATAATTTATCATCTAAATTATCCTTGATATAGACTAATTTGACATCAGAAATAGCATTTGACTTTTCCTTACGTTTACCAAATAACTCATTGATTAGTTTTCTATTTTTTTTATAAAAAACAACGAATCAATCTGTAGTTCAATAGATGACCTTTCAGCAGTAAGATCAACAAACTACTTTCTTAATTTACTGTTTTGTTCGTTAAAAGCAGTTCCTTTTGAGCTGTAGTCTAATTTATCATGACCAAGGTGGGCATCTACTGAAACCATATCACCTGGTTCAATAAATAGTTCTATTCGCTTTTCCAAAGGTTTATATGAAATACTATCCATTCTTGTATATTCAGTGTAAAACCTTTCCAATCTATACTTGTTTGCTTTTCATATATTGGAAAGTAATTTAAAAGTACATTTTTATGTATTACAAAAAAAGAATCAAGTTTAATGAAGATAATTATTTCGTTAAACCCAAAGATAAGGTATTACTATTACCGTAAGATTGGATAATATATGAACTGTAATAGCATAACGCATTCCATAGGTTAGCCTTATTATACCTAAGTAAATACCTGCTATAAACTGAGGTAATGTAAGAATAATATTAATTGGGTTGAATACATTGTCAGCATGAAGAATAGCAAATAAATAAGAGGATGCAATTACAAAAAGTAAAGAATAATTCTTAAGGTATTCCTTGATTTTATTTTGAATTGACGACTGTTGAAGTAAAAGGAATGTGACTAAAAATAAGAGGACTGCAATACTTAGGATTATAAGCACTTTTTGAATCGGAAATTCACCATTCCAAAATTTCGTTTTTGATAAGAGTTCAAATAGAATAGGATAAAGAGCAATGGAAGTAGGAAGGTAATATTTATTGAATTTTAGAGGGAGACGAAAAATCATTTCCTCCAAAATAGGTGCTTGGATAGAAGAAAGATAGATTACAAAAAGAAAACCATAGCTTTGAATAGCTTGTCGCACATTCTGACTATGTTCATCTGCAGGAATCAATGACTCATCATAAGAAGCAATAAGATGAATAAATAGAAACTTCATCACAAGACTCATGATATCAATGATAAGCACGAGCACCCATAATCGAAGGAGTAGAAAAAGAGGTTTTTGTTTTGGTGTAAATAGAAGTTTTAGTTGAAGCATTTTTTATGAGTTATGATCGATCAAAATATCGTGCACCATGACTTGAAACCATAGGCTTTTAGGAAGCTATACTTCATCTCGACTTTCATTATAAACTCGATATGTTTCAATAATTTACCAGTTCAGCACTTTAATTTTAATACTGGCACGCCAAATATTATAATTTTAAAGTTGATCATTGAAATACCTTCCCAAAAGCCCATAATTTCAATTATGGGTCTATAAAATATCCGTTATTATTCACCCTAGCACTTACATTATTTACTCACTAACTTCAATATAATCATCATTAAAGATATTTTTTGCTTTTAGAAATTCAGGTATAAAAGAAGATATTTCAATTTTTTCTTTTTTATGAGATGAAGTAAAATACCATTCATTCTTCATATCAATAGCCCTTTTGCTTAGGTAGGAAATTGTAGAAGGGAAAGAAATAAAAGCGATAGGGTTTTTAGTAAATGCTCCATCATCCACTGATCGTAGACCTTCTGGCAAAGATAAAGATGTCAGTGCATTTCCGGTAAATGCTTTTTCTTCAATGGAGAAAAGTCCTTTTGGTAATACTAATTCTCCCTCTAATGAATTATAAGAAAAAACACCCTTCTCAATACATCTCAACTCTCCTTGAAAAACCACTGATTTAATATAATTATCCGTAAAGGCATATGCTTCAATCGTTTTCAAAGATGCTGGCAATACTAATTCTCCTTTGAGTAAATTTGATTCAAAAGCCCCATAATGGATCGTAGTAATGCTTCGAGGCAATATTAATGAAGTAAATGAATTACCTGCAAAAGCTTGTTCTCCAATACTTATAAGACCTTCTGGTAAAATCAATCTTCCTTCAAATAAATTACTACTAAAAGCATTGGCTTCAATATTTTTCACCCCTTTTGGTAATTGAAGTTCTCCGCTAAATGAGTTCCTTTCAAATGCACTTTCTTCAATTACTAAAAGACCGTCAGGCAGTATTAATTCACCAGAAAATGAATTACCGCTAAAAGCCCTTTTTCCTATACTCTTCAAGCTATTCGGCAATTTCAAATTGCCATCAAATAAATTATGTCCGAAGGCACTTTCTTTGATAACGGTTAAACCCTCTGGCAAAATAAGATCTCCATCAAATGCATTACCTTGAAATGTATTTTCACCTATAGATAGTAGTCCTTTAGGTAAGTTTAGTTTTCCACTAAAATTATTGTATTCAAACACACACTCTTCTATGGATTCTAAGTGTTCTGGTAACTTCAACTCTCCATTAAAAACATTAGTTGAAAAAGCATATTTACCAATTGTAGTAATGCTATTGGGTAAAATTAAATCACCTTTTAATTTGTTATCTGAAAATGCACCACCCCCAATTCTAATCAAACTTTCAGGTAACTCTAGTTCACATCTAAGACCAGCACGACCAAAAGCGGCATCACCTATATTAGTTAAGTGCTCTGGTAAAACTAATTTTCCTCTTAAATAATTAGAAGAAAAGGCCCAATTACCAATACTCACTAACGTTGAGGGAAACGAAACAGAAGTAAGTCCTTTACCTTGGAAAACACCTCGACCTCCAGATTTCCTATCTGCAATCGCTATCACTTTCACTCCATTTAATACCTCTGGAATGACAATAGCCCCACCTTCGTTATAAAAGCATTCTTGTATCACTCCTCTAGCATCTATAACCACGTCATCATCTGTCAATGTATAGTACTCTTCCGATTCTGTGATGAGGAATATAGATTTCCCTTTTAGATTTTCAATACTATAAGCTTCTTCCTGTAATTTTGAACGTTCCTTTTTCTTGTCGCTAAAACTCCATTCTTGACTTTTTATATGAATATTTTTCAGAAAACCACTATGTAGTGATTTCAAATTAGATGGGAAAGTTATTGTAGATATAGCATTCCTTTCAAAAGCATCCTTACCAATAGCGATAAGGTGCTCAGGCATTTCAATTGATGTTATAGCATTTGATCCAAAAGCTTTTTCTCCTATAAATTCTACTTTTGGGGGTAAAATTAAAGCAGAAATAAAATTAGCTCTAAAGGCACCTGCTCCAATTGTTTTTAAGCTTGATGGAAAAGAAACATCCGTTAATTTTTTATCAAAAAAAACACCTCCATTATATACATTTTCAGCATCAGCAATGCCAACAATTTTTACTCCATCTATTATTTCGGGGATAACAATAGCACCTCCTTTAGAATAAGAACAGGATTGGATTATACCGTTCCCATCAACTTTTACATCATTTCCAGTTAATGTATATTGAGAATAAGCCAGCTGAGGCAATAAAAATCCGAATAATAAATAAGTGATTAGAAATAAGTTTGCTTTCATTATTTAGTTGTCTTATACAAAAGTTTATAATTAGTTTCTTAAATTCTAGTTTCAAGAGAGACAGATATTAGACTAACCTCTCTTTATGAACTTCCAAGTTATAAAAACGCCTATCAGCAATACCATACAGTGTACCATAAAATCCCAAATAATGTAACTCTTGAAATTTATATGCTGTTCCAATAATGCCACTCATTCCAACAGTGATTAAGTAAAAGGCCCCAAATTGAAAAAATGGTAAAGGGTGTGTTAAAATTAATGGGTTATCACTCCAGCTTGGCTTCTTGATCACTCTTTTATAGCCAAAAACTTTTTTCCCTCTACAAAGGAACGGTACAACAATAATTCCAAAACCTAATACTATCAAAATGTATTTGAGGTTAAGGGTATTCATCGTTACAGTTTTTGAGCCATTAGTTGATACTGCTGTGTTAATGGCAGTAACTACTAGAATAACTGTTTTTATTAAAGCTATTATTTTGGAACCTCTCATTTTTTGTTGTCTAGCTTATTTTTTATTTGCTTATAACTTCTTCCAACTCCCATATAGTTTGCTGTTATATTGTTGAAAGACGAATTCAATCTAGCTATTTATGTATTACAAAACAAGTTGCAACTTTAATTCCCAGCATCCAGCCTCTAAATATCATTATGTTACTTTCTATATAAATTTATTATTTTGCCTATTTCTTCTGCTCTATCCACTATCATAAAATGATGTCCTTTTTCTATGTAAAAATCGGATCTTGGTGAAGATAAGATCAAATCAGATGTTCCATTAATTTTCAAACTATTTTCAATAGATACTGAATTTGTCCATCTCAAAAGTGAAAGAATAGCCCACTTTGTAAAATTCAGATCTGAATCTTGTAATATAACTCTTAATAATGGATTTTTTGTACCAAATAATATTGAAGCGATAAAGGGTGGAAGATTAAAAAATGACGGCGGAAGTAATTTTAGAAAATTCATCTTACGAAAGATCCGATACTGGAAAGGAAGTTCATCTGATTTTTCAATTGTTGAAATTAAAACTGTTAGCTTGGGTTTAAGAATTTTTGATATTTCAACAGCTATTAAACCACCAAAACTAACGCCTATAATAACATAATCTTCATCTTGATTTATATTCTCAGATAGTCTAATTGCATAATCCTTAAGCGATTCACCCTCCAGTGGTTTTATCCAATGTAAATGAACTTTTTCATATTTTAATTCTAAATTTTCATATACCCTGTGGTCTGCTCCAAGACCACTAATACAATATGCTTTCACTTTTTATAATTATTAATATAAGTACCAAGGTATAAGTTTTTTAATAAAGAATTAAAAAAATGATTCTTGTTGTGGTTCGGTGGACGTTGCAATGCAACATTCCTACAACGGCATCCATCATAATGGATATTATATCAAAAATTGAAAAAATGTAGGAACGTTGTATTACAACGCCTCGCGAATCACCTTCCTTCTTCCCTTTTATTTTGCCTTAGTACTAAAACATAACTAATGAATCTCTACTAAATAACCATTAGGTCACTTTCCATCTACTGCTCCTGTTTCTCTAATGTATCTGTTCTAAATGGAAAAACAGGCAACCCTGCCACACTTTTCAAATTCGCTTGATGATAGTTTTTGAAACCATATCTTACATATTTGGGCTGACTTACTTCGGAACTTTGAAGCATCACTGCTTTTTGACCTTTTACAATTTTGGCTTCTGCAGGATAGTATTTTTTATCTTCTCCTGCAATTTCAAATCCTCTGATTTTTTTACTGAAAGATGTAATGCCATTTGCAGTATCTTTAAAGTAGACCTTGATGCTATTTTTAAAGATTTCTGTTTTATCAAACTGAGGTGATCTGAAATTAAAGCCTCCTACTTTATAATCATTCGTGAGTGCTAAGTAAGATAGACGTTCTCCAATTTTCTTTTTCTTTGAGGGATGAATGTAACTGACATCTCCTAAATCAGCAGTACTTACTAAACCTACATTATGCATTTTATTGGCAATTTTCAATTGGCTTTCTCTTAGTTTGGCTGCTGTATCATCTTTTGGATTTCCATAAGCAAATGGGGCTATTTCAACCATATAAAAAGAGAAATCTCCTTGGTTCCATTCTTCTTTCCATGACCCTATGAGTTTTTCCATCACTTCAGGATAATATGCATATTCTTTTCTGTTGGCTTCCCCTTGATACCAGATTACTCCTTTGATGGTATAACCTACCAAGGGGTGAATCATATTGTTATAAAATACAGATGGTGTTCTGTTGGGACCAGCCTTTTTAGAAGGTTCCTTATAATTTGATAGCGTTTTTACTTCCTCTTTTTTGATCCAGCATTCGGCCTTTGTTCCTCCTCTTGAAGCATGAATCAGACCTATTGGCACGTTTAACTGACGGTATAATTGATTGCCGAAGAAATAGGCTACTGCACTGAATTTACCGATTGACTGTGCTGTGCATACTTCCCATTTTCCATCCACTTCATCTACCTCTGTGTCACTTGGTTTTCTTTCGACTTGTAGAATACGAATTCCACTTGAACGGTTTGCCATGCTTATGGCTTCTTTTGCATAAAGAACAGGTTGATTGACATAACCCCACAATGGCATTTGCATATTGGACTGACCTGAGGCCAACCATACTTCACCAATTAAAATATCTTTCAGATGAACAGATGAAGAACCTTTGACTATAATTTCATGAGGTTTAAAATTTCCATTTGGGGTAGGTATTTTCACTTCCCATTTCCCCTCATTATTCGTTACGGTTTTTAACTTTTCACCCCAAGTAGTTTTGATGCTAACTTTCTGATCTGCATTATCCCAACCCCATAGCGATACATTGGTTTGTTGTTGTAATACCATATGGTCAGAAAAAGCGGTACTGACTTTGGTTTGTGCATGTAGAGTTATGCTGTAAATGATACAACATAATGTTATGATAGTTTGTCTCATTGTTATTTTTTTAATCATTTCAGTTTCAAAAAGTTGAAGCACTTGATCAATTAAGAAAAAGTGCTTCAAAACTTATCGCAATAGGAATTTGCATTCCATTACGCAATTTCTTGTTAGAATTTGTACTGTCGGGCTCCAAACTCCAACGCCTTTAAAAATCATAGGATGTATTAAACGCATATTGTAAAAAGTATCTTCGTAATAATTCATAAAAAGATCTAATACATTGCCTATGATATCTTCCAACCCTTACTGCGGTACTGTAACTTCTATTATATCAAACATCTGCCTTTTCAATTCAGCCTTCTCTTTCTGATACTTTTCTTTGATGCCACATTATTCCACTCATAAGGATCTTTACGATGATCATAGAGTTCCTCCTGACCATCTTTATATCTTATATATCTAAAATCCTTCGTTCTGTAAGAGTATGTTTACTTTAAAACATACTTCTTCGGCAGGTCTTTGATGATTTTGATATGCCATAGTGCTTGAGGGTTGGTCAAAATTCCCAATCCTTTTACAGGTTCGTAGATGCCCACACCCATTACGGTGAGTGTCCCTTGAAGACCCTTCCACTCTAGCTGTTTGTCCATTAAAAGTTGTCGCATTGAATGACCTCCTATTGGGCCCGCTTCTGAATGAATCACACTTTTATCTTCCAAATCACACATATCTTTTAAAGTAGGATAGATATCAATCAATGATACCAGCTGTTCTACTTCTAATCCTTTTATTTGTCCCTTTGGATAGCGAATAAGCATTGGTATTCTTGCTGATTCTTCCCAAGGAGAGTTCTTCTATAAGTAATCTTTTTCTCCAAAGTTCCAACCACGATCTGCTGTAAATACTACCATAGTATTTTCGGCAAATTTACTATCATTTAATGCATCCAAAACTTTGCCAACTTGATCATCCATAAGGTTACAAATGCTAAATAGGCTTGAATCACCTTTTTTAGACCATCTTTATCATCTTCATAAGAGTCACACAACACTTTATAGTATTTTAAACGCATTTGAGTCATTGGGTAACTAATTTAATGAAGAATGAAGAATTATGGTTCGTAAAATGGATTTTTATAGTGGTTATTAAGCCACAACAAGAACCATAATTCTTCATTCTTCCCTCTTACCTAAATAGACTGATATTTAGGATTGTAGATAAATAAGTCAATATGATAATAACTCCCATTACTAAACTGCTTATGTTGGTAATTTACTTTGAAATAACAGTTATTATGTTTTCCCTTAAAAACTCCACTTTGCCCTTTACTTTCTCTTTTCATATCAACTCTAAAATAATGCTTTAAAGAGGTTATGAATTTTTGAACTTCTCCCTTCGTTAACAAGGTTGGGGTGCCACTTTTTTGAGGTTGAAATGATACACTTGTAATTACCCCTTCTTGATTAGTTTTTGCTTCAAAATGTCCATAATGACCTGCAAAAGGCATATTAGTGGAACTTGGTTTGTCCTCTAGAATTTCTTTTCCGATAACATAACCTTTGAAGTTGATTTGTGAGTATGCACTTACAGATAAAATTAGTAGTGCAAAAATTAACGTTTCATCGTTTTAAATAATTAAATAAAAAAATCGAACATAGTTGGGGAATCAGTTTTACTGAAACTATGTTCCTATATTGAAATACACTTGGAAAAGGACTATATCAATATTGGTTCCAAAAACAACTAGGTAGACTGATCTATAGAATGTGTACTTTACATACAGATCTTAGTGTAATAAATAGAAGATAAAGGTCAATTTTCAATTATGACAAGTTATTAGAAAGGATCTTAATCAATCTCCTTACTACAAATGCTCTTCATTCAAAACTACTTCACACAACTAAACCCTTTTCTTCTACAATTGAAAAATCATTTTCCACAACTGAAAAGATTTCAAACCTTCTCCCTCTTTCTATCTCTTAGTTTTGCATCATCAGTTAAGTATTAGGACAAAATAACGTGCTTTTTAAGGGAAGAAGGATGAGGTATGAGGGAAGATGGTTCGTATTGTGTTCCACAAAGTGGTATTTATGGTGGTTCAGTGGACGTTGCAATGCAACATCCCTACACTCTACTTTCAATTGTTGGTAGAATATCCTTTAAGGTGGATATCGTCGTAGGGACATTATATTACAACGTCCACTGAGTCATAATACGAAGCATTTTTCTTCACTCTTAATTCTTAACTCTTACCTAATTTTGTCCTGATAATCAGTTACAACTATCGAAATCTCAAATTATCAATCATGAAAGAAATTAAATTAATAACACATACTGTGATTACGGGTGCAAGTCAAGGGCTGGGGAAAGCTTTGGCGTTTGAATGTGCTGAGAGAGGGAGAAACCTTATCTTAATTTCGCTTCCGAATGAAGGAATTCAAGAATTCAGAAAATACTTGATCGAAATGTATGCTATAGATGTTTGCTGTTATGAAATTGACTTGAGTAAGGAAACGGAACTGCATGAACTCATTTCAACCATCACGCATTTGTACCGTGTTGATATGCTGATTAATAATGCAGGAATTGGAGGTACAAAACGATTTCAAGAAGCTTCTGAAAATTATATTGAC
Organism: Flammeovirga aprica JL-4; assembly: GCF_012844305.1. Classification (GTDB taxonomy): domain Bacteria; phylum Bacteroidota; class Bacteroidia; order Cytophagales; family Flammeovirgaceae; genus Flammeovirga; species Flammeovirga aprica. The sequence goes on from NZ_JABANE010000033.1 coordinate 76,721, forward strand.
AGCATTTTATCCTTAAATATCAGAGCATTGGTTTTACTGACTAGAGGACTTTTGCCTTTACTAAAAAAACACTCCAAGGCGTATGTTCTTAACATCTCAAGCATGGCTTCTTTTGGGGCGATGCCTTTCAAAACCGTCTACCCTGCCTCCAAAGCGTTTGTGCGTTCTTTTTCCGTTGGCCTTGCTACAGAACTAGAAGACACCAACATTCAAGTAAGCGTGGCCTACCCCGGTGGAATGCCCACCAACAAAGAGGTTTCTGAGCGTATCAGCAACCACAATGAACTGGTCAAACAAACCATTTTGACCGCTGAAGAAGTGGCTGAAATCTGCATGAAAGAACTTTTGGAAGGGAAAACCGAAATTATCCCAGGTATGGCAGGTAAAATAAGCCGTCTGTTTTTTAGAGTATGCCCGGATGCAATCCGCTTGAGAATTTTCAGAAAAAATGTATTAAAAGAAATGATGAGCTATGCGTAAGGAAAGAGTTTTAGTAACAGGAGCAAATGGACTTTTAGGAGCCAATATTGTCAAGTATTTATTGGATAGTGACAACTACCACCCAGTAGCAATGATCCGTTCATCATGTAACCGTTTGTCTTTAGAAGGGTTGAATTGTGAAATTTTTGAAGGGGAAATCACTAATAATAGTGACCTTGAAAAGGTAATCAAAACATGTGATTACGTGATTCATAGTGCCGCACTGACCAAACAAAACATCAATGACTTCTCCCCTTATCAGAAAATAAATATTGATGTCACTGTAGCAATTGCATCATTATGCTTAAAGCATAAAATCAAACGTTTAGTTTTTGTCAGCACTGCCAACTGTTTTACCAACGGCACCTTAGAGAAGCCCGGTCATGAAAACACTTCTTTTATGGATTGGCTTAAGGCTGTCCCTTATGCCTACAGCAAATACTTGGCACAGCAAGAAATAATAAACCGTGTTCAAAATGACAACTTAGACGCTGTTATCGTGGCACCTACTTTTATGCTTGGCGAAAGAGATGCAGGCCCTTCTAGCGGAGTGTTATTATTGTATGGTTCAAAACACAAAATCACTTTTTACCCTCCTGGAGGAAAAAGCTTTGTAGCCGTGAAAGAGGTAGCTAAAGCCATTATTCAAAGTTTGACAAAAGGAAAAAAAGGAAGTTGCTATTTACTTTCAGGAGAGAATCTCACTTACCGTACATTCTTCGAATTGGTCCATCAAAGTACTCAAAAAAAGGGGCTATTAATACCAATTCCTAAGCTTCTTTTCTCCCTTCTTGGAATCCTTGCCTTTGGTATTAAAAAAATATTCGGTATTCAAGTCCCATTCCATTCTTCCAACTTAAGATTATTGACACTGGATAATTACTTTTCAAATCAAAAAGCGATGTTGGAACTGGGGATGCAGAAAACGGATGTTGGGGAGAGTATTGAAGAAGCTTTGGTTTGGTATGGGAGGAATGGGTATTGAGGTATTGATGGTTATAACTTATTTATGATAATACTTAAACTACTGTATGGTAAGATCAACCTTTATTTATCATCAATTATTAAAACATTTAATATTTCACTATAGTCACCTTCTTTTAAACATTGAGACATATCAAAACCATAATTCACAATATTATATTCAACCAAACTTATCTCATATTCAATAAATTTATATATACCTTGCTTGTTTCTTAACTTCTTATTTTTAGGTTTAATAGTATAAATAATTTGACCTTTTCTTTTCCTCCTATTTGTCAATTTATCATTTCTTCTATGATGGTTTATATCGAAATATTTCTTATTATCAATCGTTTTACTTGACTTTTTTTCAGTAATATAAGCTACATATTTACCTCCTTCTTTTCGGAAAACCAATATTGGTTTTCTTAGCGTAACAACTCCCACTTCTTTCATATCAATATCCTCAATATCATAAAGCTGAGCGTAGGTATAATTTGAAAAAAACATGATAATTAAAATAAACCTCATTCTACTTTTGTTTCTTTTGTTCAATCTATGGCAATACTAATTCTTTTGAAAAAAGTAATTTCCCTAAATGTTACTCAATGTAATAAAAACTACCTAATCTAACTTTGTAATATCCAATTCTGGGTGCGGAGTGAATGAATTTTCAATTCTTATTAATTAATATAAATTTTTGAATAGTATTGACTACTTCATCATCTTCATTATACATAATATGAGTATTCCAAGATGAATTTGATATCATAATAATTCCATATCTTTCTGAAAAAACTACTTTGACATTTCTGTCAATATTTTCAATTTTATCTGTTTTGAAAATTAAAATCTTCTCAGTAGAGTTATCTAAAAGCAAATTGATATCTTCTTCTAATACATATTTATTAATTTCATCTAAACTTTGAATTAACAGATAATTGCTATTATATGTTACAGTTAAAGTATCACTTTTATAATAGTATTTATAAATACCATTCTCTTTCATAAAGAGACATTTCTTCTCAATTTTAAATATTTCATTTGATTTGCTTATGTACTCTGTAACAACAATTTCATTTTCAATATTCAACAATAGAAATATTAAAACAAACAGATTTTTCATACTCTAATTCTTAAAACTATTTACGTTATCAATTAGGTCGCCACTCTAAATAGCTCCTTATGCTTTTATTAATTTTACTTTCTTTCATATTAATATGTTGCTGATGAGAAGGTTTCCAAATTACTAATAGTAAGTAAAAAATGGGCGCAGGTGCTCACCTTATAATGTGACACTCTTCACCCTTAGTAGGTACATCTCTTTCCCTTTTACATGTCGTGATCGCTTCCCTTATAAGGGTGAACACCTCAACCTTAGGAGGTGATAATCTCTACCGGAAAGAAATTCGTAAAATTCCTTAATAACTTTCTACATTAAGAGTAGATAAAGGTCAATATTGAATGTGTAGTTTTCAAAAATTGACCTTTATGTTTTACCTATTCTTCTTTTTAATTTGATGTTATAAGTTGGTAACTTATTCAATCGCCAAGTTAAGAGTGATGCTAACGCGTAACACTCGGAACAGTGTGTGAGTGACATTAGTCGTTAACATTCAAAACAGTGGAGATACACTAGGTCTACCTAAAAAACACTCTTTATTTTAGTATATATTGTTAACCAGTTTTTTACATTAATTATAAGAAAAAAAGTAATTATCAAACATATTGATAACAATAACTTGAAATAATATATATAGTTACCCCACTAGTTCGGACTGTCTAAGTGGAAAAGATAATTATCTTTTTTTGAGAGATTCAGCTTCAAACCTTTTTAAAAACCCATTTTATGATTTGTCAAGGCTGGTCTGTGTTGCGCCTGCGGCAGACCATTCATCTTGGCCTTTACAACTCATAGAATGTGGTTTTTCTTTTGGTTTTGAGCTTGTGTCTCGG
>NZ_JABANE010000330.1 GCF_012844305.1 Flammeovirga aprica JL-4
AATTTTTTACAACCCGAAATAATCAACATTTTATACTTATGGTGTAAATAACTTTCTGGAAGTTGTACTATGTTATCATGTTGAATTACTGACAATGACAACTCGTTGGGTGTTTTGATATCAGGTAACTTTTCGAAATCAACATAATGAAATATTACTTCCTTTAATGCTGATCCTCCGATTTCCATAGGGAAAATTTTCTGATAATCAGTCGAAAAACCACCAATCTCCAGTTTTTTTATATTAGCTTTTGATATTGCTTCTGGGTATTTTGTAAAAGCACACCTACTTAATAAAATATCTTCTATTTTATTATTGAGATAGATATTATAATCCGAAAGATCAATACTATTAAATCCAATATATTTTAATGTTTTGACTTTTCTGACATCTATTTTTTTATCTTCAAAACTTGTTTTGTAAATATATAAAGAATCTAATTGTTCAAAGCGTGATAACTCTTCTGGCAAAGAATTCATCATACCCATCTTAGTCAGCTTTATTTTTGAAACATAATTATCTTTAACTGTAAATTTAATTTTACCATCATATTTTTGGTCAAGTATATCTAATATTAATTGATCATTTTCATTAAGTGTTATTTCTTTATTTCCTTGCAAAGAACAAGAAACAAGGAAAATCATTAGAATTAATAAAAGTTTATTTGTCATAATCATAGTCATTTCTCTGATGTGATTTAAACATGTTAAATAATACATTTTTTTCAAATTCTTCTAGATTTACATCGTCATTTGTATCTTTTAATTGAATCTTTTCAAATAGCTTACTAGGACTTATAAAATACTTAGTCGCATCCTCTTTCTTCATCATTACCAAGTGCTT
>NZ_JABANE010000331.1 GCF_012844305.1 Flammeovirga aprica JL-4
CAAGTTGGAAGTATTTGGGCTAGGGATGTGACATGGAAAAGTATGCCTGTAGGAATTTTTGATAGTGAAGCTAGTGACCTCAATGTAATCAATCATCAAATCACTGATATTACGGGGATTGGTAGGATGAAAAACTTAGAGAACTTAAACATGACCAACGGAAAAATTAAGCGTATCCCTCCTGATATCAACAAATGTACAAAGCTGAACTTATTACTTTTAGAAGGTAATGAAATTGAAAACACCTACAATGCCGAAATCTCTGAAAATGTTGACACAAGACTTTTAGGGAATCCTGTTTTTGATAGGGAGCAGATTGATGAGTAAAGTAAATTAGAGAAGGTTACTATACTTTCTCTTTATTCTATAGAACAAATGATACATAACAAGACTTCTATTGGTGCTGTGCAAAGGAAATTAGCGAGTGCTAAATACCTCTATTATTTCATTATTAGTGTAGTGATTATTCTATTGATTGGTTGTACAAACTATATGGATATGGAAGAACAAGAAGCTCTTAAAAAACTCAAAGATAACTATGGTTCAAGTATATACTCATATAATTACGATAGTAATAGGAAACATATTATTATGATAAAAATAAAAGATGACCTTTCTATTACAAAGCTTCCTGAAGAACTTCGAGCCTTTAAAAAGTTAGAAGAAATAAAAATCCTCAACTGTAATGTCACCGAAGTTCCAGAGTTTATTACTGAATTCCCTGAACTCAAAGCATTATGGATGGAAGGAAACCCCATTAAGGAAATACCCTCTTTTATTACAAAATGTCATAAACTAAACATATTAGATATATCCTCTACGGAAGT
>NZ_JABANE010000332.1 GCF_012844305.1 Flammeovirga aprica JL-4
TCTGTACCGAAAATATTGATGATATTGGCAAATCGTTCATTAAATATCTTCTCTATCTCTGCAATTTTATCTTCACGTACAAATTCTTTCAATCTCTCACCAATCTCTCTCACACCTTTACTTTCTAACTCCTCAACAGACGGGAATTTAAGTACTGAGTTGATCGTAAACTTCCCTAAGTAATTTTTCAACTTAGTATAAAGTGTATTTTTCTTTTCTTCCAAAGCATCAAAAGTCTGATACACTTTTCGATGTAGTTCATCAAAAGTCAAATCGCCTTCCAATGAAGTGACCGTAGTAGCATATTCTTCTAACGCAATCAGCTTATCATCATCTTTCTGTTCAGCATAAACCTTGAGTTCTGCTTCATAAGTTTGGATCGATTGATTGACCTCAAAAAGCTGTTGTTTTACCTCTTTATAATTCTCTTCTAAAACATTCAGAGAATTAGAAAATTCAGCCACCAAATTATTGAGCTTTTCTTCCTCATGAAGCATTTCATTTTCAAACGTTTTCTGCTTATCAATAAACTCTCGCTTGTCTTTATCATATTCAAAAACCAATTGTTGATGTTCTTGAATATAGTCTAACTCGGCTTTATGATTTTTAATTTGAAGTGATAGTTTTTCAAGGTGCTGTTTATCCACTCCTTTTCCAGAGAGCTCCTCATTTTTTTGTTCAATTAGTACTTCAATCGCCCTTTGGATTTCCTGTTTATAGCTTTCAATTGCTGATCGTATCCCATTTTCTTTCTCTTGAAAATCCTTTTTAAACTGATTCAAACGTCTTGTTTTTTCTTTACGCTTGACCTC
>NZ_JABANE010000333.1 GCF_012844305.1 Flammeovirga aprica JL-4
TCTGTACCGAAAATATTGATGATATTGGCAAATCGTTCATTAAATATCTTCTCTATCTCTGCAATTTTATCCTCACGTACAAACTCTTTCAGTCGCTCACCAATCACTCTTACTCCTTTACTTTCTAACTCCTCTATAGAAGGAAATTTAAGCACTGAGTTAACAGTAAACTTCCCTAAATAATTTTTCAGTTTTGTGTAAAGCGTGTTTTTCTTTTCCTCTAAAGAATCAAAGGTCTGATACACTTTTCGATGCAGTTCATCAAAAGTCAAATCACCTTCCAATGAAGTAACGGTAGTAGCATATTCTTCCAACGCAATCAGCTTATCATCGTCTTTCTGTTCAGCATAAACCTTGAGTTCTGCTTCATAAGTTTGGATAGATTGATTGATCTTGAAAAGATGTTGTTTTACTTCCTTATGCTTCGCTTCTAGAGCATTCAAAGAATTAGAAAATTCAGCAACCAAATTATTGAGCTTCTCTTCCTCATGAAGCATTTCGTTTTCAAACGTTTTTTGCTTGTCAATAAACTCACGCTTGTCTTTGTCATATTCAAAAACCAATTGCTGATGTTCTTGAATATAGTCTAACTCGGCTTTATAGTTTTTAATTTGAAGCGACAGTTTTTCAAGGTGTTGTTTATCCACTCCTTTACCAGAAAGTTCCTCATTTTTCTGTTCAATCAGTTCTTCAATTTCTTTTTTAATCTCCTGTTTATAGTTTTCAATTGCTGATCGTAGTCCATTTTCTTTCTCTTGAAAATCCTTTTTAAACTGATTCAAACGTCTTGTTTTTTCTTTACGCTTGACCTC
>NZ_JABANE010000334.1 GCF_012844305.1 Flammeovirga aprica JL-4
AAGGCGACCAATTTGGGGTTGGTCGGAGAACGCAGTGGCTTATATCCTCAAAAACAACGGTGGTCTGACATAGAGAGGGCCACCTTTTCTTTCGGCTATGGGCTAATGGTAACCCCGTTACAGTTAGCGCGAGTCTACGCAACGATTGGCAGCTATGGCATCTATCGCCCGTTGTCGATTACCAAAGTTGATCCTCCGGTTCCGGGCGAGCGCGTCTTCCCGGAATCACTCGTTCGTACCGTCGTTCATATGATGGAAAGCGTGGCGCTGCCCGGCGGCGGCGGTGTGAAAGCGGCGATCAAAGGCTATCGCATCGCGACTAACACCGGTACGGCGAAAAAAGTGGGGCCGGATGGCCGCTATATCAACAAATATATTGCTTACACCGCAGGCGTTGCGCCCGCCAGCCATCCGCGCTTCGCGCTGGTGGTGGTGATCAACGACCCGCAGGCAGGTAAATACTACGGTGGCGCCGTTTCCGCGCCGGTCTTCGGTGCCATCATGGGCGGCGTATTGCGCACCATGAACATCGAGCCGGATGCGCTGGCAACGGGCGAAAAAAGTGAATTTGTAATTAATCAAGGCGAGGGAACAGGTGGCAGATCGTAATTTGCGCGACCTACTCGCTCCATGGGTGCCAAACGCACCGGAGCGCATTCTGCGAGAGATGACGCTGGACAGCCGGGTGGCTGCTTCCGGCGATCTCTTTATCGCGGTACAGGGTCATCAGGCGGACGGGCGTCGTTATATCCCGCAGGCGATAGCGCAAGGTGTGGCTGCCATTATTGCTGAAGCGCAGGGCGAAGCTAA
>NZ_JABANE010000335.1 GCF_012844305.1 Flammeovirga aprica JL-4
CGGAGGCATTCCAGGCAATTTTCAGCGTGTTCAGCGGGTTGGCGCTCCACAGCACCACCACTTCGCTGTGCTCGAGCACCAGCGGCCAACTGGTCTGCTGCTGATACACCTCATTGCCGCCAACGACATAAGGCATGATCGCCTGCGCCGCGCCGGTGGAGTAATCGCCAAGATGGCCGGTATAGCCGCCCGCCAGGCTCATATAGCGCTGCAGCAGCGTCGCCGCCTTATGCAATACGCCGTTAGAGCGCCAGCCGTAGGAGCCGGCAAAAATGGAGGCCGGACCGTAGCTGTCGCGGATCCGCCGATGCTGGGCATCGATCAGATCCAGCGCCTGCTCCCAGCTCACCCGCACGAATTCATCCTGACCGCGGACCCCCTGGGGCTTGTCCGGTGAAGCAAGGAAGCCTTTACGCACCATTGGATAGCGCACGCGGGTTTTGCTGTGCACCTGATCGCGCCCTGCCGTTTGCAGCGAGTTGGCAAACGGTGTCGCCAGCGCGCCGCGGGAAGAGAGGACGTTTTCCCCGTCCGTTTCCACCAGCATCGGTCCCCAGTGGGCGGCGGTTAAGATGGTTTTGGTTGCAGATGAGGTTGGCAAGGGCGGCTCCTGGTCAGCGAATGCAGGTGTCATGACGGCGTGATGGGCAACCGTTCAATGTTATTTACAAAAAGAGATGGTATCCGGGGAATTTTCTCCGTAATCGCGCGTCATAATCAACCGTCACGTTCGCTGTGACAAAGAATAAAAAGGATTAAGGACATTAAATGAAAAAACGCGTACTTATGATTGCGGCGCTGGTCAGCGG
>NZ_JABANE010000336.1 GCF_012844305.1 Flammeovirga aprica JL-4
CAACGGGGATTACATCTGGCGTGATCGTCTCGTCGCTGACTCTCCCGATACCCTCCTTGGCCGTCCGGTTCAATATCTGGAAACCATGCCTGATGCGGCTGCGGGTGAAGCGTTCCTGGCAGTCGGGGACTTTAAGCGCGGTTACTTTATCGTGGATCACACTACTGGCGTGCGTACCCGCCCCGACAACATCACCGAACCTGGTTTCTACAAGGTGCATACCGATAAATACCTGGGCGGTGGTGTGGTGGACTCCAACGCCATCAAGGTGCTTGAGCTTTCCGGTTCAGGTTCCTGATCTGACGTTTAAGGGGCTTCGGCCCCTTTTTGCCCTTTGTGGAGTCCAACAATGAAAACAATCGATTTTGAAATCCGTACCTCCGAACTGAGCGCCAGCAACAAAAAGCTGGTGGGCTATGCCGTGCGCTGGAACAGCCTGTCAGAGGTGATCTGGGATGAGTTCCGCGAGCAGTTTGCGCCGGGGGCGTTTAAAGACAGCCTGGCATCCGGTAGCGATGTGCGTGCACTGTACGAGCATAACTATACCCAACTGCTGGGGCGTACCAAATCCGGCACGCTGGTGTTGTCCGAAGATGATACCGGGCTGCGTTTCGAGCTGACCCCGCCAAACACCCAACTTGGCAATGATGTGCTGGAGCTGGTGGAGCGTGGAGACATTTCCGGCATGAGCTTCGGGTTCCGTGCGCTGAAAGAGTCCTGGGATATTACTCCTACACCGTATATTCGCACTGTTACCGCTGCCGAGCTGCGGGAGATCACCGTTACTTCTATGCCTGC
>NZ_JABANE010000337.1 GCF_012844305.1 Flammeovirga aprica JL-4
TATATGAGACATTACAAAGAAATACGTTGTCCTCACTGTGAAGGCAACGATATAGTGAAAAATGGTCATAGACCTAATGGTAGTCAACGTTGGCGTTGTAATACATGCAATAAAAGTTTTCAAGTAGAATACAAAACCAATGGCTGGCGTCCTGGAATAAAAGAACAAATCGATCTATTAACACTTAATAGTAGTGGTGTTAGAGATATATCTCGAACATTAAAAATCAGTAGAAATATGATCAGTAACCATTTGAAAAAAAAGAAGTAAGAAAAGTAAATCCTTATCTCTTGGACTCCATAGAATTAAACACTCTATCTCAACTAGATATTGATGTGAAAATCAGTACAGAATGGGATGAATTTTGGAGTTATGTGGGTAATAAAAGTAATCAGCGTTGGACATGGTATCTTGTAGAAAAACACTCAGGCGTTATTATCGCTTGGGAGAATGGTAAACGACAAGATATCGTATTAAAAAACTTGTTAAGCTCTGTAGCTCACCTTCCAATTAAAATTTGTTATACAGATGATTGGGGAGCGTACCACAGGCTGTTTCCTACTGAATATATACACACTGTAGGAAAAGATGAAACTTGGAAAATTGAACGTAAAAACCTCAATTTTAGAACTCATATCAAGAGGTTAAGTAGAAGAACAATATGCTTTTCAAAAGATGAAACAATACATGATAATGTCATCGGGATGTACATTGAAAAACATTACTATAAATGTGGTAATTTTAGTAACGGATGTAGCTAGATCAACCTAAAATAGCCATCACC
>NZ_JABANE010000338.1 GCF_012844305.1 Flammeovirga aprica JL-4
CCTAAAATTAAATAGTTGAGCCAATTCTTTCTGATCCTCATGTAGAATAAGAGTTTTTTCAATTATCATATTATTTGGCATTTTAACTCTAATTGCATGTATTGTTTTTGCAATATTTATTGCTTTTTCAACACTAATGCTAGCTTTCATTTCGTCAAGTTGTCGTTCTAATTCTTTGAATATTTTATAAGCTACAAATGAGATACAAATGTGAGCTTTTATTCTTCTCTCAAGTCTATGATAAATTGGTCTTATTTTGAGATTACTTTTTGAAATTCTAAATGCCTTTTCGATTTTCCATAGCTCTTGATAGTTCTCTATCACTTGATCATTAGTTAGTTGCGTATTTGTTATATATCCTTTTAAACCATCCCATTTTGCATCTTGTTCATATTTATCCATATCAATTGACAGTGAAACATCTCCCTCCATTTTTAAGTATTTATTGTATCCTCTATTGTTGATATTACTCTTTGTAAGTTTTCCAGTCTTTACTTTTTTTCTTAACCTTTCTAAACCTAACTCTCTGTTATGAGAGTCTTTCTTTGCTCTTTTATCAGAATATGATATTATTAGTTTTTGTTTGTCTTCTAACTCAATTACTGATGTTTCTCCATTTGTTAGAGTTAAAGCCAAAATCTGATCTTTGATTTTTTTTGTATACTGTTTTAATCTAGCTCCTAATATGAAGAGATATTTATTGTCGATTAATTCTTTGATATTATTTTTTGACATGAGTCCTGAGTCAGCAACAACTACCATTTGAGGTATATTATACTTTT
>NZ_JABANE010000339.1 GCF_012844305.1 Flammeovirga aprica JL-4
AAGTACTGAGACAAATTAAAATATAAGCTATATTTATACCCTAATTATGGGTCGTAAAACAAAAGTTATAGAATTAACGGAAACAGCGAAGCGCGAGCTTGAAGAAGGCTATAAATATTCTGAGTCCGTTCAATTTTCAAGGAGATGCCATTATATTCTGTTGAAGAGTCAAGGCAAGACATCGGAAGAAATAGCCACTATTTTCGATGTTACGATTCAACCTATAAATAAATGGTGCAAACAATATCAGCAACATGGAATTAAGGGTTTGCAGACAAAGTCCGGACAAGGAAGAAAGCCCATCTTCGACAAAGAAAAGGATGAAACTGTAGTCAAAGCCACCGTTCAGAAGGAGCGTCAAAGACTCAAGCAAGCCAAAGATATCTTAGAAGAAGATCTAGGTAAGTCATTCAGCTTGAAAACTCTTCAGCGCTTTTTAAAAGCATTGGCTGCCGATGGAAACGAGTGAGACGAAGGCCTAAACATATATGTTTATCAGAACTGTATCAAGTACGAAAAGAAATGCTGGTAGCTTTGGAAAAGCAAGCTGCACAGGGGCAAATTGACCTGTTTTTTGGAGACGAGACCAAGTTTTCTGAACAGGGGTACGTCCCTTATGCATGGCAATTCGATGATGAAAATGTTGCTATCAAAGTCAGCAAAGGAAAGTCCATCAATTGCTTTGGACTCTTTTCAAGAACAAATCAGTTTCTCTATCGAAATTCGGAAAAGAATATAAGTGCTTCTTTTATTATCGAAACT
>NZ_JABANE010000034.1 GCF_012844305.1 Flammeovirga aprica JL-4
GTACGCACGGTTCTGTGAGAGGGATAAATATGGGATAGACGTAGACTTATTCCATATTTACCCTACTTGATCATTTAAGTACATGGAAAGAGGACAAAATATCACGCACCATGACTAGAGGTCATGGGCTTATGGGAAACTATCCCATTTTTCAACTTTCACTATAAACTTGATATGTTTCAAAGATTTATAGGTTTTTATCCATTTAATGCGATGAATCAAATATTAAAGTCAAAAGTTGATCAGTGAGTTATCTTCCCAAAAGCCCATAATTTCAATTATGGGTCTACGAAACATTCGATTACTTTTGTCCTAGTACTTCAAAAAAAACTAAACTATTTATGAAAAACATACTATTGTACCTACTGTTTTTATTAATGGTAGTGATTCTTCTACAACTATTTCGCCTTCCGATTGATTACTTTCTGAAAGACTATAATCTAGCTTTCACGATTGCTGAATTTTTAAATATATGTTTTGTCTTTGCAGTCATCTATAAATTGAATTGGCTTCAATACATCAAAGTTGGACAAGTAGAGAAACATAAATTGATAATTTATGGATGTATCGCAATCAGTGTCACATCGATATTCTGTTATTTTTATGGCTATAATTTCGATGTTAATATCGAAAATGTTAACCTGTCACGAATCATAGGAGGATTAGTATTTGCTCCTCTTTTGGAAGAGGTCGTTTTTCGAGGGATAGCTACAGAATATTTAGAAAGGAAAGGAATAAAAGTACAGTATAGGGTAATTTTTACAACGGTGTGTTTTGGTTTGATCCACTTTCCATTTAGGAGTATCGTTGATATACAGTTTTTTGTGATAGGGTTAATATTGGCGTTGATCTATGAAAAAGAACGAAACCTTGTTTACTGTTTTCTTTTCCACGCTCTTGTTAATTTGACTTTTAATTTGCTTGCTTCATAGATTAAAAAATCCTCACTTCAAAACTGATATTTCAAAGTGAGGATTATTATTATTGTTTTAGATCATCCAATTCTTTTATCAAAACCTGCTCTTGGAAACCACTCATTCTTTTAATTAGTTTTCCATCTTTGATAATCAGCACTAGGGGAATACCATTTACACTAAATTTCTTTTTAAAACGGCTAATGTTTTCATCTGCTATTTTAAAATGGTATTCATTATCGTCAGGAGCAAATCTTGTGACAGCATTTTTCCACTTGTTATTTCCATGATCAATGGAAATAAAATGGAATTTCACTCCTTCTTTTGAGTATTTCTCAATCATGTCAGGGTAATGCTCTTTGATAGATTTTATACATGGCCCACACCATGAAGCCCAAATATCTACAATATGAATGCCTTTAGAAAAATCAATTGATGTATTGTTAAAGTCATGATCCAATACTTCCAAAGATTTCACTTTTTCGTGTTTGTTAAAACCACCTCTTTGTGTAATTAATTGATTTAGGTCAGCTTGATGTTCAGATTGAGGATAGCTAGCTTCAAAATAAGCCACAGCATCTGAAAATGTGGTATTTTGTACTGTATCATTGTAGAAATAATACTCCTTTAGATAAGTACTTAAAACCTTTTCATTAAGTTCTTTATTTTTGACATATCGATTGTTGATTTCTTGAAAACGTTCCACTGTATTTTTATTATCATGAAAAGGAGCATCATCAGCAAACAATCGGTTTTCATCCTCGATAAAATTAAGGTGGATGTCTATATGTTCTGCTACAAGATTATCTAAATCACTTTGATTCATTTCAGGATCATCTAAGTCAAAGTAATTTAAAGCATTTAATAAAAGGTTAGGAGCCTGTGTTTTTACTATTACCGGATTTGCCTCAGCATAAAGTGCATTTATATTGAGCCATAAACCCAAAATATTACCTTTCATGGTTTTGGCATATTGATCAGATAAAAGAGGTTTATAAACCATCAAGGTATCCATAAATTGTGTCATGTAGCTGGTGCTTAACTCTTGAAAATCTTTGAGAGCTAAGCCATCTTTTCGACGATGAAAGTCGTCAGACATACTGTTAAGCTGAGAGTGAAATGAAATTGTATACCTCAAACTATCCATTACTTCTTTTGTGATCTGATTTTGATCATACTGGGATAATTTGGTCATTTTGTTAAATTCATCTTTCAAAATACCCTTATTCTCTTTGTTTTCGGTAATTATAAGATCATCATAAGCACTTCTATGCAATAGATTTCTGGAAGTATAGTAATGAAACAATTTTTGATCTTCAATTTGTTTCTCCATTTCAGGCGTCAATTGTTTCTGCCTTTTTTTATCATAACCATATAGTATATAACCCTTCCTGATTGTCTGTTCTTTTTGATAGAGTGTGGAATCCATCAGAATATCTTTTGAATCAATGCTATTTGACAATTCAGAAGAACTGCTTGTTGTAAATCCCCAGAAAGAACAGTTGTATCCGACATAAGGGAAACTTTCAGCTTGTACCAAAAAAGCCCTGTCGGAGAATCTAAACATGTTTGCTTTTCTAAGATCGTAGCAGGCAATAGTACTGAAGTTTGGGATATTTAGTTTTCCAACATATTTGATGACATCAATAGTATCTTTATAGGTCATTTCAAAATCAATATGATCCGTGTAAAGTGTTTCTCCCACTTTAGTAAAAGTGATTTCACCTTTTGAAGAAATACGGTTTTTGAATATAGGTATATTATCATGCGTGTACTCTCCATATTTTTGAATAGGTCTTAAATCTTCGGAAGTAACCTTTAAAAGATCATATTCCTCTGTAACATAAAGCAGTCCTTTACCACCGTTATTATTTTGATCGAAGAAACTTAATACATAAACGAGTTGATCATCATTGACAAGCATCTCTTCCAATTCAAACTTATAATTCGTAGGATTGACCAAAGGACCATTTTTTATAAATGCTTGCTGATAATGGAAAATATTTTGATTGCCATTAAAATTAAGGTTACGAAGGTTTCTCTCTACAATATTGTGACCTTCGTGGTATTTATTATTAAGTCTTATTTCTTCTTTTGACTCTTCGTGCTCCCAATTGTTATAGTTCCAATTATAGTCTTTATTTCTTTTAATCTGATCAAACATCAAAATATGATAGCTCCATTTGTGTGCATTATCTGATTTTATCTGATTGTAATTTTCGAAATAAATTTCTCCAGTAGATTCCATACCACCCTGAAAATCATCGTTGGTGTATTTCGTTTCGGCATAATAAAACTCACCTAGATACTGTTTCTTTCGGATACTCTTTTTGAAAGATTGACTACTGTATTTGATAATCTCTTTGACCGTAGGCATTTTTGCTTTGATGGTAAGCATATCAAGTTCTTCAGTAGCAGGAAGCAGAACCAATTCATTTTCGAGGTACTTGGAAAGTTTTCGAATAGGAACTTCAAGTTTTGTGAATCCAATGGAGGAGACGCTCAGTGTGTCAGAATGGAATGAAGATTTGATGGGAATATTGAAGTACCCATTTGAATTGGTTGTACCACCAATTGTTTTTCCTTTGACAACAATGTTTGCATAAGGTATAGCTTCCTGTGTTTCTGCATTTCTCAAATACCCCTTGATAAAGTTTTGAGCAGACAATAGTGAAGCATTTAGTACGAGCAGTACTATTAAAGTCAGTTTTGTTTTCATTTTCATTTAAAGATTAGTTACCAGCTTTGTAGTAAGTTCGATGAATAGTTATGTTTAATAGATTTATAACGAACTGTTTATAGAATGATCAATATAGTTCAAATTGTAATACAAATGAAGTCAGATGTTGATTAAAAACAAAATCCCACTGCAATATGAATGTATTACAGTGGGATAGGTCTATATATTGGTAGCCAATAAATTTAGTAGAATAAAGCCAAGATACCCGGAGTTACTAATGTGGTAAACACACCCATTAAACCAATGGACAAACCACTGATAGCACCTTCTACCATTCCCATTTGAATGGCCTGTGCCGTACCGATACCGTGAGCACAGCTACCCATCGCTAAACCTTTAGCAATAGCGGTTTTGAACACTTTAGGAACCACAAGAGGTCCGACTGAAGCACCCAGAACACCTACAATAATTACAAACACAGCCGTCATTGATGGAATACCACCATTTTGAGCAGAAACAGCCATGGCGATAGGAGTGGTGACTGATTTTGGAACCATCGAAATGATCAAATCCTCTTCAGCTCCAAATAACTTTCCAATTAAGATTACGGAAACTACACCCATCACACTACCCAAAAAAGTAGCGGATAAAATGGCAACGGCATTTTTACCTATAGTTTGTAACTGTTCATATAATAATACACCCAAGGCAACAACAGATGGCCCAAGCATAAAGTGAATCATGCGGGTGTTGGCCTGATAGGTTCCATATTGTACACCGGATAGTTTTAAAATGACAATCAAACAAATAATGGTCATTAAAACAGGATTCAATAACGGTGTTTTAGCTTTTTGATAGATTGCTTCAAAAATTAAAAAAAGACCAAGCGTAGCGGCTAATGCAAACGTTTCGCTTTCGAAAAGATGATTGATAGTTTCCATTATTTATCTTCCTTTTTACCTAAAAATTCTCCGGCAAAGCCTGCAGACAACATCACTGCAAACATTGACCCTACAATAGTTACACTGATCATAAGCCAGTTATTCTGTATCATGTCTAAATATTCCATCATCCCGACACCAGCAGGAATAAAGAATAATGACATTCTTCTTGTTAAAGATTGAGCGGCATCTTTTACCCACTCATAAGGAATAATTTTTAAATAAAGACATAAGAATAAAATAATCATCCCAATCACATTTCCTGGGATGGGCAAGCCTGAAATTTCATTAATAAGTGTTCCCAGCGACAGCATCGCTAGAATTAACATAAATCCTCGTATCATATTCGATTATATAGTAGTTTGAGATAAAGATAATACATGATTGAATGAGTATTTATAGGCTTCGTAAAGAGATAAGAATTATTTAAATAGTGACAAAATAACACTTCAAAAATTAGTATATTGTAGTAGATGCTTATGGTGCTGCTTGAGCACATTGTTACATTACTCTATTATTAAAATTGATCTTTAAATATGTCAATAAAAGACCTGGGAGAACTATTTGAGGAAAAAAAATACAACGAAATTATCAGCATTTTTAACCATAGAATTGATAGTTTCGAAAGCCTCTCTCTAGATGAATTTTTATTATGGTCAAGATGCTATGAAAACCAAGGAGATTTTGAGTCGGCATTGTATATTTTGTCGCTGTGTTATATTGAAGAAATCAATGACAGAAAGCTGGACAATGAATACGAACGCCTGACCGTTTTACAAGACCGGGTTTTTCAAGCAATCCTTCAGTTGAAGTCTGGTATTGAAGATTCAGATGATATTAATTTCCTTATTGACACCATGCATATATTGGTGGATAATAATGTTGAAGATGTGCTTGTGGCCTATTTAGAAGATATTCTGAGAGTCACTAAAGATCAAAGTGTAAAGAAACTTTGGCTTGGGAAACTTTCTGAAGACATTTTCTTCAAGTTGGACAATCAATTGGTGATGACTTCTAATCAGAAAAATGCCATTCTTGACGCCATCATCTACTACTATATCTCTTCTTCGAAAGTGTATGATGGAAAATACGCTTATATAAGATCCATCAGAAACAACACTTTTCATTAGAAAAAATAAACGCCTTTCTACAAAAGTAAGAAAGGCGTTAAAACAATGTGAGTTGTCTATATTTTTAGTCTAATGAAGCTTCTTCTGTTTTAACAGGAATAGATGAGAAAATATCCACCTGCCCTCTAGTAAGATCTTCTAATGTTTCTCTTTGTCTGATTAAGTGAGGCACTCCGTTGAATACCAATACCTCTGCCGGACGTAATCTTGAGTTGTAGTTTGAACTCATAGAATAAGAATAGGCTCCAGCATTTTCGATAGATAATAAATCGCCCACTCGCACCTCATTCAGTTTTCTATCATAACCAAATGTATCAGTTTCACAGATGTAACCTACTACATCGTACACTCTTTTTGGTCCCTCAGGATTAGAAACGTTTTTGATGTGGTGGTATGCATCGTACATCATAGGACGGATAAGGTGGTTTAAACCAGAATCCACACCTACAAATACAGCGGCAGGGCTATGCTTTAATACATTGACCTTCGTTAATAAATGTCCTGATTCAGAAACTAAATATTTACCTGGCTCAAACCAAAGCTCTAAGTCTCTTCCATAAGAAGCACAGAACTCTTGGAATGCTTTAGACATCTTTTTGCCCAATTCAGGAATATTAGTAACAATATCCTCTTCCTTGTAAGCTACTTTAAATCCAGAACCCAAGTCAATAAACTGAAGGTTAGGGAAGTCTTTTGCACAGTCAAACATTACATTAGCGGCCATTAAGAATACTTCAGAATCTAAAATATCAGAACCTGAATGCATGTGCAGACCTACAACATTAATGTTATGGCTTTCTACTACCTTCTTTACATGTGACATTTGGAAGATAGAAATACCAAACTTAGAACCGATGTGACCTACTTGAATTTTAGCATTTCCACCTGCAGTAATATGCGGGTTGATTCTAATAGCACAAGGAACTGTATCTTGGTAAACATCACCAAACTGCTCAAGGATAGCAATGTTATCAATGTTGATTACAACGCCTAATTCAACTGCCTCTTGAATTTCTTCAAAAGAAACAGAGTTAGGAGTAAATAAAATTCTTTCCTTAGGAAATCCAGCTTGAATACCTAAAAGCACTTCTTGAATAGAAACGCAATCTAAATCCACACCGTGTTCCTTCACTAACTTCAAAATACTCAAGTTAGATAAAGATTTCATTGCATATTTTATTCTTAAGTTAACGCCATTAAATGCATTTCTTAATGTTGAGATCTGATTAATGATCTTATCAGCATCATATACATATAAAGGAGTTTGAAACTCATTTGCAATTTCCGTTACCGGCACACCTTGGATCTGATATTCTGAATTTTTTAATTCCATTCTCGGAAGAAGATTATAATTGATAATTTTACTATGAGACAAAAGTAATTTAAAAAAAAAGATAGTCCATACAAATCTCTTTTATTTACAAAAATAACAATAAGTGTTTTAAATAAAACATTATGTTATATAATCAGTTTTTGTTAATGTTGCTTCTATATCTATGGTTTAAATGATCAAATTATTTGTTGAGAAGTTTTTATGTGAACTGTTTTGTAGGACATTATAGTTTTATATTCTTCACCTCCTCAATTGTCAACCCTGAATAAAGAACTACTTTGTCTATACTCAGTCCGTCTATAAGCATTGATTTTGCAGCTTCTATAGCTTTTCTTTTTTCTCCTCTTTTTTCTCCAATTTCAATACCTTCCTCTTTTGCTTGACCCAATGTATTGACGTAATCTCTAAAGGTTTTTAGTGATTCTTCGTAATTAACTTTGTCAGTTTCATTCATAGCAGAATATTCAGAAATTTTAAATAACTTTTTAAAGGTTCTTTCTTGTAAAAGAGGCGGAATCTCATCTAGATTAGGCATGTTTTTAATAGCGTAAATCCATTTTTCAAAGATAGTGCTTTGTACCGTTAAAGGTTTAGAAAATTTTGGGAGTTCAAGGTATACAAAAGAGAGTTTATCATAGAAAGTATTTCCTTTTTCATCTCTTAATTTTATGTTGTGATGAAAATCTTCTGAGTTGTCAAAAGTGAAATTCATTAGCCCAATGACATAAACACCTTTTAGTTCATATTTCCAATCGGTCCCTTTTTCTGCTTGTTCTTGGATTGGGAAGGTGGCATAATACAATGTTCTGTCTTTAAAAAACTCCTGTTTTGCCCTTTGCAATTCAACGATGAACTTCTCGCCCAAATCATTTTCACAATAAAGGTCGTAGATTGCTTTTCGATCTATATCTCGTCTAGCAAGGTGTTCTTGTTGCTTGTATTCTAAAGTTTTAATCTGATCTTCTTCAGGTAAAATAGCATTTAGGAAATCAATAAGAATATCTTTATTAGCTTCCTCGCCAAATATTTTTTTAAAGCCAAAATCAGTAAAAGGATTAATATATTTAGAATGTGCCATGCCGAATCTTTTTTGTAAAGATGCTTTATAAAAAAGTAAATATCAAGGTTTACTTTTTTATAAAATTATAAAGAAATGGTAGCAATCTTGCTCTAGTGTTGGAAACACTTTTTTATGCATAGATTATTATTACTATTCACATTTATCTTTGTTGGGGTATCATCATTATATGCTCAAAAGAAATATCCACTGCTGGAAGTTGGGATAAATGAAGCAAGCAAACTAAGTCAAGAAAAACAAAAGAATGTATTATTCTCTCCTTTGAGTCTTTATACTTTAAATAGTATGTTGGCTAATATGTCTGTAGGTGAGACAAAAAAAGAATTGATCGGTCACCTAGGTTATACTAAAGACGAAATTGTATTACTGAATTCTTACTTGATAGACCTTCAAAAAAGATTAGGAGAGGAGTGCGTTTTGAAAAGTGCTTTAAGGTATTCAAAAGGTTATGCTTTGAACAGCTCTTTAAAGAAAATATTGGAAGAGAATTATGAAGCGGAAATTGCATCAGGAGATTTTATAAGAAAGGGAGAGAAGGTTAAGGATGAAATCAATAACTGGTTTTATGAAAATACCGATTATAAAATAAAAGATATGATTGAGTCCATTTCACCAATGGATAAATTAATCTTGATGAATGCGCTCTATTTCAAAGCAGAATGGGAACATCCTTTTGATACAAAACAAACTTATAATAAAGACTTTCACCTGAATAATCAGAAAACAGTTAAAGCGGATTTTCTTTCTAAAACAGAAACTGTGAAATGTTATGCCTCCGGTTCAACAAAAGCAATCATTTTACCTTATAAAGGAAATTATGAAATGTTGATGATCAGCACACCAACTTTCTCTTTTGATGCAATAACTGCTATGGATATGAAGTTAAAAGAGAAGAAGGTACATATTGAATTTCCAAAATTTGTTATGAATTCTTCATTGGACTGTATTGAGTTGATGAGGAATATGAACGTAACAATTCCTTTTCAGAGTGGGGCAGATTTTACAATGCTATTTAAGAAATCAGAAAAGGACTTATTTGTAAGCAAGATGTATCAGAAATCGTTTTTAAAGATAGATGAAATAGGAACGGTGGCAGTAGCGGCATCTGTAGCAAAAGTCTCCAGAAGTTTGGATATGAAGGATTACGAAGAGTATATTTTTGATCAACCTTTCTATTTTATCATAAGGAATAAAATGACTAAGGAGCCATTATTTATCGGTAAGGTAAATAATCCGGTTTTGAATTAGACAAAAACACTAACTATCATGAAAAGGTATGCAACAGTAGAAGATTATGTAACATCTTCAGAAAATTGGAGTCAAGAATTGATTTATCTTAGATCTATCCTGACAGAAACAGAATTGGAAGAAGGTGTGAAATGGGGAGCACCTATTTATATGATCGATGGTAAAAATGTGGTGGGTATCGCTTCTTTTAAAAACTATGTAGGTTTGTGGTTCCATCAAGGAGCTCTTTTAAAGGATAAAGGAAAACACCTGATCAATGCTCAAGAGAATAAAACAAAAGCACTAAGGCAATGGCGTTTTAATAATTTTGAGGAACTAAAAGAACAAACCGACACATTAAAATCATATATCGCTGAGGCCATTGAAAATCAAAAAGCGGGTAAAGTGGTAGAAATGGATCGTGCTCCAAAACCATTAATTTTACCCAATGAATTGGTTGATGCTTTTACAAAAGACAAGGAACTGGAAGCGGCTTTTAAAGGTTTAACCCTTTCAAAAAGGAGGGAATATGGTGAGTACATCGCTTCAGCCAAAAGAGAAGCGACTAAAATGTCTAGACTCGAAAAAATCACTCCAATGATCAAAGAAGGTATTGGCTTGAATGATAAGTACAAATAAAATGTTAAGTACAAAGTCAAAAATAAATCATTAGATAATTTTGAATTTGCACTTATTTAAATTCATTCTTAAAAATAAGTTAAATACTTTTGTATCGTAAAATAAAAGAAATTATGAAATACATCACTTTACATATAGACGCCCCTCAAGGATTTTCTCTTTGCGAAAGCAGAGTGAGGGATATGCTGTATGAAGCGATGTAGGAATATCTATATATTTATGAGAAAGGTCCTTATGCTTCGGTATATGGACCTTTTTTTATGTTTCACTTTTTAAACCCGGGTTGATATGATTTCAATTCCAAAACAAAGTTTCCTTGAAGAAGGGAAAGAATGGTCACAATTTTTAATTAAGAAAAAGTTTCAAAAACAAAGACATCAAAAATTAAAACAATGAAAAAGAATACACTATTTTTTGGATTGATCACTATGGTCGTGATCGGTTCGACATGTGCAATAAACCTCGAATTGTTTGTTGCATTAGCTAAAACAGCTTTATACTTAGGAGGTACAACATTTTTTGTGTTAATGCCCTTTTTCCTTTTCAAAGGAGAAAAGAAAACTAATGAAAATACAAACAAAGAAGTGCCTCAGCCAATGTTGAAGAGAAAAATCAACTCTGTAAAAACAACATTATTGGAGAAAGGAGAGAAAGAAACTACCTATATGTCAATCTATAGAGTTAATAATTCTCCATGAGTGCAAAGCTGTGGTTATTCTGAAATTGAAGTTTACAAATAAAAAAGAACACTTTTTTTAGAAAAAAGAGACGAAAGTCATTACTTTTGTGCCTCTAATATAAAATTTTAGGATAACCACAGATATTCCATGCAACTAATTGACGGAAAAGCGACTTCAAATGCAATCAAGCAAGAAATTGCTGAAGAAGTAAGAAAACTGACTGCCGCAGGAGGCAAGAAACCACATTTAGCCGCTATTTTAGTTGGTGAAGACGGTGCAAGCAGAACGTATGTGAATCACAAAGTAAAGTCTTGCGAGCAAGTAGGATTTGATTCAACATTATGTAAGTTTGACGCTGATATAACAGAAGAGAAATTACTTCAAGCTATCGAGGAACTTAACAATAATGATGATATTGACGGATTTATTGTTCAACTTCCATTACCAAAACACATCGACGAAACGAAGGTAACAGAGGCTATTGATCCTAAAAAAGATGTGGATGGTTTTCATCCGGCAAACTTAGGGAAAATGATGCTAGGTTTACCAACTTTCCTTCCCGCAACACCTTACGGTATTGTTCAGTTGTTAGATAGATATAACATTGAAACTTCAGGAAAGAAATGTGTGATTGTTGGTCGTTCTCATATTGTGGGTACACCAATGAGTTTATTGATGTCACGTAACAGTAAAGTAGGAAACTGTACAGTTACTTTGACACACAGTAGAACACAGAACTTGAAAGAGGAGTGTCTTTCAGCTGATATCTTGATCGTAGCATTGGGTAAGGCAGAGTTTGTAACTGCTGATATGGTAAAAGAAGGTGCTACAGTAATAGATGTAGGAATCACAAGAATTGAAGATCCTTCAAAAAAATCTGGTTTCTCATTGAAAGGAGATGTGAAATTTGATGAAGTAAGCGAAAAAGCAGGTTGGATTACTCCAGTACCAGGTGGAGTAGGACCAATGACAGTAGTTTCTTTATTGATGAACACATTGGAATCAGTAAAAAGAAAATCTGTTAAGGAAACAATATAAGTTATAAATAGTCGCATTTTTTTACGAAATTTGCGGTCTGAGTCCTTCAAGGGTTCCCTCACCCCTTGAAGGACTTTTTAAACTCAAAATATTAAAAAGGACTTTTAATGGTTAAGCATTTAGAATATACAACGAAGGAACGCGTGCAGTTGGGCCTCTCACTTCCAGTGATGGAGGCATTTTATACGATTCAAGGAGAAGGAGCATACACAGGGCAAGCCGCCTATTTTATACGATTAGCAGGTTGTGATGTAGGATGTGTATGGTGTGATGTAAAAGAGTCATGGGAACAGGACAAACATCCCGTTTTAGCCGTTGAAGAAATTGTTCAGAATGCAAAAAAATATCCAGGTCGATTAGCCATTATTACAGGTGGTGAGCCTTTGATGCATGATCTTGGACCATTAACTCAAAAACTAAAGGAAGAAGGCTTCCATATCAATATTGAAACTTCAGGGGCACATCCATTAAGTGGAGAATTGGATTATATCACTTTATCTCCTAAAAAATTCAAACAGCCTGTGGACGAAGTTTACGCTCAAGCCAGTGAATTTAAAGTTGTAGTTTACAATAAAGCCGATTTGAAATGGGCTATAGAATTATCTGAAAAATTATCAGAGAATTGTAAACTTTATATTCAACCAGAATGGTCTAAAAGAGCTAAAATTACCCCTTTATTAGTAGAGTTTGTAAAGAGCAATCCAGAGTGGCAATTATCATTGCAGACACATAAGTATATTGATATTCCTTAAGGGATATATTTTAAAAGTTCACTTATAGCTTTGTCTGAAATGCTTTCTTTTTCTGATTTATCAAAAATTGAAAGAAGGTATACAGTGCTTTCAGTTATTTGAATATAGCTGATAACTCTTGCTCCAGCAGATTTCCCTTTCCCTTTTGAGGTAATTGCTAATCTTATTTTATAACAATTATTCCCTAAAGGAATTCCTAATTTTGGATCTTTTTCTAAAGTCTGGATTAATTTCGAGAAATCGCTTTTTAAAGAAGGGTATTTTTTTGCTAGTTTTTTGAGCTCCTTTTTAAAGTTAGGAATAACAGCAATATTATAATTCATCAAGAAGGTCTTTTGCAGGAGTTGCTTTTAATTTGCCTTTTTTAATTAATCTCATTTCAGTAACAGCTTCACTTAAGCTTTGTAAAACTTCTGCTTTGTGAGGAGTAAGTGGTTCAGTCTTTACAAACTTTAAATTATTGAGTAGCTCAAGTACAAACTCAACTTTACTGTCTTCGATATCAATTAATACTTTCATTTTTATTTGTCTAGATGTTTATGAATCTTAAAGCTCTGAATATTACAAATATAGAGTTTTATTGGGTTTCATAAAAACAGAAAATAAATCACACACTAATTCTGCAATTTATTTTTTTTATCAGTTAAAGAATAACATTAAACGAATGTTATTATATTTGACCTCTATAACTATTAATCTAGTATGGGTTCAAACACGAATGACTTCATAAATCAATGGTTGCTTAAGTACCAGCTATCGGTTTTTAAATACGAGAGAATAGCATCCGTTATAAATACTTTTGTTGCTGTTGTTATACTGATTTACAATTATGGGTTTTATATCGCAGAAGAGGAATTGAAGGTTTTATTATCAATTCTTGATGTAATCTTTTTTGTATACTGTATTTCTTATTTATTAAGGATAATATTTTCCAGCCATCGATTTAAATTTTTTAAATCCACCTTTGTAGAGGGGACTTTTCTATTATATATCGCTTTTAATGGCCTTTTTCATTACTTTTTTGGAGTAAGACTCATAGAAGAGTTGTTTAAAAGCTTTTGGCTTGACAATCCGTTTATACAATATGTAAACTATCTGTTTTTCTGTCTTTTTATTCTGATATCTATTGAGATTACGAAAAGCTCATCCTCTATATCAGAATATAAAATAAAACCTTCCACCACCTTTATCTTCAGTTTTATACTATTGATTTTGTTGGGGACTTTTGCATTAATGCTTCCTGCTTGTTCCATAGGTATAGATGAAAGTATGTCTTTTTTAGATGCTCTTTTCACTTCTGTGAGTGCATCTTGTGTGACAGGTTTGGCAGTGGTAGACACCGGTCAATTTTTTACTTTTAAAGGTAAATTAGTAATTCTGTTTTTAGCTCAATTAGGAGGGATTGGTATTGTTTCCTTTGCTACATTCTTTGCAACATTCCTTTCTAAAGGGGTAAGTTTAAAGCATAAGACTATTATACAAGATGTATTGAGTAGTGAAGATCTTTCGTCAGCAACTGGACTTTTACGTAAAGTTATCTTCTTGACATTATTGATAGAAGCATTAGGATCTATTCTAATTTTCTTTTCATGGGATAGCAACCTTGTTTTTAATAACCTTTTCCAGAAAATATTTTATTCAATATTCCACTCTATTTCTGCTTTTTGTAATGCAGGCTTCAGTTTGTTTCCCGATAGTTTAAATACTTATATAGTATCTGATGAAACAACTGAATTTAGTACACCGGGGATGGTCGTAGATTTAAGGCATATGTATGGGTTACATTTAGTAATTGGCTTTATCATCATTTTTGGAAGTTTTGGTTTTACGACTATTGAGGAGATATTTTCACCCCAAAAAATTGCAGATCGTTTTAGAAACCCTTGGAAGAAATATTCCATTGGGACATCGATCTCATTGTACTCCACTGTGATTCTTATTTTGGTAGGAATGATAGCCGTATTCTTTTTGGAGATTGATGAATTAAGAGAAGATAGAACTTTATTCGAATCGCTTGTGGCTTCCTTTTTCCAATCTGTAACCACAAGGACAGCCGGTTTTAACTCCATGGATTTTGGAAGTATGAAACCGTCTACGATTATAGTGATGATCTTTTTAATGTTTATTGGTGCAGCACCAGGTTCAACAGGTGGTGGTATTAAGAGTAGTACTTTTTATGTATTACTGCTTTCATCAATTGGTATTATTAGAGGTCAGGAAAGAATTGTAGTGCGTAAAAGAACGATCAGTGATGATAATATAAAGAGATCTTACTCCATTTTTATGTTTGCCGCCATTTATAATTTAATGGCCATTTTTGTCTTGACAATTACTGAACTCGACAATCCAAATATAGACATTCTACCTTTAGTATTTGAGCAAATATCAGCATTTGGTACGGCAGGTTTAAGTATGGGCATTACGGGTGAACTTTCTTCTTTTGGTAAAGTAGTTATTATCTTATCCATGTATATTGGCAGGGTAGGAACATTAACGTTGGCTTTGGCATTAAGTTCTACAGTTCAGACTAACAAGTTCCAATATCCTGAAGCCCATGTAATGGTGGGATAGAGCATAAAATTTTATCCTTTTATATTGACCTGTTTGAAACTTCAATTGAGTTTGTTTCAAACAGGTTTTTATTTGCTACAATAAGTTATCCTTCAAATTGTATTTTAATACGACTTTTGTCTTGTTATAGGTTGTTCTTTTTTGATGTCTCAGTTTGCATTTAGCATTTATTTTTATTTAATTTGTTTAAACAAATAATGTATAAACATTAAAAATAAGAAATATGGAAAATCAAAAAATATATTCAGTACAATCAATAGGAAATCAATGGCCTACATTAGACCCATTTTTATTTACGGCACACCATAAAGAAGTATATCCTAAAGGAAATGAAGATATGAGTATATCAGTTCCTTTAGAGGGGAGAAACATAGGTTCTGATTTTTCTGGAAAAGATGGTTTTAGTATGTATCATGGAAGAAAAATTCCTGGTTTTCCTTATCACCCACATAGAGGTTTTGAGACTGTAACTATTGTGGAAGAGGGTTTAGCTGATCATTCAGATTCACTAGGTTCAGCGGGTAGATTTGGAGAAGGAGATGTACAATGGATGACTGCTGGTGCAGGAGTGCAACACTCTGAAATGTTTCCACTATTAAATACAGAAAAAGAAAACCCATTAGAGTTATTCCAAATTTGGTTGAATTTGCCTAAAAAGGATAAAATGGCTTCACCAAGTTATAAAATGCTATGGCATGAAGATATTCCAATAGTGAATAAAAAGGATAATAATGGGAATGATATCAATATAAAAGTAATTGCAGGTGCGTATGGAGTTCAAAAACCATTATCACCAACGCCTGATTCATGGGCGTCTGATACTTCAAATAAAGTAGCGATATGGAGGGTGAAACTTTCGCCGAGTGCAATATGGAAATTACCTAAAGATTCTTCTGAGGTCAATAGAGTCCTTTATTTCTATAGAGGTAATGAGATTACAGTAGAAGACAAACATGTGGATAAAAATAGTTTGTTTCATATCAATCCAACGGAAGAGATTACTGTAAGAGCAGGAGATACTGATACGTTTGTACTGCTCTTACAGGGTGTACCAATCAACGAACCTGTAGCACAACATGGTCCATTTGTTATGAACTCAAAAGAAGAATTACAACAAGCTTTTGCTGACTACCAAAGAACAGAATTTGGAGGTTGGCCATGGGATAAAAAAGAGATGGTGCATGATAAGGAAAGAGGTCGTTTTGCGTTACATGCAGATGGGGTTTTGGAAGAAAGATAGTGAAAGCTCAATAAGAAGTAATAATCAAATTATAGGTATAATCAGACAATCAAATGAATTTTTGGTTGTCTGTTTTTTTATTAAATACTTTTTAGGTTTTACTTAATTCCTAGTAACCATTTGTGGGTATTTTTAGCATTAAAAGGTGAAATTATTGCATTATTATTTGTGCTTAAGTGTTAAAATGTTCTAATATCGTGTGTGTATTTTACTTACCTAAACTTTTTTAACATGAGACTGAAATATTTAATTCAACTGTTAATGGTCGCTTTTTTATTTTCGTGTGGCGAAGAAACTTCAATTGATCCCGATCAAGATATGGACAATGTAGGTGGGGAGACTGAAGGCACTGATAACCAAAATGGAGATGGAGAACCCGAAGTCCAACTAGGCTATAACTACCTAAACACAACTGATATTACCTATACAAGTGAGAATTCTACTTACTTCTTCACAGGTTTAGTAAGTGTGTCTGATGTAAATGTAAAAGCAGATGAAAAACTTTATTCATTTGGGGCTTTAAAGTTTAAATATCAGTTAAGTTCATTTTTTGGTGAGCCAACAAGAGCAGGTATTTTTCTTTGGTCAGATAACAACGGAGAAAATGAAATTAATACAATCAAACTCCGTTTTAAATTATTCAATACAGATGGAACTTTTACCGGCGTATATTATGTGTATAGTCCATTAGTGGATAATGATGATAATGAGTGGAGTTTTGATGTAACTGGCTCTCCTGATTGGGATGAGTTTTTTCATGCAAATGAAGAGTTGTCTGCTTTTATTTCAGCTGAAGCTGCGAAAGATTTGTATAAAGCAGAATTTTACTTGGGAGAAATGGATATTATTGAAATTAATGGCAAGGAAGTAACATTGGACTAATGCAATACTTACGAGCAAGAAGAGTTTCTTTATCAAGTTAATTTTGAAAAAAAAGGGTGATGTATGATATGATAAACAATACATCACCCTTTATGTACTAAGTACTAAGACAAAAATATTTAATACTAATTCTGTTTATTGTTTTGCGATTACTTCCTTCAAAAAACTTTAAATAGAACCACCATTGATACGTTTTTCAGCGTCGTCCTCACAAAAAATAATTCAGAATTAGTTATCATCTATTTTTGGCTTAGTACTTAAGTCAAAAATAAATCATAGTTAATTTTGAATTTGTACTTATTTGTTACTTCTCTATAGAAAAGTAAATAACTTTTTCCTGAAACCCTTTTTTATTTGTTTTCTGAAGTGCTAACCATTCTTGGAAATCTTCAGGAGAAATGGTTTTAATACCCCCTTCTTCCGTTTTTAAAATAGGCTTATCATATTCAGTGGGACAATAAATCACATACAAGCGGTTAAAAATTCTTTTAGGTCCCATGGTTGAAAGTACTAATTCGTCAACCTGTCTGCTGCTTATTCCTTCAAAGTTTTCAGCCTTTTTTGGATCAAAGAAAATATATTCTTGATCTGCATTTACAGCATAAGGTTTTGACGCATCAGAATGCATGGTAGAGTAAGGGAACAGTCGGTATACCTTATCGTTTTCCCTCATATAAATACTAATAAATCCATTTTTAGGAGATTGGAAATAAGTATAAAAATGCGACATTTCTTTAAACATTGTGGTTTCGCATTTTGGAGTAGAACAGTTTAAAGTAGAAGCTTTGAAATTCAATTCTGGAGTATCGATAGCTCTGCCTTTACCTTCAACATTGCATTCTAAATAGATGACTTGCTTTTCATTCTCAACAGCAAGATGCCATGTGTACTCTACGTATTCTGTTTTAATCCATTCTCCTTTTACTGTAGAGGTATTAAGGGATTGAAGTTCCATGGCCGCATTATTCAACGTTAAATCAGAAGCGGAAGATAAGTTTGTTCCAAAAGCATCTGCCAAAGCCATAATTTGGGCTTTTCTCAATAAAGTTTCTTTAAATTCACCAACAGTATGGGTGTCTTCTAATTGTTCTGTGACTTTGCCTTTGAGTTTTTTAACCTTTTGGGCGAAAATGTTTATTGTTAGGCTGATAAAAAAGGTTGCAAATAAGATTTTTTTCATAAAAAATTACTAGAATTGAATGTTCTTTTTAATTTGATCTGTCAATTTAAAGTATATTATTTATATATTTAAGATTGTAACTGACAATTACTTTTTAATTTATTAAACTATGAGAAATAAATTCACGTTAAGTTTTTTATTCGTATTTGTTGCAATGTTCTTTATTGCCACTGAGAATCATGCCCAAACCAAAAAAGAAAAAAAAGCTACTCTTAAAGAATTGAAAGGCAAGGCCGTTAAGGATGCTAGAAAAGCAGCAAAGGGTCTTAAAAAGCAAGGATATTCTGAAATCCCTGGTGATTTACCAATGGATATGCAAATAGAAAATTCTTATTTAGCACGTTTGTCTACTGATGATATGGGTAATCCTAAGTTCTTCGTAACTACTCAGGAGTCAAAAGCAGAAACATTTGCAGCTGCAAAACAAGCAGCAATGCAATTATGTTTGACAGATATTGCTTCACAAATAGGTTCTGAAATTGTAGGTAGAATCAAATCAAATGTAGCTAACTCAGAAGGTATGTCTGATGCTGCTTCAGTAACTGAAGTAATCGGTGCTTACCAAAACAACGTTTCAGCTCGTTTAGGTAGAACTACTCCAATCGTTATGTTGAAAAAAGTGGATGGTTTAACATATATCACAATGTCTATCAAGTACCCAATTTCTGAGGCTGAAAGAATTGTGAAAGATGATTTAAGAAAAGAGTTAGCAAGCAAAGCTGATATGAGTCAAGACGAAATTAACGGTTTACTAGATATTCGTTAATTCAATTAATTTGACACAAAAAATCCACATTTTCTGAAAGTAGAAGATGTGGATTTTTTTTGCTTAAAGCTTTAGTTTCTTATTCTAAAAGACTGATAAATGCTTTTCCTAGACAATCAATAACATCAGTTGTGATCAAACTTTCATAACCTCTGTCTTGCACTGCAATATCTGCAGCCTTCCCATGTAAATAAACACCAAGCAATGCCGCATCCTTAGGAGTATATTTTTGAGAAAGTAAACCTGTAATTATTCCTAATAGAGCATCACCACTTCCTCCTTTAGCAAGTCCTGGATTTCCTGTGGAATTAAAATGAACTTCACCATTTGGTAGACAAATAGCAGTGTTAGCTCCTTTCAATACTATAATAATATGACGGTGAATAGCCATTTTTCTTGCCGCTTCCACTCTGTCAAAAGATTGAACATAATGTACGCCTGTGAGTCTTTCAAACTCACCTACATGAGGGGTGAGTATAGAATTTTCAGGAATAAAGTTCCACCATTCTTCATTTTCAGAAAGCAGGTTCAAGGCATCAGCATCTAATACAATTGGTTTTTCGAAGTCCTCAATAATTGAACGGACTGCTTTTCTAGTTTGGTCGTGTTGACCAAGGCCCGGACCAATTCCTATAGCTGTAAAATTTTTTAAGAGGGTAGAAGCTACAATATGATTTCTGGAAGGATCAGCAATACACATTGCTTCTGGGAGAGTAGCCTGCATTATTTCATAACCACATGATGGAACTAAGGCTGTCGTTTTCCCAGTACCAGATCTTAAAGCTGCTTTTGTGGCAAGCTGAATTGCTCCCATCATTCCTTTTGAACCACCAACCAAAAGTGTATTACCAAATTTTCCTTTGTGATCAAACTTGCTTCTAGGCTTGTAGAGTTGTTTAATCACATCATCAGTAGAAAAGAAGTGATTTGATACCGTTTCAGATAGATATTGTTCACTAAGCTGAATAGGAAGTACAATCATTTCACCAACATTCTTAGCATTTTCTACAAAGAGCATTGAAAGCTTTGGCGTTTCTAATGTCAAAGTAATATCAGCTTCAATAATTGTTTGAAAATGACTGGCATAATGATCAGCGTAAAGCCCTGAGGCAATATCAACCGAAATAACAGGAGAGTTAGATTGATTGATTCTTACGATGGTTTGCTGTGTAATCCCCTTAGGAGCTCTTGACAACCCAGAACCAAAAATACAATCAATAATTACAGTATCTTGATCTAATGAAGGAATGTCCACCTCCGTTTTTATGTGATGTAGAGCAACTCTTTTGGGTAACCTTTCTAAATTCTCTTGAAAGTCTTTGGATTGATTTTCAGAAAAATGAACAATATAGCAAGTGACATTAAATCCTTCATTACTTAATAGCCTCCCCATCACTAAGCCATCACCACCATTATTGCCAACGCCACAAAAAATTGTAACTTCTTTAAAATTACTGCAATTTTCTAAATACCAATCTGTGAGTTTAGTGGCGGCTCTTTCCATTAAATCAATACTGGAAATGGGCTCATTTTCAATAGTGTACTTATCCCAAGCTCTTATTTGTTCGGCTGTAAAAAGTTTCATGTGTAATATTTGAGAGTAACAGTTGTTGTATTTTTAATTAAAAGCATGTCTTAAGTAAATCCTTAAAACATGCTTTTACTATTAATTTACAATATAAATGAATTAATTACCCATTTATCACCTGATTTTTAGCAGTATTAAATTCATCCATCATTTCATTGACTACTTCTTCTGCTGATTTAATAGAGTCGATTTGAGATGATACCTGTCCGATTTCGATTTCTCCTTCGTCTAAATCACCTTCAAAAATACCTCTCTTCGATCTTCTCTTCCCTAAAATCTCAGCTAATTCTTCTTTTGAGGCACCTCTAGCTTCCGCTTCAGCAACTCTTTCGTAGAATTTATTTTTGATTAATCTAACAGCTGTCAAATCTTTCAAAGTTAAGACAGTATCACCTTCACCAGCTTCAACCACTTTATTTTTAAAGTTATCATGAGCAGATGATTCTTTGGTAATGGCAAAACGAGAACCTACTTGAACGCCTTCAGCACCTAAAGCAAAACAAGCTAACATTGCTTTACCAGATCCAATACCACCTGCAGCAATTACTGGAATCTCTAATTGTTCTGCAATAGGAGGAATCAGGCATAAAGTAGTTGTTTCTTCTTTACCATTGTGACCGCCAGCTTCAAAACCTTCAGCAACAATAGCGTCTACTCCAGCATCTTGAGATTTTAAAGCAAATTTCAAAGAAGATACAACTTGTACTACTTTGATGCTGTGTGATTTTAAAAACGAAGTATATTTCTTAGGGCTACCAGCAGATGTGAAAACTATAGGAACTTTTTCATCCACAATAATCTCCATCAATTTATCAACTTCAGGGTAGAACAATGGAATGTTCACACCGAAAGGCTTATCAGTGGCTTGCTTGCATTGCTGTACATGTTCCAAGAAAGTTTCCGGATGCATAGATCCAGCACCAATCAATCCAAGTCCACCTGCATTACTTACCGCTGAAGCCAACTTCCAGCCACTGCACCAGACCATTCCTCCAGAAATAATAGGATATTGAATATCAAAAAGTTCACAAATTCTATTTTTCATTTGATGTTTAGATTTTAGTGATACATGTTTTACTACATGTTCTTCAATTTCTTTTGTTGTGAATGTAATTAAAATCAATTATAAAATTTGGGAACAAGCGTCATCAAAGAAGTAATTTTTTACTGATAAAATGCTTTGTTTTTGATGGTTTTATCTTTTTTAAAACTACGTCAACGCTACATTATTTCTTATGAAATGTATTATTAACACCTAATTATGGTCTTTTTTACCCTCAAAAAACAATAACGATCATGCATTTTACCTTGAAGTATTTTATAAAAAAGGGTGACGTTATTGAATTACTACGCTTTTGGTGGAGTGTAGTAATAACGTATTCCGATCCGTAGATTTGTAGTACACCAATACATCATTGTTAATTCATTCAGCTATTAATTTAAGGTCACACTCAAATTATTAAAGTGGTATGAAATTTTTTTAATGAATTAATAATCAGTTATGTTGATGAAAAACTTAAAGGTTTATTGTTCCCATTTTGGGCGATATTCCTTCTTAAAACAATTACAACAGTCTATCTTTTGTACTGTCTTATTGTTACTCTCTTTTAACATTTCTTCATTTGCTCAAGATTATGGAATAGAGGTCGATGCTTCAGGAGATGCTGTGATCTATTTTACAGATCAGGCAGAATGGACTGGAGGATGGAACTATATCTGCTTGGGTGCAGATTGTAGAAACGGTGAAAAAGTAGGTGACAGATGGGAGCGTCCTGTTTCTAATGTTACTGTAGGAGACACTTATGACATACAAATCAAAATTGCGGCAACTAATGGGCAATTTATTTCTCCTGTGCACAGTGTTGTAGCTACACAAGCGGGAGATGCTCCGGTTCCAACTTGTGAAGATGGAATACAAAATGGCGATGAAACAGGCGTGGATTGTGGAGGATCATGTGCACCATGCCAAACGGAACCATTACCAACTTGCGATGATGGTATTCAAAATGGCGATGAAACCGGAGTAGATTGTGGTGGATCGTGTGCACCATGCCAAACGGAACCATTACCAACGTGTGATGATGGTATCCAAAATGGTGATGAAACCGGAGTAGATTGTGGCGGATCATGTGCCCCATGTCAAGTTGAGGAGCCTGATACCGAAGTGGTGGTAGAAGCTGAAAGTGCTACAATTTTAGGAGGTGCAAGTCTTTATAGTGATTTATCAGCCTCTGGAGGGCAAGGTGTTGCTTATATCTCATCACAGGGAGCTGGTTTTGAAATTGCAAAAGCTCCTAATTCAATAGCAATAGAAATCGTTTATGCTTCTGAACAGAGTGGTGCTATTTCATACTTTATTAATGGTGTTGATAAAGGTAATGCAACTTTCAGTGCTACAGGCGCATGGGTAAATAACTATCAAAGCATCACTATACAGGAAACATTAAATGAAGGTGATGATTTCTCGATAGTGTATCAAACGGGAGATAATGCTTTAAATATTGATCAAGTTAAATTTATAGGCGGAGAACCACAGCCATGTACGGGTTTGAATAACCCTGCAACTGTATTTACAAATGTCACTACTGTAAATGAAACCGCTGAAGGTGCTTTGGATGGGTCCGTTACTTTTAATTTTAATAATGTAAGCAACGATTATGATTCCATTCTTTTCTTCTTTGATGGAGATTCTATACTCGCAGGAATCAATGAAGGATCAGTGACATTTAATAATAAGATGGCAGGCAGTTATACAGCAGGTGTAAAATGGGGGAATGGAGATTGTTCTACTTATTTAGGAACTGTTACTGTGGGATCTTGTGAAAATGGAATTAAAGATGGAAATGAAACGGGTATTGATTGTGGAGGAGTTTGTACTGAATGTACTGACCCAGAACCTGTGTCTAAAGATTTAGTAATTTCTATTGCGAACTCACCTCAATACGGAGAGTACTTGATTGCAAAATATGGTGATCAACCAGCTAGAACGATTTACACTTGGTCAAATGATAACAGTGAATTTACAAGTTGTACAGGAGGCTGTGCTCAAAGTTGGCCTTATGTAGTGACAGATGCAAAGTTAAACCTAGTTTTACCTTCCCGTTTACCAAATGGTGTAACTGGTGAGTTTGGATTGAGTGGAACTTGTGACGGTCAGTTACAGCTCACATTAAACGGACAGCCACTGTATTATTATGTGAGTGATATTAATGAAGGTGATATTAACGGTGAAGGAGCCGGTGGCGTTTGGTGGATTGTGGATGAAGAAGTAGTGAATACATGTTCAGATGGTATCCAAAATGGTGATGAAACAGGTGTTGACTGTGGTGGTTCTTGTGCCCCTTGTCAGTCAGGAGGTACAGGTGAAGGGACTTGTGGTGATTTCGGGCTTACAATTGTTGATGGCCAAGGTGTTTTATATTACAGTGAAGATCTTGGAACTGCATTATATTTATGTTTAAATGGTGCTTGTTACCCTCCAGAAACACAAGAAGACGGTTATTATAAGAGAAATGTAACTGTTAGTGCAGGAGTAGATTATACTATTAAAGTACAGGGCAGTAATGAGCAAGAAAAAGTAGCTCAAGTTGCACAGTGTTATTTTGTGCCAACTTGTAATGATGGAATTCAAAATGGAGATGAAACCGGTGTTGACTGTGGTGGTTCAAGCTGTACAGCATGTCCTACTTGTGATGATGGTATTCAAAACGGTGATGAAACAGGAGTTGACTGTGGTGGCAGTGAATGTGTATCATGTGATGTAGTATGTAATGGAACTCCTAATCCTAATGCAACAATTTCAAGCACAAATGAATCTTTTGAAAATGAAAATGACGGTACTATTACTTTCGCTTACGATGATGTAGAAGGTAGAAGTGTATTGGAATTCTCAATTGATGGTGGTGTAACTTATCCTTATGTGAAACAAGATGACTCACAGTGGTTTACTTTGGCTGATATGGCGCCAGGTACTTATGATATTGTAGTACGTTGGGGTGAAGGAGGTGACTGCCCAATTAGTTTAGGAGAAGTAACAGTGACAGCAGGCGGTCCTCTTCCAACTTGTTTTGATGGCATAAGAAATCAAGGTGAAACAAGAGTAGATTGTGGCGGACCTTGTGAAGCTTGTCAAGAAGATCCTTGTGGTGATATTCCATTAGTCGTTTATCCAGCTCCGGCTTTACCAACACCAACAATTGGAAGCCCTGCAAAAGAACATGGATGGTCGTTTGATTTAAGTGAAGATTTAACGGAAGTTTCTGTGAATGTAGGACCTGGTGTATTGGATCAAATGCAAACTAATGCAGGTTCATTCGAAATGCATTGTTCATGTAATCAAGTAACATTCTATACGGCTGAGTTAGGAGATGATTTCCAAGCAAAAGTGCCAGCAGAATGTGTAGGAGCAGGAGATTATTACTATTTCTTCAGATATAAGCGTAATACACAGATGAATACGTATGATCCTGCTGATATCTGGCATTACTCAGGTTTGTTTACCACAAAAGGAGAAAGAATAGATCCTGATAACAGACCAACAATCACATCAAAAGGAGCAAGCTGGATGCGTTTCAGACACCCACACCCTCAAGATGGTATTACAGAGGCTATTTTTGATGCATCACATAATGGATCTCTATTAAGAACATTAGATAGATATGAAACAGTAGTTACTGATGGTTCTGACAATGTACGCTTTGAGCAGTTCTTGTATTCAACAAAAGACAATACCATCAGACATAAGGATCAAGATAATTTACCTGATAAAGATAAATTAATATGGGAAGGAGGTAACAGAATTCCTGTTCGTAGAATGGAATTCCTTGCAAAGGGTGGAGCTTCAACACCTTCCTACTCAGCTTATATCGCTCCAGGAGGACCAACTCTTGATGAAGGAGGAGATCTATATCCGTGGTCAGATATCAACACTGTTAACTATGGTAATATTATCTCTTATGAAATTACAGCCGTAACCGCTTTAGTTGACGGAGTACCTTGGAGTAAAGGAGCGCAGCACTATAATACATTCCAAAACTATGTAGTAGGGCAGGGTTTCAACACTTTTGGTGATCCACGTTTATCAATGGCCGGCAAAGCATCAAGTAATATGATTTTATCTGGTTCAGGACAATTTACAAAAGAAGAACAAGACGCTGTATTTACGCAACACTTGATCACTTTGGAAGATGATGATGATGTAGATGATTTTCTTGAAGGACATCATTTATTCCATGGAGTGAGACATAGAGGTCAGGGTGACGGTCAGCAAGACAACAGAGTATTAGGTGAAGTGAAAATAGGTTCAACTACTTGTGGAACGTGTCACTTTAGAGATGGTAGAGGTTCTGAATTAGTCAGTACTCCAAAAGGAATGTTATTACCACCTCCAGTGTATGGTGTTGGTTTATTACAATGGATTGCTGGTGCTGAAGTAGGGTTGACATGGGATGGTTCACAGCCTACTGTGGAAAGTCAGACCATTGCCGCTTTATTGAATGACCATGGTGTTGATGCAACAGATCCAACACAAATCTCTCAAGAAGATGTTGACTTAATTGTCGCTTACACCAAGTTCTTAACAGTGCCTACACGATCAAAAGGTGTTTATGATGATCCTGCAGTAGGATTAGGTCATATCAAATTCTTGGAAGCTGGTTGTGCTGGTTGTCATACTGAAACTCAGAAAACAAGAAATGATGCACCGGTTGAATTCAGAGACCTTGTGATCCGTCCTTACACTGATATGAAATTGCATGACATCGGAACAGGAGGTTCATACAGAACTCCAGCACTTTGGGGCTTGTATTACAACTTACAATTGCTAGATCGTAATGGAAGAGACTTACTTTACATGCATAACGGTTCAGCAACGACGACAGATCAAGCAATTATGCAACATGGAGGAGAAGCTGCAGGTGCGAGAGCAGCATATGAAGCATTGAGCACCGAAGAAAAACAGGCTGTTGTGAAATTTGTTGAATCCCTTTAATTGATAATACGATAATGAAATTAATAATATATTTTTCTATTTTGATGATGAGCACAATGGGTACAGTATTCGCCCAAGATGTTGCTTCAATTACAGTAAAATGTCCTCCTTGTAGACCAATACAAGGCTGTGACCAATGTTTTGAAACACAAGCCGAAGCTGATTTAGCTTGCACATCTTCCTCTGGAAGATCAGTTTCAAAAAATCTGGCTGAAGAATTAAATGAACTTGATATAAGTGTTTATCCAAATCCCAACCGCTTTGGTAAATTCAATGTAGAGTCGATTTCTAATTTGAGTGGTAATGTGAAGCTTTACTCTCCATTAGGAACACTAATTTCTTCTTTCGAAATCAATGAGAAACGTACATTTGTGATTGGAGAAAAAGAAGTACTTCCTTCAGGAATTTACATTATGACATTTACCAATAAGGAAGGTAAAACCATCACAAAACGATTGATAGTAAGTTATTAATCAGAAGTGAAACGTGCGTTTTGTGTTATAAGTAGTGTAGTTTCCTCAAACCAAAAGGTTAAACAGAATATTTACAATACAAATCAATAAGTTTCATCTTTTACTCTCATCATTTCTATAAGTGGTGGGAGTTTGAAAGGTGAGGGTAATAAAAAGAGCCTGAGAATAATACTCTCAGGCTCTTATAAACTTAATAATATTTGACAAAATATCTTTTAGTAGAAGATGAAGTGTGTAGGATTCACACCTGCTTCTAATTTTGATTTAAATTCACCAGTTTCTGAATATACATTTACATATCCAGGTTCAGTGTAAGAAGGTGTAACTGAAACAAAAATGTCTTTAGTTGACGGATTTTGAGCAGCAGCCTTGAAACCTTTTTCTTGAGCAATAACCTCAATATTTTTCGATGATAAATTAATTTCAACGGCTTCAGAAGTGTCTTGCCAAGCTTCACCACCAATTGCATAAACTTTAGCACCATCAGCAGAAGCATTGATATGACCTTCCATGCCCATTCCTGTATAATTGATAAAGTCAGAAGTTGTATTGTTAGAAGTATTTAATTTTACAATACCTTTGTTTTTATCCTCAACATTGAAAGAATAACTTCCTGTAGCTGAAACCCATAAGTTATTATCCTTATCCAATGCAAAGTGCTGAGGAGCAGCATCAATGTTGATTAATTCTGGAGCAGCAGTAAGATCTGAAGCATTGTAAACCTCAACATTAGTAGTATTTGAAGCTGCAACATAGATTTTGCCATTTTTTACTACAATACCTTCTGGTTTGTTACCAACAGAGAACCAGTTTTCTAATTCCCCAGTAGTAAGATTAATCACTAATACTTTTGATCTGATGTAGCTGTAATCAGGTTGAATTTCACCCCAAACTGTTACATAAGCTAGGTTGCCATCAAAAGCAGTGTATCTTGGGTTTTCCACACTATCAGTTACAACAAACTTTCTTTGAAGTGTCTTAGTGTCACAAGCGATAACTTGGTTCTTATTTGCTGTAGTAATTACTGTCACTTGACCATTAGAATTAAAACCTTCCATTGCACCATTGTAGTGCTCGCCGTTTATGCTTTGATAAGCTAATTGTGATTCTGTAGTGTCGTTACCGCTAATTGTGTAAGCTGTAATCGAAGAATCTTCAGGTTTGTTTAATGAACCATTGTTTCCAACATGTACACCTTCTGAACCGGGTACATATGGAGTTGTTTCTTTATCTTCAATACATGAAGTGAAAAGAATTGCGATAAATGCAAAGATGAGTTGAAACTTGTAATTGTTTTTCATGTTCTTGTTATTTAAAAAATGATATTTGCTTTCAACATATAATTAATACCAGGCATTCCATATCCTTGGTAATTCTGGTATTGTTCATCAGTAATATTATTTACTTTAAATGTTAGTAATAAATCACTGGTATTTATCTTGAATGATTTGTTTACTCCAAGGTTGATTAAATGGTATTCCTTTAGATTATTATAATCATTCGGTGTTGTTCTCTTTCCTACAAAATTGTGATCAAGGTTCATAGACCATGTTTTATATCCTACATTAACAAAGGATTTGAATAAATTTTTCGGTACATAGATAAGCTGTTTATCTCTGTCCATGTCTTGAGCGTCAGTTAATGTATAAGCAAGGCCAACTTTCCATTTTATCAATTGTGAAGAATTCTGATTTCCAAGATCTACATTAGATTCAAAACCTAGTGATCTGGCATTTTTGATATTGGATGCATAGGTTGGATTACCTGGAATCCACAATATTTTATTGTAGGTTCTTAAATAAAACCCTGTTAAACTTGCATTGAGAGAGAGTGAATTAAATGTCTGAGAATAATCAAAGCCTAAATCCACGTTGTATCCATCTTCTGGTTTAATGTTAGGGTTTGACTTTTCTCCCCAATACCTTTCGTTCATTGTTGGAACTCTATAACTTCTGCCTATTGAACTTTTCAGTTTTAAAGACTTTTTAGGGTCTTGCATAATGGCATAGGAGAGGTTCATAGAAGGGGTAAAAGGAGCTGATATTCCAGTAACAAATGTCTGTCTAAATACTGTAGAAACATTGAATCTATTTGTAATGTCAAAGCGCAAAGCAGCAAAAACAGATGCTCTAAATTCTTCAGGGTTAGATTCATATGCATGGACATTTGGCCAAATATTCATTGCGTAGAAACCTGTCTGCAATGAAATAGAATTGCTTAAAGAAGTTTCTCCTCTGTAGTCAGCTTGAAGACGTTGAGTAGCAATGATATCTCCACCATTAAAAAGCTCATCTTGTATATAAGCAACACTGCTCACATGTGTCCATTTATCAGTATTCAATTTATAATTGACAACTCCTCTGAAAGCAGTGTTGTGAGTAGAGTCATTATAGGTAGGGTTCATATTATTCCCAAATATAGGTTGAACTCCTCTCTTGTCTTCAGTATACCAAAGATTTACAGACCATTCTTCATTTTCATTAGGTTTGAAATGCGTTTCATGCAATATACCTGCATGCCAGAATCCTGAATTTCTTAAGGAC
Organism: Flammeovirga aprica JL-4; assembly: GCF_012844305.1. Classification (GTDB taxonomy): domain Bacteria; phylum Bacteroidota; class Bacteroidia; order Cytophagales; family Flammeovirgaceae; genus Flammeovirga; species Flammeovirga aprica. The sequence goes on from NZ_JABANE010000034.1 coordinate 29,645, forward strand.
TGATACTCTTTGTCAGCCTCATTATAAAAAGTGTAATCATTATCTGACTTCTGATATAAGGCTACCGTCTTGTGTCTCCATTTTTGATTGCCATATTCACCTTTAAACCCATAGAATTGTTGATTGAAACTTCCAAAAGCAGTTTGAACTTCAAAACGGTTTTTTGGAGCATCCCAATGAATATTATCTTTTAGCATAATTGTACCACCAACAGCACCCGTACCATATTGAGCTGAACTTGCTCCATACTGTATGTCTATATTGTCAAAGTAAAACGTGTTGACAGTAGACATATCTGTTTGACCTAAGGTCATAGAATTAAGGTTAATACCATTCCACATAATAGCGGTATTGACAGGAGAAGTACCACGAATTGAGATACTGGATAACTGCCCTGGTGCTCCATATTCTCTAATAAATACTGAAGCTTTATCTCTCAATAGAGAGGCAAGAGTACCTTCATTATGATATTTCAATTCAGTACTGTCAATGGTCTGTATATGAGATCCTTGACTATAATATTTTAGAGACTTAGAAACAATTTCAACTTCTTTTAACTCTCTATCTGGCAAAGCAAGATCCTGACTATAAGCTTTCTGGAAGCATAGTAATAGGAGTAACGCGAAAATATAGGATTTCATTTCTATTTTAATTTATGATAGAAGAAAAGCTGGTGATCTGGAAGCAAGTCGGGGTGGAGAATCTTGATAAGGTCAGCAAGGATTAATTCAGGGTGCACCATACCTGTTGCCCAGTAATCATTCGCCATGCCGTTCCTTAATCTTTTGTTGCTGTTGTAAACATTGCCTTCCTTGAATGCATTGAATTTTGTATACCTCGAATCATTGTTTTTCAAAGCTTCCAATGTGGTCAATTGACCTACATTGAACCAGTAATCAGCATGACCGCCTTTGGCATAGACCGCTTCTAAATCAAGTTGGATACTTCCGGTTTGAGTAGTTTCACTCCATGGGTAATCAGCAGTAGCCTGATCAAAAGCGATGGCTAAATAAGACTTTCCACCTGGAACTGACCACATTCCTTTATAAGGTAAGCCTGAAATGACTGAAGGCTTTGAATCTGCCTTTTTAGCAAGTTCAATGTATTCTTTATATTTTCTTTCTACTTCTTCGAAGATAGTGTTTGCTTCTTTCTCTTTATCCAACAGTGCTCCGAAAACTTTAATCCACTCCGCTCTTCCTAGTAAATGATTTTCTTGCCAGTCTGTATTAGCAATAACCGGTATATTTACCTTATTTAAAATAGGGAAGGAGGATGAATTTGTGGTACTGCTTCCACTAACAACTACTAGGTCAGCCGTAGATGCAATGATTTTCTCGGTGTTACTTGCAATATCATAACCCACAGCAATGATTTCACCATTGTCCATTTTGTCAAGGATAGGTTGGCTGTACATATAGTCTTTAGCAACATAACCTTTGATGCAATCAATACTCCCAAGCTCTTCCATCATTGAGGTTTGAGCAGTAGTAGTGGTGATTACTTTTTTGACGGGAATTCTTATAATTTGATTTTTTTTGAAACCTTCAGGTTTCTTTGCTCCGTGAGGAAGTAAGGCAAATGTGGTTGTATTTTGATACCCTGAGAAAGGATCAATAAGGTGAAGGAGTTTATAACCTTCTTTATATTCTAATTTGAAAGTTTTGGCGTAATGTACAGTACTGCTTACTGCTGAAGCTGTTTGTTGTTTTTCCTGGCTTGAATTAGTGTTTTCTTGGCTGGTAGAATTACAACCTAATGCGAACAAGAAAACGATAAAAACAACTATTATGTTGGATAACTGACTCATTGTAAATTTACTTTGCACCCGAAGATATAATGTAAAAAAGGTATCCTGACTCTTCTTTTACAATGTGCCTTCCCATCAAAAAAATGAAAGTGGCCCGACATCAACCTAAATCAATAGGCAAGAATTACAGTAGCGGGGACTGTCTTGGATTTTCACCAAATTCCCTTTGTTTACGAATGCAAATATGAGCGATAGTTTTTTAGTTTCCTATCGGCAAGGATTATTAATTGAAGTGATTTTGATCAATAATTATTAATAAAAATAGATTAATGGATGCCAAGAACCGTTAATTTAGTCTTGCTACAGTAATACCAGTGTTAATTTTGCTGTTTCTTAACCACTCTGCTAAAGGTTTGTTTGTAATAACCACTTTACCAGAAGATTGAGAGGCGTGAAGCAAGTGAATTCTATTCAGTTTTTTAACTGCAATGCCCACATGAGAGACATCTAAACCGCCAATTTTGGTTACTAACGCAATGATATCACCCTCTTTAATTTTGCTTTCAACTGATGCAATATTTTTAATATAAACTTGAGATAATTGTTGTTGATTTATCTTGGATTCTGCCGTTTTTATAGTGTCGACAGCTTTATCATTATTGATTAGTCTTTTATAAGAAGAAATATGAGTACTCATAAAATTGATTTCCTTTTCATAAGTTTCACCGCCAATTTCTTCAGTAATATCTTTCAAAATACCTTTTTCTTCATTGTCAATAACCCACTCCGTGAAGTAATGTAAACGACTACCGTATCCTGATAGCTGACCTCCTCTATACCTCAAACGTTCCAGAATAGAAGCATAGTGGTTTAAGTTTCGGAGCGAAGCGTCATTATTAAAAAGTAAATTCATTGCTGTAACACTCTCCACGAATGTAGTGCAGTCAAAACCAACAAAATTAACTACTAATTCCTCCTTTTCTCCTACTTCAAGTGTCTTCTCTAAATAAGGAGTGTCTAAAAAAGTACGGGCAATATTTCCTTCTCTAAGTGCTACACTGAAAGTATCCACTTTTGATTTGTTGAGTTCTTCAATCTTTTTACTCAATGCTAATTTGCTGGCATTTGAGCATACAATTTGAGCTTGAAGTGAAAAAGTGATAAATAATGTAATAATAAAGGAGAAGAAATATCTGAACATATTATTTTTTTAGCATTTTAGCAGAATGAAATTTATTATTTCAATCGTCATTAAATATCGATCAATACTAAATTATGACAATCTTTAATAAACAAAGAACCTCTTTAGATTTAACTTATACAAATAGAAAGTCGATTTTCCCTTTACTATTATCAATATTGTTTACGTTGCACTTTTCCTATGTTGAAGCTCAAATCAGCGAAAACCCGGATAAAGATAATTACGTGGGGCAGTTTAATGGTGATGGCAAGCGACACGGACACGGCACGTATACTTGGGAAGACGGGACAGTTTACCAAGGAAAGTGGAGAAATGATTTGATGGAAGGTAGCGGAAAGTTGATTTTTGCTAATGGTAATAGCTATGAGGGGAACTTTGAAAAAGGGGTGCCTTATGGAATGGGTATTTACCAATGGGCCAACGGTGATGTATATCAAGGTGGTTTTCTAGATGGTAAAATGCACGGAAGAGGCGTGTTGGTGACCAAAGGAGGCGAAAGACATGAAGGGACATGGATTCAGAATGAAGTCCACGGCGAAGGCATTCATTATTATGCCAACGGTTCTCAATACATAGGAAGCTGGTCGAAGGGCAAAAGAAATGGTAAAGGAATTATGCTTTACATTAATGGCGATACTGAACAGGGAATGTGGGTGGATGATAAGTTTATCCCTTGTGACTGTATGCGAGAAAGTATTTCAATTGAGCAGGCTTATAAGGAATCTGAAGCTGTATTTATAGGAAAAGTATTCGAAATACAATCGATGGAAGAGGGGTATGATAGAGTCGGAATGATTGTTTCAGAGTATTGGAAAGGTTCGTTATATCCTTCAAGAAAGGTTTATTTGAGAGCAGAATATTCTTCATGTGATTTTGTGTATTTTGAAGGAGACGAGTACTTAGTGTACGCTCACCCATATCAGTTTGACAAAACGGTGTATTATCCTACAAAATGTACACGTACTATGAAAACATCACTTCCCCTTGCTCAAAATGACATTAAGACATTAAGGAAGTTTACTTGTACAATTCCTGAAGGAGATGACAGAAAAGTAACTTATAATTTCTCAGAGGATCCAGTTTGTGGCTGTGATGGTAAAGATTACAAAAACCCATACAATGCTTATAAAGCAGGAGTGGGGCACTGGTTTGCAGGAACTTGTGAAGAGAAGAAAAAACTTGATGCTGAATTAGCAGAACAAAAAAGTAATATTCGTTATCAGCTTGAAGAAGAGAAAAAGAAAGCGGAGCTACTTAAGAAAGAGGAATCAACTACTCCTTCAATACCTACATATAACTATGTAGAGGAAGAGTAAAAACTAGCATATTGCATAGTGTTAAGGCCAGTTCAGAAAAGAACTGGCTTTTTTTTGCGCAACTATTTTTAAGAAATAGTGTTTTTTTTTGAGAAAATATTAACTTTGTCTGACGACTAACACTTAAATGTTGTAAAAATTGCTTAGAGAAACTTATCAAATTTTAAAAGCAAGCTGTACAATCTTTCTGACTTTAATTCTATCGACAAACTATTCAATAGGTCAAAAACTAGATCAAATAGGAAAAGATGCACCAATTAAAGTAACTGGAGGACTATCGCTAAATCAAACAGCTTATTCAGCATGGGGTATGGAAGATAGAAGAGATCCGTATCGCTATGTTCTTTCAGGTAATCTGAATTTTGATGTCTATGGAATGTCAATACCTTTGTCATTATCCTATTCAAATCAAAACTTCAATTATACACAACCTTTTAACCAATTCTCTTTAACGCCATCTTATAAATGGTTGAATTCACAGATTGGTTACGGTAATGTGAGTTATTCTCCATATACCCTTGGCGGTCATACGTTTTTTGGAGTTGAACTTTCAGGAAGCCCTTCAGATCGATGGGATTTCGGAGTGATGTATGGGCGTTTAAAGAAAGCCTCAATTTATGATCCTGATGCTCCACATTCAGAAGCCTCATTTAGGAGAATGGGTTTTGCTTTGAAATCAGAATATAGACATAAAGGAGGTAATATTGGTTTTACTTTATTTAGAGCCAAAGATGATCCATCAAGTTATAGTGCTGATTCAATTCCAGAAGGCTTACTTCCTCAAGAAAATATTGCGACAAGTATATATGCAGGTCAAACTCTATTAGAAAACTTAACTGTGCAAGCAGAAGTAGGGATGTCCTTCCTTTCTTCAAATACATTTTCTGAAGCTAAAGGGGATAGAGTGAATGGTATGGATTGGTTGTTTACAGAAAGAACTTCAACCTCAGCATATTGGGCCTTTAATGGTGGATTTACCTACAACCTTTTAGGATGGAATCTTGGAGCATCTTATGAGAGAATTGGCCCTGAGTATCGAACCTTGGGTAGTTATTATGCTAACAATGATTTAGAAACGGGAAGTGTGAATATTTCAGGACAATTGTTTCAATCGAAAGTTTCAGTTTCTGCAAATGTAGGTATGCAAAGAGATAATTTGAACGGAGATAATGCTAGTGATATGTCTAACTTTAATTTGGCTACGAATATCGCTTGGGTTATCAGTAAAAGAGTTAATGCTAATGCAAGTTACTCTAACTTTAGATCATTTACTGTGATTCGAAATCAGTTTGAAATTATCAATGACTCAGACCCATTGATGCCTTTAGATACTTTAAATTATACTCAGTTAACAGATGCAGGTAACCTTGGTTTAAATTGGGTTGTCTCTCAATCGAAAACTGTAGGTCAAAATATATCGCTAAATCTTAATTATCAGCAAACTTCTAACGAACAATCTGATACTACTTCTGTAAGTCCTAATAGCACATTTTGGAATGGTGCTCTTTCATGGAACTGGTCCAATAGACCTTCTAATTTTAGAATAGGATTAAGTGCCAATGCAAGTTTAAATCAAACCAATTCAGAAGCAGGAAACACATCAACCATAGGGCCAACAATTAGTTGCTCTAAGGGACTTTTTGAGAAGAAATTAAAATTAAGAAGCAGTATCTCATTCAACCAAAGCAGAGCAAACGATGAAGTACAAAGTATGGTGTATAGCTGGAGGCTTGGCGCTTCCACAACCTTCAATGAAGTACATTCATTAAACCTTAGTTCTGTTTTACTGAACCGGGAGGATGTCCGGAATGATAAACCTCCGATTACGGAATTGACTGTTACTCTCGGTTACAGTTATAGGTTTAAAGGTTTTAAAAAAAGAGATAAACAAAATTGACTAGCTAAATAAAACGGACTAAATGATGATGAGCAAAATACTAAATATACTTCTTGTCTTACTGTTTTTTATTCATATCGATTGCTGGTCGGTAGATCGTAATGAGGCACCTCCAGCGAAGAGTGAATCAGTTCATAGAGCATCGAAATTTCAACGTTTTAGAGATTTTGATGTAGAAATTCCATCTGTGCCTATCAAAAAGGAAAAAATAGATGTGAAGAGATTAGAGGATGCACCTGAAATGGTAGATGGTGTACCCGTAAGTGAAAAAATTGGTGAAATTAGAGGAGCCTTGAACAAAATCAGAGAAAACAAGCTTTTTGTATCTCTATTGTCCGAGGAAGACCTTATCTCATTGCCTGTAGGTATAAGTAAGAATGTGGGAGGTACTTCTTTCGAAATTGTTATTTACAAGGTGAAATTAACACCTGAAGGAACCAAAATAGATGTAGGAATGGGCGTTGCTTTTCCTAACTCTTCAGACACATTGATGTTTGGTGCTTTTGATATCCCATTTAGTCAAGAACGAGGAATTGGAGGTCAAGGTAAATTAGCATTATTAAAAGATTACCCAGTAAAACTATCAAAAGATATAACCCTTGATTTTAAAGGAGTTAATAATGGAGGACAGACTTATGTGAATTTTGGTTGCGATGGATATCAAGGTATGGGCGTTGAGTTTGATGTTGTATTCAACAGAGAATTAATCAGACCAGCGACAGAAGAGGGAGATGTCATACCAAATGGACAAATCCGTGCTAAAGTAGCCACTCAAATAGAATCCTGGGATGATTTATATTTAGAAGTCAATCTCCCTATGTTTAGAATGGGGGAAAAGAATGATAGAGGATTTGTATTTAAAGCAGAGAATGTAGTTTACGATCAATCAGAAATAACCAATGGTAGTGTGGTATTTCCTGAAGGTTATGAATCTACAGATTTTATTGAAGGGAATCAGAATCTATGGAAAGGATTTTATATTAAATCGGCTGTCGTTATGATGCCGAGTGACTTTGATAAAGTAAGAAAAGAGCAAGCTGAAAACGATAAAAATAGCACAACCGAAAAGACAGAAGAACAACAAAAGGCAGATGATAAGGCACTTGCGGGGGCTAATAAAAACCGAACCTCGTTTAGGGTCAATGGTTTAATTATAGATAAGAATGGCTTAACCGGAAATTTCCAGGCTCATTATTTACTATCCCTCGAAAAAGGACAGCTTGGTGCGGGTTGGGCATTGTCATTAGAAAAAATTGAAGTAGATATTTTGATGGGGCAGTTCCAGAAAGCTGATTTAGTGGGGCAGTTCCAGATACCAACTTCTGATACCGTTGGAGTACTAAGTTATCAAGCTCAAGTTCAAATGAGCGGTGATTTTTTATTTTCAGCCGCTACAACAGATTCATTGAAGTTTAAGCCTTTTGGAGAAAATAGTACTTTGTTGCTGACAAGGACGGATATCACAATACAGATTGAAGACGGAGAATTTTATGCAGGTGTAGATCTTGATGGGGCAATGAATGTCGCCACCAAAGACGCCAAGCTGGAATTGGTGGATATTGATTTTCAGGGCTTAATGATACAAACCGAAACCCCTTATGTTTCCGCCACGGCCTTTGGGCTAAGTTCAGATTTACTCACTCAGAAAGTGTTTGGACGGGAAATAAGTATTGATGAAATAGGGATGAATACGAAGGGGACAGAACTCCGGCTTGATTTAGCTGTCGGACTGTCACTTCATGAAGGGTCTGAAGGATTTGGTGGAGAAGCAGGACTGAAAATTATAGGTGATAATGGTAATGGTTCTTGGAAATACGTCAGAACTGACATCACGAAAGTAACTATTGAGGCAAGAAAAGAAAATGTCTACGATATAAAAGGTACAATTGAGATTCTAAAAGACGATCCAATTTACGGAGATGTTTTTAAAGGAATTTTAGAGGCGAAATTAGGTCCAATGAGTGGTGGTGGAGTAGCCGTTGAAGCTTCAGTGATTTTCGGTAAGAAAGAAGGTAAAGGATATTGGTATGTTGATGCATTGGCAGTTCTTGATGCAGGAATTCCTGTAGGACCATTGACCTTCCACGGTTTCGGTGGGGGTATTTACTATGGTATGACAAAAGTAGGTTATTCTAAAGCAGATGCCTCGCTAAGAAATGCAACTCCTTCCGCAACAGGTGGAGTGTATGTACCCGATAAAAATGCCGGCTTTGGTTTTAAAGCCATCATTATAATGGCAATTGTAAGGAAAGAAACCGCTTTTGTTGAGGCGCAGTTTGAGATGAACTTCTATAAAACTGGTGGCGTTCAAAAAGCAATGTTCATCGGTTGTGCCAATTTAATGACACCACCAAAAATTGGAGGATTGGACATGGCTCAACTCCAGAAAATGGCTGAAGTAATGGATGAAGCTAATTCCGCTACAGGAGGTAAAGAGGGAGATGCAACAGCCACACCAGAACCTCCAGATCATGGAGAAGTCGATTCACAATGTGCTTACATTAATGCAAGTGATGCCCCAATTTTTGCGGGTATTGTAGTGAGTCTGGATTTCCAGAACCAAGTATATCATGGTGAGCTAAACGTAAGTATTCAAGCAGGTGTGCTAGAAGGTGGAGGTAGAGCAATTGCTCACTTTGAACCTGATAGCTGGTATATTCACATTGGTACAAATAAAAATCCGATTTACTTAAAACTTTTAGGAGCAGTTGAGGCAACTTCTTATTTCATGTTAGGAGATAATCTTCCTTCTGGATTTGAAGCACCAGATGAAGTGAAAAAAATATTAGGTTTAACACCAGAACCTGAGTCAGGAGGAAGAAACGAAAGTGCATTATCAGGTGGTAGAGGCGTAGCTTTTGGTGCTTCATTAAAAATTGATACTGGAGAAAAGACATTCTTGATTTTCTATGCAGACATCGCAGCCGGTTTTGGATTTGACCTTATGCTAGCAAATTATGGTGCCAACGCAGTTTGTGCTAATACAGGTAGACAAATAGGTATCAAAGGATGGTATGCTCAAGGTCAAGTATATGCTTATGTAAAGGCGGCTATTGGCGTTAAAGTTGATTTATGGTTTGTGAAAGGTAAATTTGCCATTCTAGATTTAGGCGTAGCCGCATTACTTCAGTTCAAAGGACCTAACCCAATGTATTGTTATGGTGCCGTAGGTGGTTACTACAGTATTTTAGGTGGTGCTGCAAGTGGAGAATGTCGATTTGAATTTAGTATAGGTGAAGAATGTAAGATACAAGGAGCAAGCCCACTAGCTGGAGTTGAAGTGGTAGCCTCTATTACACCTCAAAATAAATCAGAAGATGTAGATGTATTCGCCGCTCCTCAGTTTGTATTCAATGTGCCTGTTAATGAGGAAATGGTATTAATGGACCCGAATACAAACGAGAAGAAAAGATATAGAATTCGAGTAGATAATGTATTCTTGAAAGGCGGTAATAGTCAGGTAACTTTTGACGAAGAATGGAATGACGATAATACGACATTAGTATTAAGACCTCATGCTATGCTGGAACAAAGAGCGAAATATGAATTGGGAATTAAGCTCACATTCCAAGAAAGATCTAGTGCTGGTTGGGTAAAAGTGAGGTATTCTGAAGATTTAAGTAGATCTGTAGCATTCATTTCAGGAGATCGACCTAAGTTTATAGACTTGGATAAAGTAGTATACAGTTATCCTATTGATCGACAAATGAACTTCTTCCCTCAGGAATCGAATCAAGGTTATATTAAACTGAATATTAAAGGATGGGATTACTTATTTGAGGTGGAAAATCCTGATAAGTGGGATGTTAAGGCAAGATTTACGAATTATCAAGGTCATCCAGTTTATGGAGATGTATCTTATAATGATAATAATACAACAGTATCATTAGATATCCCATCGGATATGACTTTGAATAATGTGTATACATTTGAAATCGTTCATCTACCTAAATCAGCGTTAAATGTCGATTCTAATGTAACTGAATCAACAGCATCTCAAAATTTACAAGGGGATCAAAAAGGAGGTTCTACCATTAATATTAAAACAAGGTCGGCCTCAGGTACTATAGAGAATAATGAGGAGAAAGTAGTTTATGCTTCTAATTTTAGAACAAGCCACTTTAAGACTTTTGTGGAAAAAATGGGAAGTATAAATATTGGTTCAGGACTTACTGGTTTATACTATCCAAGTAATAGACGATATATTTACGTGCCAATTCCAAATCACAATGGTGAGACATTTGATCAATACGAAATGATGGGTAAAGATCAAATAGAAAGACTAATAACTACAGAAGCTGATTTTAATGATGATTTCTATGTAAGAGCAATTAATCCATTAATCTATGATGATTATCCACTTGCAAGTGGAGCTGAAATAGAATGGAGAACACCATCTGATAAATATGGCTGGTTAAAACCAAGTAAGAGTATTTTTATCAGACATGCTCAGTCGAATGAAAATGTACTTTGGAGTAATTCTGCTCCATTGTTAAATGAAGATGAAATTGCTTCTGGACAACTTGGAATCTATGATTCACATGAACTCATTTACCATGTTGACCTAAGTATAAATAAAGACTTCATAGATATCAGAACGAATATAGAAAATCTCTTAGTAGATGGAGTGCTTTCATATGATAATGAAAAGGTTAAAGCAATTCGTGAAGACGTAGGTGCTCCATATATATACTCAGGTAATTATCATGTAATCTTCAGATATAAATTACCAGGTAAGACTAAAAGTAATTCAGAATACATACATACACTTTCAAATATTATTAAATAATGAGAAAATTAATATATATAGTTTTATTGCTACATATTCATGTGTATGGATATTCACAATCAAGTGAATCAATACCTTCAATTAAATTAATTGAAAAAACTTCAAGTGATAAAGTGCTTTTAAGGTGGGCCCCGGATAATTCAATTTCTTGGCAGCTCTTAAATAAGTACGGTTATAAATTAGAAAGAATTACCACTTATAGAAATGGTGCACATTTAAATGAAGTTGAAAGAGTAATTCTAGAAGATAAAATCTTACCCCAGCCCAATGATGAATGGACAAGGGTTTTTAATACAGATACCACAGATCAGTATATAGCAATAGCCGCTCAAGCATTATTTGGAAATCAATTTAAGCTTGATGCAGATGCTTACTCTAAGGATGGATTAGCACAACTAATTCATGTAGTAAAGGAAAGAGAAGCGAGGTATTCCTATGCACTATTTTCTGCTGATCAATCTCGAAATGCAGCTTATTTGTCAGGTGTGTATTTCGAAGATAATACCGTTAAAAAAGGAGAAAGGTATCTTTATAGAATACATTCATTAGTTCCTGATAGTGTGGAGCAAATCCAATCAGGAAAGGTATTAGTACAAGTAAAAGAAGCTTTTCCATTACCTCAACCAGAGAGATTTGCAGCTCAGTATAAAGAGGGTAAAGTAACACTTACTTGGGATTGGTTAACTTTGAGTAATACCTATAATAGTTATTGGGTACAAAAGTCTCAGGATGGTGTTAATTATTATGACATAACTAAAACACCATTTATTCAGCCATCCTTAAATGAACCATCTCCAAATATGGTATACATGGATAGCATTGGTGACCAAGAAGGTACATATTATTATAGAATTAAAGGTAAAGATGCTTTTGGAGAGTGGGGGCCTTATGTAAATCCAATTAGAGTAGAAGCTTATCCTGTTATGGAATTTGTTCCTGAATTTAAGGTTTATGAAGACCTTAAATCGGGTAGTGTGATGTTGAAATGGGAAATCGAAGAGGGGAAAGCTTTAGGAGCTAAATCACTTCTAATAGCAAGATCAGAAACAGAAGATGATAAAGGCTTTAAAATCATTAAGGAAGGTATTCCTGTTCAGACAGGAGAATATCTTGATATAGGACCTGAAATTTCAAACTACTATAAACTTGGAGCAAAGGATAAAGTGGGGAAAATCAATTGGTCGTACAAAGAATTCATACAACTTACAGACAGTATCCCACCTTCAATTCCTGAAAATCTTCTAGGAGAAGTAGATTCATTGGGTAGAGTAACAATCGCTTGGACGCCAAGTCCTGAGAGAGATTTGTTTGGTTACAGAGTTTATAGAGCTAATAAAAAAAATGGAACCTATATTCAGGTCACAACAAGAGAAATTCCTTCTACTACTTTTAAAGATTCTATAAGTATCAAAACTTTAGCGAAGGATGTATATTATAAAGTACTTTCTGTAGATAAAAGAGGAAACCCTTCTGAACTATCAGCTCCACTGCAGTTGAAGAGACCTGATATAATACCTCCGTCTCCTCCAGTAATTGCTTACACAAAAAGTACTGAGAGAGGACCGTATTTAGAATGGTACCCAAGTGGTAGTACTGATGTAGTAAATTATTTGATCTACAGAAAGGGAAGTAGTGCTGTTGAAAGATGGGAACTCATAAAAGAATATGGAATTGTAGAAGGTAAACAGTTTTTTACAGATTCAACGGTAGTTGATTTGGAAACATATCACTATCTGATGATAGCAATTGATGATGCTAATTTAGAGTCTATCCCTACAAAGCCAGTTGCCATTAGAAAATTTGATACTAAAGTCAGAAAAGGAGTTGGGAAATTCTCATTAAACAGAGGAGCAAAAGGGATTGAATTGGCTTGGACAGACCCTATTTCAGGTGACTATAATATTGATATTTACAGAGCCGTAGATGAAGAAACTATTCGTTTTTATGCCAGAGTACCAAAAGGTAGTGAAGGTTGGGAAGATATAGCTGTTGATGATGATAAAAAATATCAATATAGGATAAAAGTAAATTATGAGGATGGTTCTTCTTCCAAATTTAGTGAATCGAAATCAATTAAATACTAACACCTAAGACTGACCAAAAATGAAAAAATTTTTATTAAATAGTATTTTTCTATTATTAGTAATAAACAGTGGTTATAGCTTAGATAAAGTAGCTGTTGAAATACCAATGTCGATTACTGCTGTAAATAACACAACAGGATCTACTGACTATTGTGAAAGTGATAATGTTAAGTTCGCTGCACCTCAAATATTAGGTCAAATTGTCTCTGGAACAAATAATTATGTTTGGACTTTAAAGTATAAGGGAACAGATAATCAATTTCATTCAACGGGAATTAGTCTTGGTTCTGGAAGTGAAACATATGTATTTACAAAAGACTTATTAGATGGTTATTTTGGTAAAGAACTACAACTTACAGTTCAAAAGGGAAATTTTATAAGTCAACCTTCCGCTGTTTTTAAAATGTACCCTTCTTTTATTACTGATGAATTTATTGATGGAGCAGGTATTGTATCAAGAACAAAGGGTTCTATGGTCAGTTTAAAGATTCAAAAAGGAAAATTTGAAGACTCAATAAATATTGTAGCTTATACTGATTTGCCCAAAAACTTAACGTTTACTGAAGATGAAGAAAATGCAGGAGATGTTGCTTTTAACCTGAACTTTATTCAATCCAACCCTAGTTCATCAACCATTGATGGAACTAATTATAGTTTTACCCATTCTGACGACGCAACTCACCACTATATAAACATCTATTATTCTAATCAAACTACAGATGGTAATACTGTTTATCTTCAAATTTTTGAAGGTAGTCAGTTTACTACAATGGGCAAGTACATCAGAGGAAATAGTTGTTCTACTCCCCAAAGTGTAACTTTCCCAGCTTTTGAATTTCAACCATTTAGTGTTGAGTATTCAACCACTACCACTATAGAGGATCAGGGAGGAAATAAAGTTTTTCAAGCGTCTCAATTTGGAGGCTCAAAAGATATAGTCTTTAATGTAGTAGGTGGTTATTTTTCTGAAGTTAATGAAGATATTACTTCTGTACCAAAGACGTTTACTTATACTCTACCTGATGGTTTCGATGAATATGTTGAGAAAACAGAAACAATCGAAAGTGAAGGATTAAATGCAAGTGGAGCTCCTTTATATTCATCTCCTTTTACTTTTATTTTGATCAATCCTGATCCTCCATCTATTGTGGTTTCACCTCCTTCAGTAGAAGCTTCCATAACAAGTGAGGAAGATCTATTGAACCTATACAATAGTTATGATGTAACTACAAAAGCCAGTTTCTTTAAAACCAATAAAGAATATAAGTACATCATTTCATTAGAAAATCCTGATCCGAATGAAGAAGTATCTTCAAGTCAAATCACAACAGGTGGAGAAGCAAATATTCAAGGAGAACATACAATTGAGACTTTAGGAAATTATAATTATATCCTCAATGTTTATGATGCATCAGATGATGCACTTGTATTTACTTCAAGAGATAATGCTTTATTTACTTTACCTGGAGGGTCTGAAGATGACTTGAATGGGGATGAGATAGATGATGACACGCAAACAGAAGAAGATGTAAATACTGTTGTAATTACTCCTGATCAGATGAGAGTTTTATATTTAGGTAAAACAGATGAAACTTTCTATAATGCAAATGACGGAACTATTAGAACGGGTTTCACAGGTAACTTTAATTACAGATTGAACTCAACTTCTGATTGGACAACATTTAACAGTAATGGTTTAATCACTAATGTAGCACCTGGTGATTATACACTTGAAGTAGAAACTAATAATAGTGCGTTAAAAAGAGTGGGAAGCCAGGCCGGAATTTCTATTATACCTATTCAATTTCCTTTATCTGGTACTTTATCTTTAACAAACCCCAATGACAGATTGTACCATTATCCTGAAGGTACTGAAGGTGCTATTGCTCATAAAAGTACATTGTCCATAACACCAGCAGGTGGAAGTGGGTCTTATGAGGTTATCGGGGTATATAACACAGGAGGAAGTACATTTGAACAGTTTGGTTTTACTCATAATAGTGGCAATTATTCATTAACGAATCTAAAGCTTGAAAAGAGTTACAGTGTATACATTTTAGATAATGCGGATAACGCTAAAGCATTTTGGTATAACGCAACAGGTAACAACATAAATAACTCCATATTAAATTCACCACCTTCAGGTGTTGGATATTTAGAAATAAGGGTACAACCTGCTATACAAAATCAAGAAGCAATTGCGTTAAAAGCTACTGATTATTCCATTTGGAATGGTTCTTCTGATGTTTCTAGAAACTCGGAAGCATTTCATTTGAGATGTAATAATGATGAAGATATTAAACTAAGCTTTACTATTGATAATAAGGGCAGAAGAGATGAAACTGGAGTTGATATCGATGAGATGAGATTTGCTCTACTTCCAAGTACCACAGCTTCACCTTCATTAAGTAATTATGGACTTAAAGATAATGGCGGTACTATTGTAGTAGACGCATCAATAGAATACCCTTTTACGATTTCTTCTAATCCACTGGATAGTGATGAGTTACTTTTATCCATAGATGGTATTGGTGCTGATGACTATAATTTATGGGTTCTTGAAGATCCTATATTATATGATAATTCTGTTTACAAAGGTTATAAAGTTAATGCATCTGAGATAAGTGTTACTGAACCAGAATCAATCAGCATCACCTTCGAAAAAGAGCCATCTACCACAAATCAGAGCGCTTCTGATCTTTTCTGGTATAAGGATGATGCGGATGCGGATCAATATTATCACGTCTCAAGAAATGGAGGTACAGACGGTACGTTCTATGTTAATATTGCAGGAGGTGTAGGTAATTATTCTTTTAACTTGATAAATGATTCAGATAATGAAGTGAAATCCTCTACAACAATTTCAGGGAATGCTTATCAGTTTGAGACATTAGAGGCAGGGACTTATAAAGTTGGAACATTTAGTGATCAAAGTATTTGTACTGTAATCCCTAGTAATACCAATACCCAATATACAGTTGAAGCACCTGATGCATTAACTATTACAACTTCTGCTGAAAATAAAGGGGGACTTACTGAATATCAAGTTTCTGGTAATAATCAATCGGATGGTGTTATCACAATCAATGTCAGTGACGGTATACCAGATTATTCTGCATTAATCTATAAGTATGATTATTCTGGTAATTCCTATCAATTAATTGCGTCCAAAAATGTCGATGATTTTAGAGGAAGCCACTCTTTTACAGACTTAAGTGCAGGTGATTATAAAATTGTTGTGAAGGACAAATACTACACATTTGGAAGTAGTATAGCAACGGTGACAGATTTTAGTACTTCTTTTCCTGATACTGACAATACAACAGGTGATGTCGTTGTCTCTGAAGTTGTGACTCTAAATGAACCACCACCTTTAGCAATTACTGTAAAAGCACTTGATTTTAATGCATCAGATAACACTTCGTTTGTTACTATAGATGATTCTGAGAATACAGAACAATTGCATGTTCAATGTAACTTTGGTGCAAAAGCATATACCGGTGAAGTTCAAGTAGAGATTAGTGGAGGTATTCCTTATTATGTTCCAGTAGATAATAATATCTTTTATAAATTATCCTATGAAGATGGTAAAGGAAACTCGATTTCTACTACTTATTCTGCTTCATACAATGCCACTGAAGGAAAATACATTTCAGAAACAAAGATTCATAATGCTCTTCCAGCTGGTGAAATAACAATTACTTATGAGGCCTTCTCAAAGGATGTCGATGCATCGGATGTGGAACATGATGATAAGTCTGTAGCCTATGATTTACAAGCACCTGAAGCATTAGCAATTAAGTTCAATGCCCCAGAGTTACCAACTTGTATTACTGGTACTCCTGTGACGGGAGATGAAACAACGAATGGTATTCTAAACCTGTCCGTAAATGGTGGAATTTTCCTTCAGAATGCTGACAAAAGATATTATAATGTTTTCACTCAGCATACTACTTACCCTATCTATTCAGATACAGTAAGTCAATTTAGATTGGCTGATGATGGGAATCATATAAGTTCAACTTTACAAATAAAAGTTGAAGATAGATATAATTGTCCTTGTAGTGACATCACTTTGACTCCTGAGTATAGTAACTCAATCTATGATGCAACTATTCGAAATAATAATCAAACAGAAATTCAAAATATTGTAACTGCTGTAGAAAATGATAATACAGTTGATAAACCTACAACTTTCCCTTATTTCTTATCGGATTATCCTCCAATAGAGGCCGATATTGTTTCCAATTGGACTTCATGTAAAGAAGGAGAAGACGGAAGTCTCGTGGTTTCACATTTAATTGGTGGAACTGGCGAAAGTTATCAGGTAGGATTATTTGTTCAAGGAAGTGATACACCTTTACAAGAAACTACTAAAAATGCTTCTGATGAGTTTGTCTTTAATAATTTACCCCAAGGCAACTATGAAGTGAAGGTGATTTTTGACAAATGCCAATTTTATCGTCCAATTGATACTATAAGTTTGACCTATATAAATAAAAATAGTCAGACTACGAGTACAGGTACAATTACCGATGCAGTTGTTGAAGTGAAAGAGCCAGTACCAGTTGAATTAACGCTTTCTGATGTGAATATACCTTCTTGTAAAGGGATCAATAATGGATCATTTGATTTGTCTGTTGAAGGAGGTTATGCACCATATACCTTGAGAATTTGGCAACAAGATGATGGATCTGAAGGGGTTGTTTATCATGATGAAGAATACCTTGATGCCATTTCTGTAGGAACAAGCACTGGGTTAGAGAATACATCTTCTGTCGATTTCTCAATCAATAACCTATTAGGTGGTAAGTACTACAAAATATATATTGAAGATGCATTGGGTTGTACTCATGTTGAGAGATATATCAATTTTGAAAATGAGAAATATTCAGAATTAGGAATAGATGAGCCTAATAGTAATTCGGATGATTTATATGGTACTCAATTCTTACAGCAAAAGCATCTTTACTCTTCATTATCCCTTAGTTCAAAAAAGACATCTTGTGAAGCAAGTGCTGATGGGGAAATTTTATTGAATGTGAAAAATGTTTTGGCCAATACTTTCCAGGTAAGATGGGTAAGAAATAGAACTGAATTTGATGCTACTGATGTTAAAACTGTATCAGCAGGTATGGATAACCTTCTGGCCTTTAATGGTCTTGAAAATGGTAGTTATAGCTTCCAATATAATGAGGGAGGCAGTTGTGGCTGGAAAGATTTTGGACCAACAATTCCAATCACTTCATTACCTGAAATTACAGCCTCATTTATTGAGAATATCATTCCTTCTGAGCAAGGATGTGGATTATATTCACTTAAATCAGGAATAGCCTCTACAACAGTACCAATGACTTTTATATTACAAAAAGAAGTTGGAGGAAGCTGGAATGACGAAGATAAGGTCGATGGATCAAACAATGCCGTTGAAACATTTTCAAATTTAGGTGCTGGTACTTATAGGATTGGCTTGCGTTATCATAACGATTGTGATACTTACTATTCTGACAGTTATACATTGGGTAATTTTGTGCTGAAGACGATTGATTTAGAAAATCAAATTACTTGCTGGAATGATTTAGGAAGTATAGCTGTTAGTGCACGATTAGATGGTAACCTGGTACAGGGAGATATAAACTATATTTTATACAAGTTAGAGGGAGGCAACTACGTAGAGTCGACTTCTAATACATTGGGTGCATTTGAAAGTCTTGAAGCTGGAGATTATTATGTTAAGGCCACAAAAGGTGCTGATGTATCTTGTCTTCAAACAAGTGAGTTTACTTATTTCTCTATCAATATTCCTGATGAATTACTGTTAAATGTTCAAGCAGATAATACTTTGGCAGTTCGTTGTTCTGGAAGTAATACAGCAAAAGCAATTGTAAATATTACTGGAGGAGTAGCACCTTATACACTTAGTGTTAGTGATGGTTTTTCAGATGAAAGAGAGATAGAATTTGATGCGGAAGGAACGTTTAATATTGAGAACTTATCGTGGGGAGGAGATTATTCATTTATTTTAGTAGATGGTGATTGTAGTGATGAAGTAACAGGAAACTTAACTTTTGATGCAAATGATATTGTATTAAATGCAACACCTGCAGATAAGGATTATTGCTCATTAAATACAGGATCTGTTGACATTGAACTTCAAAATATCTCAAATAATGTAGAAGTAATTTTGGATGGTGAATTCTATCAGAATGTGAATACTTTGACATTTACAATTTCTAATTTAGAAGCTGGTCAGCATTCTATTAAAGTGACAGACCTTACTACGAGTTGTGAATCTGAAGTCATTGAGTTTAACATTGATCAAGAGACAAAAGATTATTATGCAGATTATGAGGTTGTAGCATCTCCAAACTGTGATGCTGAAGATGGAGAGGTAAATCTTTTGGTCAAAGATTTAGCTGATAATCCTCTTAATATTAATGATTTCACCATTTTATGGGTTGAGGATAACCTAACATCAGCAACAAGAAGTGATTTAGGTAAAGGTGTTCATAAAGTGATTTTTACGGATCAAAGAGGATGTCAAGAGGAACTGACTGTTCAATTGAATGCCATTAATGCGGCCGCTTTTGAAGAAGATATTGCATTGAGAGAATTACCTTATTGTAATCAACCTACTGGTGAGGTGGTAATAAAAGCGACTTCAGGGAAAAGTCCGTTTAGTTTTGTGCCTTATGAAGGAATTACTGTTTTAGATCAAAATACAACTACAGGAACTTTCCGTTTAGGAGGTTTGAAAGTAGATGAAGAATACAATTTTGAACTAAGAGATGCAAGCTGTGAGTCATACATCACCATTAAGATTGAAGATGAGAAAGTGGGGCATGTATTTGGAAAAGTAGCGGGTAATGTAACACCAGCATCATGTGGCAAAGAGATAGGAAGTTATGAACTGACAAGTTATGCTGAAGACGATTATTTGATTGAGTGGTTAGGTACTTCTCAAAAAGGAAAACTTCTTGAAAATGTATTAGCAGGTGATTATGAAGCCTTAATTACACATAACGATACTCAATGTGATACTACTATTCAAATCTCTATTGGAGAAAGAAGTGCAGTTATTTTGGCATTAGTTGCAACAGATTCATCCAACTGTGGTTTAGGAACAGGTAGTATTGAAGTCATCGCTTCTGGTGGAGGAAATAGTTATTCTTATGAATGGAAAAAAGGGAATTTTGAGTTTGATGAGAAGAGCGAATCAATTTCAGATCTCTTTAGTGGTGTGTATCATGTAACCGCTTATGATCAATACGGATGTTCTAGTAACACCCTAAGAATAAATATTCAAGATAGAGAAACACTTAAGGCAGTATTATTACCAATCCAAAATTCAACTTGTAAAGAAGTGAATGATGGTGAGATGCAAGTAATTGTAAGTGGAGGATTAGCGCCTTATGAGTTTAACTGGGATAACACTGGTTTCGTAGAAGGCAAGGATACAAATACAGCACTTGCTTCTGGTAATCATGTTGTGATTGTGAAGGATCAAAGAGGATGTACATTTGAAACAAATATTGTCACATTGGAAGCTGATGATCCAATCAAGTTGATCCTTGAGAAATCAAACCCTACATGTTTTGGAGCTAGTGATGGTACATTTGAAATTGCTGGAATCAATAAAGATGCATCATTTATCAACACATTAATTCTAAAAGACAGCTTAGACAATGTGGTGAGTACTTCAGGTTACAAAATTTTGTTTGAAGGGTTGAGTTCTGGAGAATATATTTTAGAAGTGATTTCTAATACAGGTTGTACGGTAAACACATCCATTAAGTTAGAAGATCCAGATCCTTTGAAACTTGAATTAGATTATACAAATCAACCGAAATGTTTAGATGGAACAGATGGTAGAATTTCAGTGAACACAATAGGTGGTAGCGGAGATTTCACTTATCTGTGGACAAATCAAGCAGGGCAAACAGTCGGAAATGCTTCTCTACTTGAAAATGTAGGAGTGGGTACTTATTCACTGAAGGTGACTGATAATAACTCAAGTTTGAATTGTAGTGCAGATGGAACATTCACAATTGAAGAATTAGATACGTTGAGTATTGCTAAGATTGATTTAGTATCTCCAAAGTGTAATGGAAACGCAGATGGTAGTATTGAAATCAGAATTCAAGGGGGTGAAGCTCCATATCAAATTGAATGGGAAGGTTTCAATAATTTCACGAATAAGTTGAATAATATAACTGTAGGAGATTATAGAGTGATCATCACTGATAGAAATGCTTGCGTTAAGGATACAGTTATTTCTTTGGTAGAACAACCGGATCCACTTCAAGTTACTGTGATTTCAAAAACAGATGCTTCTTGTGATGAGTTATCTGATGGTAGTGCTGAAATTTTTGTGCAAGGAGGTACACTTCCTTATACCATCAAGTGGAACAATAATCAAAGAGGAACATCACTTCAGAATGTATCAAAAGGAACATACTTTGTAGATGTTACTGACCGAAACGGATGTACATTCGAAAGAGTAGAAGTACAAATTAATGCACCTGATCCAATTGTTGGAGAGATTATCGAACTGACAGATCCATCTTGTGTTGGTGCATTTGATGGAAGTGTAGTCTTGAAAGCAACAGGCGGTACAAAAGATTACATTCTAAGTTCAACGAATGCCGTATTTATTGAGTCACTTACTGATTCAACTTTCAAAGTGGAAGGTTATGGTCAAGGTTTATATGACCTTCAATTGACAGATAAAAATGCATGTAGATCTAACTTTATTTCTTTCAGATTAAATGATCCAGCTTCTATACAAGTAGATAGTGTGAAAATTGTAGAAACTTCTTGTTTCGGAAGTGAAGATGGCTCAATTACTGTTCATGCTTCAGGTGGTACCAACAACTTATCTTATGTCTGGGATAATGGACGAATCGGTAATTTTGTAGATGGATTGAGTGCCGGAAAATATACTGTGTACATCAGTGATATTGATAAAGGATGTGAGGAATCGAAAACATATACCGTAACAACACCTTCAGCTTTAGAAGGCGAAATAGCTCAAGTTATAAACCCAACTTGTGTTGAAGGCGGTGATGCTTCGATTGCATTAAGTATTTCAGGTGGAACTGCACCATACACATATGAGTGGAACAATGGAATGACAACTGAAAGTATTGAAAACTTGGCAAGCGGTAGTTATACAGTAGTAGTTACAGATAAAAATGGCTGTTCTATCACACTTTCACAGGAAATCGTGGATCCAGATCCAATTGTTGTCGACATCCATAATCTTACTGACTTTATTGAAATTTGCGAAGGAGCATTCTACACTATCGATGCGGGTAGTCAATGGAAAGATGTAAGATGGACTTCAGATAGAGGTTTAGATGATTTCAATAGAACTTTAATTATCACTGAAGCGGGTAATTATACATTACATCTTACAACAACAGAGGGCTGTGAAACTACATATGATTTTGAGGTTGTACACCGTGATGACCTTTTAATTCCTCAATTCTTGATTGATCACTCAGCTCAAGAGAAATTTGATACTTATGTTATCGTAGATCTTACTCAGCCTGTTCCTGATGATATTTCATGGACTATTGAACCACAAATTG
The DNA here is from genome assembly GCF_012844305.1 of Flammeovirga aprica JL-4. Lineage (GTDB taxonomy): Bacteria > Bacteroidota > Bacteroidia > Cytophagales > Flammeovirgaceae > Flammeovirga > Flammeovirga aprica. The sequence goes on from NZ_JABANE010000034.1 coordinate 52,275, forward strand.
AAGTGGTAGACTCAACAGATTATACCTATGAAATCAGGTTTACCCAAGCTGGTGAATATACAATCCGTCAACGTTCTGTACTAGCAGGTTGTGTGGCGGAAAAAGTACAGACTGTAAATGTAGGCGTTTTTGCAGGAGGTCGTTTTGGAATTATTGGTGATAATGTTTCTAATGAAAAAGAGGAAATTAGAATATTTGAAGTTACTCCAAACCCTTCTAAAGGAACCTTCAGCATTTATATTGGTTTGTCAGAACAAATGAATGCCTATGTATCACTGCATCAAATGAACGGATTGAAACTTTGGGATCAGTCTTTGAAAAACAGTGATCATTATGAAATTAAATATTCAAACGAAAAACTTCCAACCGGTATGTACTTGTTGAAATTGCACACTCTGAAAGGGGTGAAAGTTTTAAAAGTAATGATCGGAAACTAGAATAGAATTAACATGAATAGCAAACTTTTAATCAGCAATCTTCTGCTGTTGCTTATTACATTTCAAGTAAATGCCCAGAACTTTTCAGAAGTAACGGTAGAGGGGTTAGAGGCTTTAAATAACAGTACTTATATCAGTGCTGATTTAAATGGGAACCAAGAGAAAAATGATGTCATTTACGCTGGTATCAATTCCTCATCAACTTGGGTTATTGGAGCCAAGTACATTAGCGGGGGTGAATGGTTGGACTGGAGTAATGGGTTAGAACCTGTTTCATCTCCAAAAATCTCTATCGGAGATCTTAACAAAGATGGTAGAATGGACTTGTTTGTTGCAGGTAAAGACATTAATACGAATTCTGCACGAATTGATGTTTATATCAATAATGGTAATGGTTCATGGACTAATATAAATTCAGGTATTCCTCAGTTAGAAAATGCCTCTATTATTTCAGGTGATTTTAGAGCTGAAGGAGAAAATGGTTTATTGATTTCGGGGAAGAATAGTAGTGGAGAAATCCAGACAAGATATTTCGTTTATAGAAGCAGTAGCTTTGTTGAACTTGATGTGGATATTCTAGGGTATCAAAACGCAGAAACTATCGCTTTTGATGCCAATAATGATGGTAGAGTAGATATCTTGTTTTCTGGCGATAACCCTTATGGAAATAGAGAAACAAAGCTTTACCATAACTTAGGTAAAGGGGAATACGAAGCACAAGCAATATCTTTCCCTGCATTAAACCAGACAAAATTAAAAGTTGCTGATTTTAATAATGATGGCTATTCTGATTTAGTGATGACAGGTTTGAATGCATCAAATCAACCATCCACTTATACTTACATTAACAACTCTGGTATTTGGCAACAAGTAAACTGGGGCTTAGATAATATTGCAACAGGAGGATTAGAAGTAGGTGATTTTAACAGAGACGGCTACATTGATGTTTTCTTAAACGGTTATGATCGATCTTACAGCCGTATTACGCAGTTGTATTATAATAATGCCGGAACCTCTTTTACCAATTCTACTATTTCATTTAAAGAAATTACTTCAGGTGACCTTACCGTTCTTGATTGGAACAACAATGAAAAGCTAGATATTTTACTGTCAGGTACAACTGCTTTTGGTACTGAAATATTTTTATATCAAAATGATTTCACAAGTGCTGTTACTGCTCCCCAAGTACCGACACCACTGACGCCAGTTGTACAAGTCAATACAGTGAAGATTTTTTGGAATGATGTTGCCGATGCTATTGCGTATGACCTTAAGATTGGAACTTCATCAGGTGCGGGAGATGTAGTAAGTGCAGATGCTGAACCAGATGGAACTAGAAAGCTATTTTCTTACGGCAAAACATTCTTTGAACAGTTGACGATTGATTCCTTAGCGGAAGGGAAATATTATTATTCAATTCAATCTATTGGATCAGATTACAAGGGTAGTGGTTTCTCTACTGAAGGTTCATTTACCATTTGTGATAAACCTGATTTGGGTGAAGATCTTGAGATTTGTTTAGAGGAAACGGTGACATTTTCTGCAGGGACAGGAAATGAAGTGGTCACTTGGAAAAATATGAGTACTGGAGAGGTGTTAGGGTCTGGGTTTACTTTAAATTATAAAGTAGAGGAAGCACTTTCAATAGTGGTAGAAGTATCAAAACTAACATACGGTTGTGTGATGAAAGATACTGTTCAAATCAATACACTTGCACTTCCAGAAATTACAATGCCTGAAACAGCCAATAGTTGTATCAATGAAAAATATACTTATACATTAGATCAACCTTACGCAAAGGTAATTTGGACTTCTAAAGATGGCATTCCATTGGAAACAACAGATACTTCTTTCACTCTTTTACTTGAAAAAGAGGAAGTAGTCACATTAACTGTTGAAAACGAAGACGGCTGTACATCTACTCAAGACATTACAATAACACCTTATGCAGAAGTTGATCCTCAAGCACCAACGGAAGTTTTTATCTGTAAAGGAGAAGAAAATACAATTTCACTTTCTGATTCATGGGCAAAGGTTGTTTGGCAAAATTTAGATGATGGTTCAGATCCTGTGGAGAGTGATACTTATACCTACATTTCTAGTGTTGAAGAAAGAGTGCAAGTAACAGTAACGGATGCGAATGGCTGTGTTGGAACAGATATTATTACATTAAAAGCATGGGACCTGCCTACGATTGATTTAGGAGAAGACTTACAAGTTTGTAAAGATGAGACCATTACTTTTACTACTGATGATTGGAAAACTATTCAATGGAAAAGAAAAAGTGATGGTACAATCATCGGTTCGGAAATGACACTGGAATGGACGGTAGCACAAACAGATGATTTATACCTTGCAGTTGAAAATGAAAATGGTTGCTGGTCTTATGATACCTTAGAAATTGAAATGCTTGAACTTCCTGTCATTACATTAGAAGACGAGTATTTCACATGTTTCCAAGAAGTAACTGCCATTGAAGCTGGCGAACATACCACATACAAATGGTGGGATGTCAATGCGGATACCTTAATGGGTGAAGAAAAAGTATTGGCTTATACAGCTATGGAAGATATTGAAATCAAATTCACAGCAACAAATGCTGACGGTTGTGAACTTTCAAAAACAATTCAATCTAGAGTTAGAGAATTGCCAACCGTATCTATTGGAGATGACTTGAACACGTGTATAGATGGTTTCTTGACTATCAATCTAACAACAAATGATTGGGCTTCGATTGAATGGGGTGCTTTGCAAACCACTGGTCATACTGCAATAGATGTAACTCAAGTTGAATGGGATTTTGCGGTTGATGATACGGTTTGGGTAAAAGTGATTGACAATAATGGATGTGTGAACACAGATACTCTTAAAGTCACCATTTGGGATGAGCCTGATCCAGGTCTTTCAGAAGAAGTATTTATTTGTGAATATGAGACATTAACATTAGAAGCTACTCAATCATGGGCGAATGTTGAATGGAAAAGGTTATCAGATGAAACAGTAGTAAGCACTGAGAATACCTATAGTATTTTAATTACAGAGCAAGACACTGTGGTACACACCGTATCAGATGGTAATGGCTGTGTTGGAATTGATACGGTAGTTGTAAAAGTATATCCGCGCCCTGAGTTCGATTTAGGAAATGATACATTGATATGTTACAGTTCTTCTATTGATTTAGATGTTGGAGGAGGGTATACACAAGTGGAGTGGTATTCCAAAAATCAAGGAAAATTAACGGAAACTTCTCGTTTGTTGAATTGGACAGTAACGGAGACGGATTCAGTTTGGGCAATTGCAACAAATACTGAAGGATGTCAGAACGTTGATTCTATTTATGTTGAAATGGCGCCACTTCCAACTCCAAATATTGGCGAAGAATTAAGAGCATGTATTGGAGATGTGGAAACAATTGATGGAGGAGATTGGAAAACTTACCAATGGACTTCAGGACAATATGGAGATCTTGGTACAGATAAAACTATTGCGTATACTTTTGCAGTCCAAGATACAATTTGGCTGACAGTAACGAATGAGAATAACTGTACTGACTACGACTCATTGATCATCAATCCATTTGCTTTACCTGATTTTACAATGGGAGAAGATCAAGTAATTTGTTACAACACAAGTGCTGAATTATCTATTGGTAATGACTCTTGGTCCAATGTAAAATGGTTCTCAAAAGAAAGAGGAGAAATTGCCACTAACGTAAATTCAATCACTTATACAGCCACAGTAAAAGACTCGATTTTTACGGAAGTGACAAATGAAAATGGTTGTATCGCTTATGATACCTTAGTGATGGGTGTTTATGACCTTCCAGTGTTCGAAACACAAGGAACAAAAGAGATTTGTCATTTATCGAATTACCAATTAACGGTTGATTCATCTTTAGATTCTGTGAATTGGTATGTGTTAGGAGAAAATAGTCCATTTGTAGAAAATCAAAGGTTTATCACTACTCAAATGACAGAAACGATTACGTATGTAGTAGAGGCTTTCAATGTTGAAAGATGTGTGTGGTATGACACAGTTGAAGTAAAACAGCTAGCGCTTCCTGAGTTTTCTTTAGGAGTAGATCAGGCCATTTGCTACAATACTGAAGTAGTTATAGAAGTTGACAAAGAAATTGAGTCAGTAGATTATATCCATTGGTATTCAACGTTTGAAGGAAAACTAGACAACGATGATAATACTTCTTTTACTCAAGAAGTTTTTAATGATGAGACAATTTGGGTAGAAATAGGAAATACAAATGGCTGTATTTACAGAGATACAGTGGAAGTAAAAGTACTAGAATTGCCGACATTTGAGCTAGGAGAGACCCAGCAGATTTGTTACTTAGAATCTACAACTTTTGAAGTTGGAATTTCATCAGACATCGTCAAATGGTCATCTCATTTATTAGGTGAAATTAAAGAAGGTAATGAGTACACTCACAGTGTATATGAAACAGATACAATCTACGTAGAACGTACTAACGAAGTGGGTTGTGTTTGGAAAGATACAGTAACAGTAGAAATGCTTGAGTTGCCAGATTTCCAAATTCCAGAAACTTATGAAATCTGTTTTGACCAAGAGGGTACTATCAAAGTAGAAGGAGATTGGAGTAAAGTGGAATGGTTGGATATCAATCACAATACATTTGCAGAGGATGGAACTTCTTATACTTTTACTGCTGATGAAAGCCATACTATTGTGGCAAGAGTAACTTCTTGGCAAGGATGTGTAAGTTATGATACAACGGAAATTGAAGTATTAGAATTACCAATTGCCAAAGCCGGAGAGGATAAAGTGATTTGTACTTCCGATATTGTTCAAATTGGAGAAAACGAATCCAATGCAGATTGGACTTACAATTGGTTCCCTTCTGAAGGATTGTCTGATGCGAGTATTGCCACACCAAATGCATCACCGCAAAGTACAACCACTTACTATCTGCAAATTACAAACGACAAAGGGTGCGTATCTTTATTAGATTCAGTCACAGTAACTGTCAACGAATTTTATAGTGTAAATGCCGGTCCAGATGTAGAAATTTGTATAGGTGAAAGTGTTGAAATAGGAGGTTATCCAATCGTAGATGGAGGAGAGCATAACTATTCATTTGAGTGGAATAATGCGGCAACACTTGATGATGCAAACGCTTCTCATCCACTGGCATTCCCTACTGAAACAACAGAATATATTGTGACAGCTAAACTTGGTGATTGTCTAGAATACCAAGATACAGTCACAGTAACGGTACATAAACTACCTGAAATTACAATTAGTGAAGATGTTTCTATTGGGTACAAAGGAGAGGTGACATTAGAAGCTTCAGGAGGAAAATACTATCTTTGGGCACCTGATTATGAAATCAATTCTCCATCCATTTCATCACCTACAGTTTCACCAAAAGTAACGACCACATATACAGTACAAGTGATGACAGAAAATGGGTGTGTAGATACAAAATCAATGACTGTCTTTGTCGGTAATGAGGTATTTGTGCCAAATTTATTTACTCCAAATGATGATGGTAAAAACGATACTTTCCATGTGTATGGAAAGGGTATAAAAGAACTAGAACTTAAAGTAATGGACCACGCTGGAAAGACAGTCTATTATTCTGATAACTATAAAGATATCAATGAAAAAGGTTGGGACGGCAAACTAAATGGAGCGGACCTTCCAAATGGTACCTATTTATGGAAAATTGCTGGAATCTATGAGGACGGAACAGAAGTCAAGTATAACGGAACCACTCATGGAACGATTAACCTAAAACGATAATAGAAAATGAATAACTCTTTAAATATAATCATCAGACTTTTTTGCTTTTCTGTACTCCTGCTTTTAAGCCAGACTATTTTTGCCCAAACAGCAGGATACGGAACATTGAGAGATTATGCCCCATTAAGGTATTCTGCTGCTTATGGAGGATTAAATACTGATGCTTCATTTTCCTTGCTTCACAAATCCGTCAACTACGGACAAGGAGTGAATCGAAATAGAAGTATTATCACAGGTGCTTTACCATGGATTGATAAAGAAACGAAAGCCTTGAAAGGAGGTGGCGGTCTTTATTATTTAAATGAAAAACCAACAGAATCCCTTGGTTTCGAAACGCAGGAAATTGGAGGCTCTTTTGCTTATACTGTTCGACTAAGAAAAAACCATGACCTGTCTATGGGATTGGGTGTTTCTTGGACTTCTATTCGATTAAATACTGAAGGGGTAACGACAGGTAGTTTATGGCACCCTATCTATGGACTAGTGGATGGAGCTGAAATCAATGAAAACCTTTCAACAGAAAGAAACAGTTACACAAGCATTTACGGTAGTTTATTATGGTCTTCACTAGACCTTTATGACAGAGAAAAGCATCGTTTCGGTGTAAATGTCTACCGCTTGAATCAACCTAAAAATAGTTCAGACCTATCGAATGATCACTTGGACCTTGGTTGGAGTGCAATGGCCAATTTTCATATTTGGGTTAATCCTTACTTCACTATCACACCTGATTTAATGTATGATTATATGGATCAAAGGCACACCATTCAAAGTACAATATGGGCAGGGTATCATTTCTTCAACGAAAACCCTACAGACCCAATTAGTACAGGAGGGTTGGAAGCTGGATTAAGTTATTCTAATCATGGTCAGATGGGACTTGGTTTTAAGTTTGATCAAAAGCATTATGAGATTGCTTTCTTCAACTATTTCCAAACAAAAGCAACAAGTGCATTTCCTGAACAATCCACTTTTGAAGTTGCTTTCAGACTGAAAAAAGGATTAGCGAAAAGAAAAAGAAATAGATCTGTTTATTATAAATCTACAGCAACAAACCCGAGAGATCAATACCGTTCATTTAATTCCAACAGAGGTGGAGGAAGAGATGAGAACTTAGATACTTCTCCTGCGTCAACAGATGAAGTCATTGATGAACCAAGGAGGGAAATGAAGCCAATCAAATATATTTTACAATATAGATTGAATGAAACTACATTGACCAGACACTCTCAGATGCAATTAGATTACACTGTGAAATTGTTAAAATCCAACGACCATATCAATATTAGAATTGTGGGTCATAGTGATGATTTGGGAGCTCCAAAAGTCAAAGCAAAAGTGGCATGGGAGAGAGCAAAACAAATCCGTGATTACCTGAGAAAAGAAGGAATTGAACCACACAGAATTCAAGCCTCTTCGAAAGCAGATAATGAACCAATGGTTGATAACGATACGGATGAACATAGAGCAGAGAATAGAAGAGTAGAGTTGTTTATTTATGAGAAATAGAAAATAGCTTTTCTGAATTAATAGAAACCATTTGAAGCTTGATTTTAATTTAATATTAAAATCAAGCTGGATGGTTTAAATTCTTTTAATATGATAATGAAGGATTAAATAAATAGACTTTTAGTAACACTATCTGATCTGGTAATTAAAAAGAAGAAAAAGTACTTATGGAAATACAAAATAGATTTAACACATGCTTATTAAAGCTTTCATTCAAAACAAAATTAGACTATCTTAAGCTAATTCTGACTCTAATGGTCATCATGTTTTTTATTGATTTAAATGCATTTGGACAAACTGTTTTGAAGCAAGGGACTTATTATATTTTTATAGAGGTAGATAATGCAATTGTAGAAGATAAAAGTACATGTCATAATAATGAAATCAATTCCTTTCCTAAAAAATTGGAAAAAACATCAAATACTTTTTCTTTTCAGTACAGGTCAGTTTCAGGTAGAGGGAGAAGAGATGGTAATGATTATTGTACTTATCCTGATATGGATTGGAATAAACCATTAGTTCCACTAAATATTACCATTGATAACTCTGATAATAAAAACCATGGAGTAATAAAAAGAAATATATCGACATCTCCAGACATGAACTTTATAATTGAATGGTACTATTGTGATTCTGATCAACCAGTACTAAAATCATAATCAAACTAAAAACAATCAAAATGAAGTCATTAGTCATCATAATATTATTTCTTTTAGAAAGTACACTGTTATTTTCCCAAATAACTTTGTCATTAAATAATGATATATTGTTGTATAACATTGATCTAAAAGGTGAAAATTGTAATACCCAGTTTAATAGGTTGAATTCACATACTGTACAAACATCAACTAATAAATATAATAATGCAACTAGTATCAGTAAAAGTAGTAATAGCTTAAATTTTGATTATCAGTATTATCATCTTCAAAGTGCTTCTCTAAATGAAACGTATTGTAGTGATAATGGTATGGTTTCCTTTTTTTGCAATGGCTTGGGGTATTGTGTGACTTTTAATGAGAGTCGGACAACAAGTTTCTCAATCAGTACAGCAAGTTATAATGTAGATTTATCATCAACAAATACTACAACAGGTACTAAAATTGAATACAAACGAATGAAAGTCGATCATGAAACTCCATTTGAGGCAAGTAAAAATGTTTTCGCAGTTCCAGAAATATTTATAGAACTTGATGAAGATTTTTACTGGGAAATTGTTAGAATGGATGGAACTGTAACAATTATAAAAAATAAGAATCAAATAAAAATAAATGAAATTGGTGATGTAGGATCTGTTAAGGTTTCATCACAAACCATTACTACGAAAAAACTAATTCCTAATAATGGACTTTTTTATCTATAAATAACTAACATATCAATGATAAAAAAACTAATACTCCTACTTCTGACATTTGTCACTTTGCAAAGTGTCAATGCACAGAGATATCCGGTGCAAGCAACCTTGATGCTCAATGCACCATACCCTGTACGCTTGTCTGAGTATTCACAGATTGGGTCTTCTAAAGTGCAGGCTAATATTTGGTTGAAAGATATAAGTCAGCAGGATATTCCTGTCAGATTCAAACTAAGAATTGAGAATAAGCAAAAGCGTTTAATATTAGAAACCAAACCTACTTATCTACCTGACCCAATCCACTTAATTGGAGGTCAGGCAGAGATGTTTGATGGAACAGAATTGGGAAGCTACTTTGAGCTGAACAATCTTAGAGCAGTGAGCGGAAGTACATCAAGTATTGTAAATAATGGTGGGAAATTGCCTGATGGTAATTATGTTTTCTCTCTGGAAGTATTGGAGTATTATACTGGAAGGAAGATTTCAAATACATCAATGTATCAATGTTTTATCATTTTGAGTGATCCTCCATTGTTATTGATGCCTTATGAAAATCAGAAAGTAGTGGCTTCAGATCCGCAGTTTGTGAACTTTTCATGGAACCCAAGACACCTTACTTCACCCAATAGACCTCAAAATGTCACTTATCGTTTTCAGGTCGTTGAAATCTTGCGTGAGAACCAGCCAGCAGGTGATGCTTTTTCAAATACTCGACCAATCATTGATGAAGAAGGAGTAATGACGCCTGCTTATCAAGTGGGAGTGATGGATACACCACTTGAGCCCGGAAATAAATATGCTTGGAGAGTGCAAGCTTATGATGAAGATGAGTTAGGTCTTTTAAAAAATGACGGTTGGAGTGAGCCTAGAATTTTCCAGTTTGGTGATGCATGTAGAGTTTGTGAAAAATTTGCTGTAGCAAACACAACACCATCGCGTATTGAAGTGGAGTGGACTGGAGATTTTTCTCATAATAACTGGGAGGTTAGGTATAGAAGAAAAACCAAAGAAGGGGAAGAAGTATTGCCATGGAGTACAAAAGAGTTTTTAGCGGATTTAGGAAATGTGAAACCTTTGACTCCAGGAACTGCATATGAATTACAAGTAAGAGGAGTTTGTTCGGGTGATCGTTATGGCGAATGGTCGGACATTATTTCAGCTTCCACAGAAGAACAACCTGAAAGAACTTATAAATGTGAAGGTGGTGAATTCTTGATTTCTTGGGAAAATAGCGACCCTCTAAATGAATCACTAAATGTAGGGGAGAAATTTACAGCAGGCGATTTTGATGTAACTGTTGTAGAAGATGAGTTCAAAGATGGTAAGCATACGGGTAATGGTATGATCCGTATTAATGCTTTCAATAAAGTATTCTTTACTGTAGAATATGAAGATTTAGTAATCAATACGGATTATCAATTGATTGAAGGCGAAGCTTATGTAACGGGTTCGGATACTGATATTATTGATCCAGATTTGGCAGCTGCAATTATGGATGGTTTGGATAAACTAGATCAAGTGCTAGCAGAAGCTGAAAAAGCAGCAGAGTTTGTTGAAAATGTTTTTGATAACCTTCCTGATGAGATCAAGGAGGAGTTGAATAGATTAAAAGACGAAGTTAGCTCAACAAAAGATGCTTTAGATGAAGCAAAAGATGTATTGAAAGAAGCTAAGAAGTCTGGTGATGAAGATGCAATTGCTGCGTCTGAACAATCAGTAGAACTGGCTAAACAAGCGAAAGCAGATGCAAAAGCAAGTAAAAAGCAAGCCATTAACAAAGCATTACAACACATTAAAGAAGAATTTAAGAAAGGCTTAACGGCTATTGGGAAGCTTGAAAAGAATATTCAATCTACTTTAAGTGAGGAGGAAAAAAGCAAGCGTGTTGTATTGGTGACAGAAGGTATGACGCTTGGTGAGGATATTTTAAGTTTCTTCAATATGCTGGACGGACAGTCTCAACAGCCTGACGACTTGAATGATTACAAAGACGTAACGGATGATGAAGCGTTATTAGCTATTTATAATGAAATTCATGATGGTGCAACTATCATTGATAGTGGAGGCGTAAGTGATTTGCCAACAGCTATAGAAAATGTAAGAAAGGCGGTTTGGGCTTATAAAATTAGATTCGAAAAGTACGGTGATGAAGCTGCAGGAGAGGAGAATGCTGAGGATGGAAGTGATTCTACAGAAGATAATACTGAAGAGGATATCATTGTAGCCAACTTGGATATCGGAAAAGACATTAAGAAAGGGGATGAAGTGAAGTTTGGACCAATTGCCATTGCGTTGACAGAAGATCCAACACTATTGTCTGAAGCAGAAGATGTTTGTAAATATGAGTTGAAAAATGTCACATTCAAGTTGCCTTTTGAAAATGAATATGTAGGTGAGTTCTCTATCGATATTTCAGAAGCGAACCTAGTGTATGAGTTGTATTGTAGTACTGAAAAATTAAAAAGTGCTTCCATCAGCTGGTCTGACAATAATGGAAAAGATGTAAGCTTAGGGTTTATCAACTCAAAAGTGAAGAAGTTGGATCTTTCGTTAGATGATAAAGGGAAATTGTCAGGTGGTGTTGACTTAACGGCCAACTTGCCAGCAGATAAAACATTATTATCAGCAGTGGTAGTGAAGAAAGGTTTTGGAGGAGACTTCACTTTTAACTACACAACCACTTCAGATTACTTTGAAGGTGATTTTGACTTTGCTAATCTTTCTTCATTAAATGTTGATTATATAAAAGGTGATGAAGTAATAGCTTCTATCAAAGACGCAAAATTATCAAACAATGCTTCTCTAGAAGCAGATTTATCATTACCACGTCCAGTAAGTTACACCTACAAAGGATTGAAAATGTCTTTGAAAGAATTTGATGCTTCCTTTATCATTTCTGTGAAAGATACTATCACTTTTAAAACTCTAAGTTCAACGATTGGTATAGATAAAATACCTGGTATACCTACAAGTTTTGATGTGAAAGGAGAATTAAAAGATGGAAATATTACAGCATCTATCAAAAATTTAGAAAAACTGAAATTCTATGGTGTTGAAATTGAAACCAAGCTTTTAAGTGCAGAGTTTGACAAACATTTTGATTATGTAGGTTTAAAAGGAAAAAACATCGCAGGTACTTATAAAAAAACAATTGAAGGAAATCTTTTCGAAGGTAATTTCACCATTGAGGAACTAGAGATGATGGCAGATTCATTAACGAAGTTAGAAATGAAAGGATCATTAAGTTACGGTGATATTGCATCTCTTACTTTGACAAATGGAAAGTATATTCCTTCTATGAGATCAATAAAGCTTGATGCTGATGTAAAGGCCAATACAACAGATAAGGATAATTCTGTCGATTTGTCTTTCCGTAGTATCATGATTGATGAAGAGGGGGAAATAACAATTGGAGCAGCAGGAGGAGAAGCCTTATTTACGTACGGTCCTTTACAAGTAGAATTCTTACAGCCTCTTCAAGACTTATCTGAAAAGGTAAAAGCTCAAGCTATTGTAACCGTAAGTATTCAAGATTCTACGTACCAAGACAGTGTAAAGGTCACAACAGAAGTTGAATATCAACAAAAAGATGGAAAGTTGATTTATGTTAAAGCAATGGCTTCTAAACAAAATATTCCACTGCCTGATGTTTACGATATTGAAAGTAAGGTAACTGGTTTTGACTTAGTTTATAAAAATGAAAATGAGGTAATGGATATCTCAGGTTCTGTGACTTTCAATGGTAACCTTACAGAAGATAAATCTTATAGAGAAGGCTCAATCATTTTGAAGAAAGGCCTTGACGGTACATTCAAATACAATGTTGCTTATACATCCGCTGATCCATCAGCATTATATGGTGGTTTTGATCTTGTCGGTTTAAAGAAAATCAATATCGACTTTAAGAAAGACAATAAAGTTTTTGCGAAGATTAATAATGCGGCCATTACTGATAAAGGAATGGTGAAAGCAGACATTGTCACTACAGAAAAAGTAGAGTACAAAGAGAACGGATTGGACGTGACATTGACTTCTTTAAAAGGTAAAATCAATTATAACCTTAAGAAGAAGAGCTTTAAAGTATTGAATGTTACAGGTGCTGGAGTTATTTCAAACCTTCCAGGTACTTCTACTCAAATGAAAATAGGCTTGGGAATGACTTCCAACAAAATTACGGGTACGATCAAGGATTTAGACTCTCTAAATATTTATGGTATCAATATGGAAGCGAAAAAGCTTTCGGCCTCTTTCTCTGATGAGTTCAAATTGCTTTCGGTTTCAGGTAAAGACCTTCAGTCGTCTTATTCAAAAGAAATCAATGGCAATAAATTACAAGGTAAACTGAATATCAAAGAGTTCTTGTACAATAAAGATTCATTGAGAAAATTTGAAGGTGACGGTACAGTATCATATGCTAATTTTGCGAAGGTAACGCTTTCTGCAGGGTCTTATAATTTTGAGGATAGAGCCATAGAATTTGCAGCATCAATTGATGTAGAAGCCAATCAGGATAATCAAGTATCAACAACAATTGATAAAGTGATTATCAAAGAAAATGGTGACTATGAAATTGGTGAAGTTTCTGTGGATGCATTGGCAAAGTTTGGTCCTGTAAAAGTGAAGTTTGCAAAAGAACCGAGTAACAAATCAAAAATCACAAAAGTAGAAGCTGAAGTTTCACTACTTGTGAAGAAGGGGAAAGTGGATAAAAACTTAACTTTTAAAACGGAAGTAGAATACAAAAAAGACAAGAATAAAGGTTTCACTTACCTGAAGGTAGACGCTAAAGATTTGCAAAAGGAATTCCCTGAAATCTACGGTGTTCAGACCAAGGTGAAAGACATTATCATCAGCTATGATTTTGAAGGTGAGAAACCTACTTATTCAGGATCAATTGTCTTGGATGCTTCATTGAAAGAAGATAAATATTTATACAAAGATCTTGTAATGCTGAAAAAAGGAGTAGGCGGTACCATCAGTATTGATCTAGATTCTGAAGTGGACGGAGGATTAAAAGACTTCAACCTAAGTAAAATCAAGGACTTCAATATTGTGATGATTAAGAAGGAGAAACAGATTGCCATCTTTACAGGAAGCATCTCTAATCAGGGAATTATGAGCGGTAAATTTGCGGTTACACAACCTCAGTCAGTTTCAATGAATAGCTTCAATGCCACTTTAAATCAATTTGATGTAGATGCCGATTATAATCTAAATACGGAAGAATTTACATTCAAATCAGGTAATGGTGAATTATTAGTAAGCGGTATTCAAGGTTTAGATGGAGATGTAATTTTGAGTTTGGAGTACAATCAGCAAAACTTATTGGCAGGGTTAAGTACTAAAACAAAGAGTTTGAAATTCTGTAAGCTTGATGTGAAGAATCCTGCATTTGAATTTACATTAGATGACAATCTTGACCTTAAGAAAATTGAAGGTAGCTTTGGCGTGAAGCCAGAAGGAATGTCTTCTGAATTGACGTTGAAAGATTTGGTAGTAGAAGATGGGAAAGTCAAAACTGTAAAAGGTAAGGCCAATGTATCTTACAAAAACTTCAGATTTGATATTTTATCTGCCGCATACACTGCTCAAACAGGCTTGAACATGAATGCTAAAGTATTACTTGGTGATTCTTATGTGAAAGTTGATAAATTTAAAGTGGGATTAGATGGTGCTGTTTCAGTAGGTAAAGCTTCTGGTGATTTGAATAAATCATTAATGGCGATCAAGTTTGAAGCAACCTTTAAAGAAAACCAATTTGCAGGTACATTTGACGCAACAGTCTCTAAGAAACTGAGCATCTCGGGAGCAGTAGATATGGGTACAAGTGATTGTGATAACTGTAATGAAAATAACAAGTTCGTATACGGATATTATAAATTGACAGTCGGAGCACCAATTCCAATCTTTACAGGTGTTTCTATCTCGAAACTTGGAGGTCAGTTTGGATATAACTACTATATTGATTTTGCCAAAGGCGATAAACTTGGTACACCACAGTATGGTAAATACATTGCAGGTTTCTCATTTGGTTTACAAGATCAAGCTGGTATCGTTGAGTTTGCAGTAGATCCAGCAGTTTACTCATGGGGAAATAGAACGGCCATGCTTCACTTAAATGGTACGATTAAATCTCCTAAAGTCAATCCAATTTTTGACGGTAGAGCAAGTATGACATTAAACCTTCCAAGTTATGACATTGAAGGTGTATTAGCCGCTAAGATCAATATCCCTGCGAAAAGTGGATTTATCTTTAAAGCAAATCAGGATATTGACTATTCTATCACCTCAACGAAGACTACATTCAGCACAAATGAGATGAATGCGAAGATCTTTAACCAAGTAGACTTCATCGGTAACTTCTCGAATGAAAGAACATTCAATTCATCAGGTGTTTTATTGAAAGCAGATGGTAGTTTGAGTGGTAAGTTGATTTATGAATACAATGGAGAATATTCTACTTCGGTATTAGGCAACTCAATTGACTGTAAGTTTAGCTTCAATATAGACGGTCAAATCAATACATCTTTTGATGATCAGAAATTCAAAACAGAACTAATCGCTGTAAATGTGGGAGCATCAGCAGACGTGGTGGTCGATACTTATTTCGGTAAAGTTGAACCAACATTATCCATCTCAGCAACAGGTAAATTTATGCCAGTGAATACAGATTGGAAATTAGATACTTCATATAACCTGACAATTGGTATTTCAGGACACACTGAAACCTTCTCAGGTACTTACACTAAAACATTTGGTTCGGTCAATGAATAGGAATATGAAAAAGAGCTTATTAATTATATACATCTTATTTTTTGTTCAGATGTTTTCATTTGGACAGAGTAATTATACACTCTTAGGTGAGGTAGATAAAAACAACAAGGTGTCTTTGCTTTGGTACGTAGATAACTATGACCAGAACTTGCAGGGCGTTGTTTTTAAGAAAAAAGTCAACAATGAAAGCGATTGGTCTGTATTGAATACAGACCCGCTTTTGCAGTTTAATGCAAGTTCAAAAAGCCTGGACAATATCAGCAACAATAGAGCTGTAATCAGAGAAGTAGAAACGGTGAGGAATCAGATGATTAATTCAAATGATCCTAATAACGCTTTGAATGAAGTAGACCAAGCCTCTCTGATCAATTATTTGACTGAATCACCGAGCAATGTCAATCTACTTTTGACCATGTTTATGTATGATTATGCCGTAGCAATGATTTATGGTTTTGGTTATGAAGATTATGAAATCAAGAAAAACCAAGAAATAGAATACGGCTTATTTACAGTGGTCAATGGTCAAGAATCTCCTCAGGCTGTGGCTACTTTTAAAGCCAATACTTCTGATGAATTAGATTTAACGGTACCTCCAAAGTCAGAAAAAATTAAAAGACAAGGAAGAAAGATGTCATTGACGCTGGCATATGAAGGAGAGGCTTTGGATGAGAAGTTGACCTTTGTAGGTTTTGATATTTGGAGAAAAGTAAATGGTAAAAACAGAACAAAGCTGACGCCTAAAACAATCTGGCTGAATAAGGAAGACAAAATCAGAACGCTTTATTATACAGATGAAGGTATCAATCAAGACAACGATTACACCTATGAGATCGTACCTGTTTCTATTTTTAAGAATACAGGAAAACCCACTGAATTGGAATGGTCAAAGAACAAAGATTTATCCTTGATCAAACCTATCATCACCAATGATCAAAACAATGCAACAGACTTTGTGGAAGAAGGAGTGGAGCTGAAATGGGAATTGCCAGAAGTGATCAATGATCAATTAAGAGGGTTTGTGATTCAAAGAAAAATTGATGATCAGGATTTTGAAACAATTTCAGATACATTATCCAACACCGAAAGAGAATATAAGGACAACAACATCAAAGCCATTGATTACAAAGTCACCTACCGATTGGTCGTAAAGCCTATTGACAGCTATGAGTTATGGAGTAATGACTTAAAACTCTACTATTCACCAAGTCTAATTCTATCTGAGGAAGAGAAAAACTTGACATTGGAGCCTGCCATAGAAAATAATGAAGTGGTGGTGAAAATGAAGTGGAATCCAAGTAAAGAATTAGAAGGCAAAGCAAAAGGTTATGTCATCTTTTGTGATCGATCAGGAGGAATTTTAGCAAGAGAGCGTTCAATTGGATTTGTTGAGCGTTCCGACTATACTTATAAAGTAGAAGGAGTCGCAGGAAAGACCTATACTTTTGCAGTCAAATATGCTGATGAAAACGAACTAGTATACGACTATACCGATACGGTAAAAGTAATATTACCAACTCCAGAACTCCCTAAGGTAAATATCTGGCCTTTCTCAGTCAACGGAACAAGTATCAACCTAGAATGGGAATATCCTCAAGACATCGAAGACATCAGAGAATTTACACTTTATGTCAATGGAGAAGAGTATTCTAAAATACCAAAAGAAGACAGAAACATTACTTTAGAGAACCTTGAACAAGGAACTTATAAGTTCACAATCAAAGCATCAACCATCTACAATGTAGAGAGTGATCTCTCAAAAGTCAGAACCTTAAAGGTGCTTTAATAACAGAAGATTAAATCTTATTATTATGGTCTGTAAGATAAAATTAATTATGTCTTACAGACCATATTTGTTATAAAGGGTTGTGTTTTGATATTCATGGCATTGGGCGTTACCGAAAAACACTCTAATCATTATCAAAAAAATAACCTCGTAACAATTGAATAATATAACAGAGATAAAATGGCAAATATAAAATTAGAATTTCAAGTAAAATCAGATTTTTCTTTTTTAAAGAAAATTGAAGAGTTTGTTTCCCAAACTTCTTGGAACTCTATATCTAAAAACATTGATCTTTATGAGGAAAATTATATTACGGATACTTATAAAGTAGATTTGTATGATTTTTTTTCAATCACTGATGTAAAAAGCAAGATTGTATATTCTTTTGATAAAGAAAATGCTAAAACTAATACCGAAAGTTCATTAGTTTTTATCCTGAGTAATGACAATATTTTTACGATTACTTACTATAGTAATGATAAATCTTTTTGTGAAATCAATTTTTTGAAATTTAATACTTTCTTCTTCAACCTCTACAAAAGCCTCCCCAATGGTTTGGGTTACGTAAGTTGGGTAGATGTAGGCCATAAGTCTCAATTTTTAAGAAAACATGATTTAGCGGGAAACATAGTAATCAATGGAGCTTTTAATGATCAATCATTTTTTTACCATTGTGTTACTTTACCAGAAATATATGAAGAATTTCACACCAAAGACCAACTCCTCCACTGTCCCTTTATCAAAGTAGAAGAATGGGAAGATGGAAGTATAGAAATGTTGCACTATAATAATCCATTGGACATAGAATCAGAGGAAAATATAGAGCAGATCAGGAAGGTGAGGAAGTATTTGAGTGAGCATAATTTGTATAGTTAAGCTTATTCACCAAAGTTCTGAGTACATCACCTTAATTTATTATAAAAAATCCCCTTGTCTCACTTATTATCAGAGTGAAGCAAGGGGATTGTTCTTATGAAAAAATATTTGATTTTTAAAACAGTACGTAAGCCCTTGCATGTACAGAGTGCAAGTTCTGTTATGTAGAGAGTGTAAGTCCTTCCTTGTACACTATGTAAGTCCTAGCATGTACAGAGTGTAAGTGCTATTATGTACGGAGTGTAAGTCCTAGCACTTGCATGGTGTAAATGCTAGGACTTAGCTCCCTGATTGCTTCAATTAAAAGCCATTAAGTACTTATCAAGTATTTTCTCACCATCAATAGTCCATATTTAAGCCGTAGGCTATTGAAGAAGGAGAGTATAGTAGAACTACAGATTAACAGTTTACAATGTCTCTTTTAAAATCAACAATAACTTAATATAACTAATTGTATTCAATGTTGTATTACTGGTGATTATTTCCTTCATTTACCTGCCAATTCAAAAAACTAATGATAATTTCTTCTACCGAAACTTTTAAATGAAATGAAAACCAGTCTATTAAAACTTTTTATACTTGCGGGCATTACGATGCTTGCTAGTTGCCAAATAAATGAGAACCTCAACGATTTTTCTTCAAGAACTATAATCAATCTGCTTCAACTTAATTTTGATGGATATACGACAGAAGGACTAGATTTTGGTCTTTATTGGTTTGATGAAAATCACAATTCAACTCCTGCATTTGACATGCAAACGCAAGTGCAACGTCAGGTAGGGAGCAGTTTCTATGATGCCTCAAAACCAACAGTAATTTTTTTTCATGGGTGGCAACCCTTAACCAATGGAGGAAGAAATGATTTTCTTTTTGAGGATGATGCGCTTTCTATGCAAATCAATACAGCAGAACAATGGAAGCGTGACGGTTGGAACGTTGCTATATTTTATTGGAACCAATTTGCAGATGAACTAGAAGTGAAACATGCTGAAGCAAAAATTTGGTCTTCAGAAGGGCCTCGAGGCATGAGGTATAAGAAAGCAGATGGTTCTTATATGGAGAGTAATTTTGATATATCGTTAACAGAAATCGCTTTTCACCAATTAAATCAAATTTTACCAGCAAATACATCGAATAATATTCGCTTTGTAGGCCATTCTTTAGGGTGTCAATTAGCCACAGCTATTGCTTACAAGTTTTCAAAAGAAAATCCAATTGCTCTAAAAAGACTAGAATTGTTAGATCCGTTTTGGAGTAGAGGTGGCAAGAGCTACTTGTCAGACTATAATAAGGTTGGCCAAGATGATTTTGTTGGAGAAGTAAGCCGTTGGTATGTCAAAGAAATGATTACCAAGGACAACCTGGCAGTGACATGGTACAGAACATCTGGTATAGCTGATCTTGGTATTGGTGATAAAAACAGACCAATGGAAGAATTAGTAGCTTTGGTGAACATGAGATTTTGGTACTTAAATGGCCTTCAAATACCAGATAAACACGTTTATTCTCGTCATCATTACTTCTTTTCTAAGTCATTTGAAGCTCCAGTCGAATGTACTATCAGCTGGTGGAACCGTTCTAAAACAGGTAATGTTGCTGCTTCAGCCAACACAACTGATCAAAGAATCCGAGAAATGATGGGTAATCGTTATCATTGGGATCAGGTAGAAGGACGTTATACAGTAACTCCTGAAGACGATTGGTTCGAAAGAAAGTCGTACTAATCTGACTGATACTCTTATTCACCCAGTTCTATTACTCTTAAATAGAAATTATCATTGGTTTACTGGGTGGGTAAGAGTTGTTTTTTAGTTAGCGAGAAATAAAAAATCAATAATTATTGCATCTAGAATCTAGGATATTTGTGATAACATCAAGAGTATACGCAAATGATACAACCCTTAAATTTTACTAGATGTTTTTTATAATATTAAGTTTGTTAGTGATTACCTGGCCTTGATATTTTTGCTTCATTTTGTGTTAAGTCAAAAATGAAGAAGAGAGTAGGTCCTATAAAATCTTGTAGAAAGGTTGATTGGTTAAAGAGTTATATTCTTTATTTCTTCAATAGTTAACCCAGTTAGTTCCGCTACTTGCTCAACTGTAAGGTTCATTGCCAAACCATTTTTAGCCGTCTCAATAGCTTTTCTTTTCTCCCCAATTTCAATCCCTTCTTCAATACCCTCTCCCTTCGCCGTATCTAAAGAATTGTGCAAATCTCTATAATACTTCAAAGAATCTTCATAGCTCATTAGTTCTTTTCTTGTCATTTTAGCTACTTCAGCAGTTTCAAAAAATGCATCAAAGATTTTCCCTTTTAGCTCTTTAGGTCGTTCATCCAGTTTGGGGAGATTTTTAATCACATATAACCACTTGTCAAACCTTGTTTCTAATTCAGATAAATTTTTATTGAAGTTAGGCATGGCCAAATATGTAAAAGTTAACTTATGATAGAATACTTTTTGGGTTTCTATATCAGTCAACTTTACATCATATCGGTATTTATTTTGTCCTTTATCTTCATCAAAAACAAAATCTAAAATAGCAATTGTATATACAGCCTTCAGTTCATAATTCCAATCCGTACCTTTCTTGGCTTGTTCTTGGATCGGAA
The DNA here is from genome assembly GCF_012844305.1 of Flammeovirga aprica JL-4. Classification (GTDB taxonomy): domain Bacteria; phylum Bacteroidota; class Bacteroidia; order Cytophagales; family Flammeovirgaceae; genus Flammeovirga; species Flammeovirga aprica. The sequence goes on from NZ_JABANE010000034.1 coordinate 73,397, forward strand.
AAGTAGAAAAATACAAAGCTCTATCTTTAAAGAAATTCTGCTTAGTTTTTTGTAGTTCTACTATAAATTTCTCACCTCTTTCATTTTCGCAATACAAGTCAAATATAGCCTTCCTATCCATTTCACCGCTACCTAAATGCTCATTTTTCAAATAAGTCATAGACTTAATTTCTCCTTCTTGTTCACGAAGGAGTTCATTTAAAAAGTCCATAAGAATAGCCTTGCTTGGTTCTTGTCCAAATAAGCGTTTAAAACCAAAATCGGTAAAAGGGTTGATGTATTTTTCTTGTAGCATCTTTGTAACTTTCTTTTGAACAAATGTACAAATTAAAAAAGAAGCCAAAAAAGAGAGAAAACAGGTCGACAAAGAAACGGTTATACCTGAAGACGAATTGCTGAAACTTTTGGAAACATTAGACAGGAAAAAACAAGAAGTGCCCAAGTGATGCTCAAAAAGCAGCACAAGAAAAGTTTACTGCTGCTTTGATTGCTTTGCCTAAAAATAGGACAACGGTAATCGCTATGATCAAAAGTGTCGATCTTGAAAGCGTGGAGAATTGTCTGACTTTAGTAAACAAACATCTTTGGGAGATGACCTTTAAATTTCGGCAGATATGATCACAAGTAAATCAATCAGTAGTTTTCACATAGCCGTAGACAATAAAAGAAAAGGCCCAAGAGAAAAAATCCCTTGAACCTTCCAATGAATCGAAATAGTTAATTCCTCAATTACTGATCGAGGGGGTTAGTGATCAGAATCTACCTCTTATAAACTTTCATGGTTTTCACTTGACCATTTACAGTAAAGCGAAGTATGTAAATGCCACTCTGAAGATTTGCGGTATTCAAAATAACTTTACCTTCACCAAACTGTGATTTTACTCTGTGTGTTTTTCCGTTTACATCAAAAAGCTCAATCGATTTAGAAACCTTTTTAGTATCCACACCTTTGATGGTTAATTGATCTTGGAAAGGAACCGGATAGATAGAAAGTCCTTCTAATTCCTCCAAATCAACTAAAGGACGGTTGTTTGAACTAGAAGCCGTAGTTGGAGCCACGCCAGCCACATCTTTGTAATGAACGCTGAATTCAGCGGCAGAAGCCCATCTACGACCATCTATTGCAGATGAAGTTTGGAATGCAATATATCTTGTAGAGAACTTATTAAACTTAACTGATTGCTTAAGTCTAGTATCTTGTAAATTTCCTGAAGAAAGAGCTTGCCACTCATTTCCATCCCAGCCATATAAAGTATAACCTTTGACCATACCTGTTTTGCTGTTGTCTTGACGTGCCGTGTAAGAGAAACCTTCTAATTCACGAGTTTGACCAAGATCAATTTTGAAGTTGTGAGGGTGTGAAGAGTTATCATCATACCAGTTCGAATGCCAGATTGTGGATGTATTACCATCTACAAGGTTTTCTTTTCCTTGTTGAGCACTGCCTGTTTCTTCACTGTTTACAGAATATACCTCACAGCCATTACAGTTATCCACCACGTTGCCGTTATTATCATCAGAAACTGCTACAACTACTTCTACTTCATTCGAGAAACCAGAATAACGAGTCTCATCATAAGCTCTGACTCTGTAAATGTAAGTTCCATTTTCTAAGTTTTCATCAGTATAAGTTACGGCATTGCTTTGGCTAATGAAGTCAATACGTGTAAAGTCTCCGCCATTATCACTTCTCTGGATCGTGTAACCTTTTTCAATACTTGAGTTATCTACCCAGTTTAAAGTAACATTTTTAGAACTTACTGAAGCAGTAAGACCACTAGGAGCACCAATTTCATCTTCTACTTGGCCTTCAATTACTGCATCAGCTGAGTTCGAGTAATCCGAGTAAGTATTATCTTTTTTCGCTCTCAAACGGTATGTGTATGATCCGGGGTTTAAGCCAGCGTCAGTATATGTCTCAGTATTGGCATTTAAAGTTGCAATAACAGTATATGCTTCACCATTTAAACTTCTTTCTAATACAAAATTATCTTCGTTGTTAGAGTTGTCATCCCAATCTAATTTCACAGATTGATCTGTTACGGCTGCCACTAAACGGTTAGGGGCATTCAGTGTAATACCAGTGTCAGTGTCGCCACCATAAAGATCAGCTTCCCAGATTCCTCTACCATAAGTAGCTAATCTGATTTTACGAGAAGCAAAGTGGATTTCCAATTCTGTAGTCTGAACATTGGGTAGGTTAGTTGCATATCTTACCCAATCATTTCTGTTGTCGTTGGTATAATAAACGCCAGCGCTCATGCCAACATATAATCCGTTTTCACTGGTGTCATCAAATGCTAAGCATAAAGCGGAGATGTTTGGAAGATTACCTCTGATATTTGACCAAGTAGAACCTGCATTCACTGAAAGGTAAACTCTAGAACCTGTTGTAGCAATAGCAACTCTTTCTGGGTTTGTTGGATCTACTGCAATGTAATTCACATCACCAGAAAAATTGTCAATTCTAGTCCATGAAGGAGATGAGCTTTGCCCATTTTTTGTTCTCCACATCCTGCCTTCATTGGCAATGTAAATGTAGTTATTGTTAGAAGGGGCAATAGCAATTTCGTCTAAAGAACCACCAATGTTGATACTTGATGTAATATTGCTCCAGCTACTTCCGCCGTTTCTACTTCTGTGTAAACTTTGGTAACCCACATAAATTGTTTTATTGTCCACGGGGTCCATTGCAAATGGAGTGACCCATTCTCCAGACCCACTTGGTCTGCTGATGTTGCCAATGCTGTTACCTCCATCAGTACTTTTGTAAAGCGAGCCATTTTGTGTGGTGCCATAGATCACATTTTTGTTCACGTGATCAATAAAACACTCCATGCCATCAGCACCAAGCCATTCTTTGAAGTTTCGGCTAGTACCGTGCATGATGTTAGTACCATTGTCTTGGGCACCACCTACAATTCTGTTGGCATCTGTTTTAGAACCACCGATTCTGTAGTATTGTCTTACCGCTAAACCACCTTGTGTTAAGTCAGAAGTATTTGAACCATTGTTTGTACTTCTGTAAATACCACCATCAGTACCGTAGTAGATTACACCGTTGATAAAACGCATAAATTCTACGTCAGCGTGAATGTATGATTTTCCACCTGGAGAGCTCCAAGTTGCTAACTTTGTGAAACTTCTACCGCCATTTGTTGATCTTGAGTAATCCATACCCGCTAAGTGTACTTCATCTTCGTTAGAATCAGAAACAGCAATGGCCATATCTCTCCAAGCCTGAGTAAAGTAAACTTGATTAGTAGAAACAGAGTTATTATCAGCCACTATAGAGAAAGACTGACCTCCATTTGTAGAGCGGTACAAACGCCCAAAACTACTTCCTGAAGCTTGCACAATATAGAGGTAGTTTGCATTAGCAGGCGTTACGGCCATTTTCATCCTTTCAGAAGAAACAATACCACTGTTGACATTAGAGAATGATGCACCACCGTTAGTAGAGCGGAAAAAGTAATCTCCACAAGCATACACAATATTTGTGTTCCCAGGCATAAATTCAACATCTTCTGAAGCAGAGTTATTCACTGTTGAGAATGAACCACCTGCGTTTGTAGAACGGTATAATGCTCTTGTTGTACCTACAAAAATAGTATTTCCATTAGGGTGAATTAAGATTCTTCTTGGCGTACCACTAACGCTTTTGATCACTGACCATGAGTAGCCTCCGTTAGTAGACTTTAGAATTTGCCCTGCAGAATTACCAATATAGACTGTGTTAACATCAGTTGGATCAATCGCAACAGACCAGATCGTCATATTTGAAAGATCATCACCGACTGGTCTCCAAGATTGTCCTGCATCAACAGACTTCCAGATACCACCGCCTGGAGAACCTGCAAAGATAATTTTTTGAGCTTGGCGTTCCACATCAATCGCTACAATTCTACCTAAACCAGGATTCCAGCTTGTAGTTCTTGACCAGTTGAAAGGACCTAATTCTTGCCATCCATCATTCACTGCTGCAACACGACCGTTGGATGTTAGGGCAGGGGATTGGAAACCCTCCACTTGCTGAACGATATGTTTGTCTGTATATATACGACCTTTATCATCTGCATTTCTTTTTGCCCAATACAATGCACGTTGGTATAATTTGTACCCACTACCTTTGCCTGTATCATGCGTTTTAAAATAACGATTACCTTTTCTTACTAACTTTTTGACTTTGATGCCTTCTTCTTGTGTCAGTTGTAAAATCTCCTGTGCTGTAGAGTTTTGAATAGAAATGAAGAATAGTAGAATTGCACCAATAGTGATCCTTATTGATGAATTCGATCTTTTAAAATTTAGCATAAATAATTTAAAATTACGTTACATGTGGCAATAACGTTCCTGTGTATTCCTAGTGTTATAGTTAAGTATCTTGTAAACCAAATTACCGCAAATTTCCAATAGGCAACTCTGCAAGCTTTTTATGTTTTACATCCAAGCTTCTTTCTTCTTCATTTTTGTCTTGAAACAAAAACGAAGCAAAAAATTCAAGGCTTAGAAGTCAAAAGCTAAATTCCATTCCTTTCACCTAAATGATTTTAAACTCGCTTTGCTCAAACAAGAAAATCATTTTTTACGGCTCAATCCATGAAATTTTCAACGCTTTTCCCTTCAAGTCCGTAGGAGTGCTACCCAACTAAAATGGTAGAAAGCTTACTGGTGCGAATGTTAAGCGTTAGCGTCATTCGTGTCCTACAGATCATTAGAAATCTCCTGATTTCTAAATACATTAAGTAACAAAATTTAGTTTACAGTGTATTAAGACAGAAAAAAGGGACAAAATAAGGTGCACCACAACGGAAGTCATGAACAAGTGATATTAACACCACCAAAACTAAAGTATTGCATACGTTTCTAACCCTCAAAATTTCGGTCTTGATGAGGTAGGACGATCACCTGCCATGGTTTTAACTTTGGAGTACGGAATATTTGTCTTCATCTTCCTAGTACTTATTAAGAATAGGAATAAAAAAATTATAGAATGGAACTTAAATTGATTTAGTAACCTTTTAGTGTTTTTGTTAAATGAATTGATTTAAAGAGGTGGACATGTTGTAATTACTCGACCTCCAATTTTTAATAATTTGTTTCTCGCTGGATTTAATAGATTGTTTTATTTATTTAAAAGTACTTGAAAGCGGACAATGAATAATTAATCATTTTTAGTTAGTTCGAACTTCTTTTAGCTTTCAGATGGCAAATATAGTTGGTTTTCTCAGTAATCAACAAATATTTTAAAATAATTGAGTGAATGCTCATTTACACCCCGTATTTCATTAAAAATTTAATTTTTTTAGCTGAAAATCAGTGACGCTTTGATTATAATTTTCACTTTAATTCAATACTGAACAAAAAATCAAATGCTACCAAATCACTTTTAAATGAGAACATAAAACGACCTTTACTGCTACTCATAAACTAAATCAGTATTTTTAGAAAATACTTTTTACCAAACAAACCAAACATAACAACTATGAAATTGTTAAAGCTAACTTCTATTGTAATTGGATCTCTTTTACTTTGTATTTTGATCTATTTTGGAGTGATAGTAGGTAATAAACTCTATAAAGCCAATGAATTTAAAAAGAGCTTAAATGGAACTGTACTGGATCAAAATTTTACTTTCGAGGATATACAGAATGGGAAGAAACTTCAGAAAGGTCAAATTTATTCAAAAACCAAAATTGAACTCTCCCAAATACCTTCAGTTTGGGCAAAATTCACAGAAAATGATACGCTTAAAGAAAACTACAAACACCTGGAAAGATTAGACTTTTACGCTGTGGTTTACAAAAGTGATTCACAGCTGGTCAATGGGATATTAACTGTACCTAAAAAGGAAGGTCATTATCCTGTTGTAATTTTTAATAGGGGTGGAAACAAAGAAGAAGGGACGATGGCAAAAGCGAAGATCCTTTTTTCATTAATTGTGTGAAGTCCTGAAATAACGATACACTAAAACAATCGTTATTATGGAAAATAATAAAAGTCAATACGTTAA
>NZ_JABANE010000340.1 GCF_012844305.1 Flammeovirga aprica JL-4
AATTGAATACTCTCAATGTGACCTACTAACAGTCACTGCTAAACGTTAGTCACACGGTGAACCTTGTGAGCAGTCGGCTCACCTTAGGTATAGTGTCGATGGATGTCCTCAGGTCGTTACCTCAGGTTGGCTCCTCAGGTATGACTTAATGAGTACCAACAGATAGGGACAGATAGACATCAACATATAGTGTCATTAGGTCACCCTCACCACAACATATAGTATCACCTAAGGTTTCCCATCAGTCCCACCTAAGGTTAAACCGAAGGTTTAGGGGTGGCCTATGGTTACTGAGAGTGAACTGAGAGGGTACCGGGGGATAACCAAAAGTGTAAACTGTGAGATATGCACTCAGAACTTTGTGTAATATTCTTAAAGGTAACCTCAGGTATTCCTCAGGTCATTGCATAGACCCGTAGGTAGACCCAATGAGTCACCTAAGGTTAACTTTAAGTATTGACTGTAGAGGGATGGAGTGGTGTATGCTGGTAAGCATCACTACGGAATCCCTAGCGCGTCAGGAAGACCCTAATCGCTACAAGTGAGTAGAGAGCACACGAGAGTCTCCAGTCCACTGAGTTGCTGCTGAGTGACCAGTGAAGCCCCAAGGGCACCAGCAAGTACCAGCAGAAATCGCCAAGTAGTCCTATGGCGCAGTAAGGTTAACAGTAAGCGCATAGGTCCTCCTTATGTTGGCTCTTAGTGTCTTATAGTTAGAGGGTGATATTATCATCACTACCCTCTCTCTCATAGAGGAGA
>NZ_JABANE010000341.1 GCF_012844305.1 Flammeovirga aprica JL-4
GAAAAACATTACTATAAATGTGGTAATTTTAGTAACGGATGTAGCTAGATCAACCTAAAATAGCCATCACCCTAATACTATCACTCCATGTTCGGGAGTGCCTAGCCAAAGTCTGTCATTTACTTCAAGAATATCCCAAACTACTTTAGCAGGTAAAGGAACAGAATGGAATTTCTTCGTTGTAAAATCAAACTCATGTAATCCTCCTCCTTCTGTTCCAACTCTGATTATTCCATTTTTGTCTTGATGAATCACTTCAATATTGTTGTTCGTTAAGCCACACGTTTTATCAGAAGCTTTGAAAACCATTTTAGTGATCCCTTTCTTATTAATAACAAGTATACCATTGGTTTCAGTACCAATCCATATATTGTCGTTCTTATCTATTAAAAGCTTCGTGATATATTTAGCGGTAACACTCTTAACAATTTCTTTTTTCTTTGTATTGTACAAATAAAGCCCTCTCAGTCCTCCAATCCACAAATGATCTTCTTTCGCTACTTTTATCACTTTGGCACCTGTAAATTCTTGTAGTGCTACTCTTTCAAAGCGGTCCTTTTCTCTGTTATAAAAATTCAAACCACCTGCATTACCAACCCAAAGCACACCTTTTTCATCTTCCGTAATACAGAAGATGTAATCAGAGATCGGTAATGGATGATTTAGGTTGATTCTTTGTTATATGTATATGAGACATTACAAAGAAATACGTTGTCCTCACTGTGAAGGCAACGATATAGTGAAAAATGGTCATAG
>NZ_JABANE010000342.1 GCF_012844305.1 Flammeovirga aprica JL-4
CACAGCCTTAAATGGATTAGTCTTAATGTTCATCATGAGGATGTCTCCGAAGTGTAGTGTTCATTTAGTGTGCAATAAGCAATCATAAAGGCCACCGGAATCCGATGACCTTGAGTCTGCCTATAGTGCTACCTAATCACTTCCAACTTGAGTAGTCGGCTGTGAGTTTTGCCAACCAGTCTGACGCTGAGTCAATCGACCAGTGGCTGAACCGCTTACTTATTAGAAGTGACCCGCGTGGCTCAAACACGTTGAATAACACGGTGCTAGTGAATGGGTCATCAAGCATGACCACATGCAGCCCTGTTTCATCCAGTAACCTGCGCTCCGTTGCTCCTAAGCGTGACCACTGTGAGGTGCTTCCATCAAAAAGCCATCTTTTTTCCGTAGCCATTTGTTACGCTCCTACGAAGTATTTCTCTTGGTTAACAACGCTGTCACCCTTCGCATTACGGAAGGAACCCTTCACACCGCCACCGCGCTGCGTCTTGTTCAGCTTGCGGCCCTTAGGGATATAACCCTCGGTCTGCTGGCGTTCGCGGGTACGTTCGAAGTTGATTGTATTCTGATACATGGTGTTGCTCCTGAGTGGTTGTTAGGGACATTCATGAAGGCCACCGGAATCCGATGACCTTGAGTATGTTCCTATAGTGCTACCTTATTCAGACTTACCGTGGCGGAACTCGATGCGTCCGACTACGTCTCTCTTGTAGTAGACGAACTGCTTACGCTCGCCATTGGTACACAGCTGG
>NZ_JABANE010000343.1 GCF_012844305.1 Flammeovirga aprica JL-4
ATGTTTGTCCCGATGCGCTTCCACGTCTTGCGTGTCTTGATGCTCGGATAGTAAGGCAGTGAGCTGCGGTCATCTGCATAGCGGAATGTGTCATCCTTGATGATGTGCACAATGATGTGGCCGTGTCCGTCCTTATAGACCACAGTGTTAATGCGTTGCAACATAGAATATCCCCACCTTGTTTGCCTTAAAGCGGCCATTAGGTAGCCGTACAGTAAAGCGAGGCAATACGCCCCACTTCATGTAACTGAATGATGCTTTGTGTACCTTGAGACCCTTGCGAAAGTCTCGCACAAAGTACAGGACAATCAGGGCATACACACTAATTACGAACAGGGTTACCATACATTACCTTGCGTGTGCGATAGGTTTGGGCCATTTGGGCCATGTAGTAGCCGAACCAGTCGGCCTTTGCTTCAGGTATGCCATAAGTACACTCGCAAGCAGTCTTAAAGGCGCTTCGGTATTCCCGCATGTCCTTCTTAGTGAGGCCATAATTAACCATTAAACAACCTCCCAGTATTGCCCGTCGATTACCGAATAGCATTCACCCTTGGGAGCGTCCACTTGTTGCAGTGTGCCCCCTAAAGACACCTCTTTCAAGCATGGGTATACCATTGGGTATTCTCCCTTGTCCTCGATAGACCATAAAGAGGCCGTGTGAGTCTGTGAGTTAACCACCAGTACAGCGTCTTGATGGTAGGTCTTACATGCCAGCCACGCCAGTTCAGCTGCTTGTTTGATGGTAC
>NZ_JABANE010000344.1 GCF_012844305.1 Flammeovirga aprica JL-4
TGCCAGCCCTGTCGAGTCTCCACACTTGGTCACTCGTGACGAACCAGCACTGGTCTCCACAGTGTCCACCTATAGCCAAAGGAAAACCATCGTGGTCTAACGTGACACACTCAGTAACCGCTGGGAACGATGGTTCTATACCCATGGCCTGCGCCTCAAGTACGTCATGGTAGGCCGGGATGAATAACTCGAAGTCATTACTTACAGTGTTTCTTATGTACATGCTTTAAGTCCCCCTCTTAGTGTGGTCTCCCTATAGTGCTACCTAATTGAGCAACACCACAGGGAGACGTTCAGTTAAATACCGTTAGCGCGTCTCATGTAGTTACCCTCCCAGCCGCACCCAATGATTGACACTGGGGAAGCGTTGAAGGAACTCAAGGACACCTTCTGATACAGTGCGTTACCTGTCACCGGGAAACGATACTGACCAGTGGTCGTGGCCTTCTGGCCCAGACGTAGACCAGTAGAACCTACTCGGGCGTTGACCAGATAGTTGAACTCCCGGCTACCGTTATCGACGATCACAGTGAACGCGCCAGTGTCCTGATAATTCACCCACGCTCTGCGCAGCTGTAGGCGACCAGAGTCCTCAGTGGACGTTGTGCCGTCGTTCTGCTCCTGCTTGATGAGGAAACGACTGAACACATACTGGAAGTCGTACAGGAACCCGATGACAATGTTCTTACCTGAGATGTCACCGCTAATGCGGATGTCCGGGGTTGAATCCCAAGAGGA
>NZ_JABANE010000345.1 GCF_012844305.1 Flammeovirga aprica JL-4
GTAGCCCAGCATGGTAGGGTTCAGGGCTTTCTTCAGGTAGTCCTTACGCTGGGACTCTTGGAGGCCGTAAGCCTTCACGTGGGCCTGCATCGCAAAGTAAGTCCCGGCGATACCCAGAGACAACACGTGGGTCAACGCCATGTCGATAGCTCGGTTGTTCTTGTAGCCCTCGTAGAAGGACCGGATGAACTTAGCGTTGAGTGACTTGATGGTGAAGTTCTTGAACTGCATAGCCATCTTGACACCAGCACCGTACGCCTTGGAATCCTGCTGGGATACCTTGTGAGGTCTCAACATGGTCTCGTCGGCAACCTTATCGGCAAGACGCCACAGGTCCATCGCTCGTGGGTCCTGACTGAACGCTTTCTTGTCCTTAATGGTGAACTGACCGTTAGCATCACGAGTCGCATGGTCAACAAAGAGTTGCTTGATTCCCTTCCACTGCTCAGGACTGATTGAAGCAGCCTTGAGGAAGTTCTCTTTGCCGAACTTGGAGCCTTTGCCGCCTAGGGCCGCACCAGCCACATCACCTAGCACACCTTGACGCGCAGTGTCCAGAATGTAGTTGGCCGTACCGTTCAACATCTTGGTCCAAGGGGAACGAGCTGACAGCTCCTGAGTGCCAAACTTAATGGTACCAATGACTGACGCCACTGCTCCACTGGTATCGGAAGCCTCACGGATTCTCTGCACGATGTCCTCACGGCCCGGACGGATTAACTGGTCGAGTTCCT
>NZ_JABANE010000346.1 GCF_012844305.1 Flammeovirga aprica JL-4
TGTACAAAGGGCACAGAGGATGGAACTGACGTAAAAGTGACGTATGAGCTGAAGGAATGATGTAAAAGTGATGCAAAAGTGATGTATGAACTGAAGGAGCAATGTAATTCTGTAGTCAGGAAGAATAACCCGTTCATGCAGGCATGAACGATACAGTGAGGAACGCTTTTTTTGTCACGTTCTCCCCTTAACCTGCGTAAATCACCCGCCATGGTTGATTATTTTTCAACCTCAAAATGGTCATACACCTAACGCAGCCGCGATTTTCATCGCAACTTCATGAAAAATAAATAAAAAAGAAAAAATACAGGGATTGTGGGTATTACCAGGGTAATAATGTTAAGCGCTAAGACAATGAAAATTAAGGCGATGCCGGTATTACTCCGGTAATACCCAGAACGGAGACATTACGCACCGTCCTGCTGCTCATTCAGGCGCGCTGACAGGCTTCGGTAAAGGCGTTCCGCATCCTCATGGAGTTTCTCGCAGAAATCAGCCTCATGATCCAGATCCAGCTCATTAAGCCTGTCCAGAAGAAGCAGGGACTGATCCTGGATGAATTTAGCCATGTTAACGGCAGTCTTTTGTTGTTTGTTCATGAAGGCCCCGGCGCGAAAGTGCTTACTGTACGTTCTGATGGTTTTCCGCTTCCTCGCTCATTCGCTCACTCCGTTCGGTCATGAGTCTGCGGCGAGCGGAGGGAGGATAAGCAGATAACGTAACGGTAAGCAT
>NZ_JABANE010000347.1 GCF_012844305.1 Flammeovirga aprica JL-4
GCGGTTCGACTGCATGGCCGCGCTCATACCCTGCTCGTGGGCGCGGATGGCGGCGCTGATTCTCTTCCCGCTTTCGCTCAGTTCCGCTCTGACAGACTTCTCGTGCTCGCTGAATGCGGCTTTCAGCATTTCGCCGGTACTCTGCTGCTGCGCTTTCGATTTCTGCTCTAAGTCCTTCGCCAGCGTTAAAAGACTGTTCATAGATGGCTCCCTTAAGTCGGATGTTTCGCCCTCCGTCCGGGTCGGCAATGCTGATGCTGCTCTTTGTGGTGCGCACGACCTCAAAACCTGCGCTTTCCAGCGCCTCAGTGACGTCCTGACGCGTTTTAAGCTCCCCTGACGAGGCGAGGGCCAGTAAGCCCCGCGTAATAGCCTCTGCGGCTTCCTGCTTCGTTTTGGGTAACGAAGATGGCGTCACCAGCGCGCGCCGGTTCTCCGGTGCGTTCGGGTCGTGCAGCCCCAGTCGCCCGTTCACCACGGTCTGCCACGCATCGATGCGCGGACGGTCTGCCCGGTCGTAGTACGGCTGGAGACGCCTGCCGGTCAGCAGTTCCGTGTTCGGTACCAGAAAATTCAGTTCCAGCCGCCCCTTGTCCCGGTGTTCAACCCACAGCACGCTGTACTGGTCTTTATCGAGTCCGGGCATCAGAACCCGCTCGAAGCTCGCCATCAGCTTTTCACGCTGGCCGGGCGGTAAATCCTGTTCAGCAAAAGACAGGCCGCCGGAGGTGT
>NZ_JABANE010000349.1 GCF_012844305.1 Flammeovirga aprica JL-4
TGGCGCGTGCTCAACGCCTGCGTAGACGCCGATAAAATTATTCTGATGCAGGCGGCCAACACCGGCCTGACCGAAGGTTCGACCCCCAACGGCAATGATTACGATCGCGAGATCGTGATTATCAGCACCCTGCGCCTGGACAAACTGCATCTGCTGGACAAAGGCGAGCAGGTGCTGGCCTGGCCCGGCACCACCCTCTATTCGCTGGAAAAAGCGCTCAAACCGTTGGGACGCGAACCGCACTCGGTGATCGGTTCGTCATGCATCGGCGCATCGGTCATCGGCGGGATCTGCAACAACTCCGGCGGCTCGCTGGTGCAGCGCGGGCCGGCCTACACTGAGATGTCGCTGTTCGCGCAGATTGACGCCGACGGCAAGCTGAAGCTGGTCAATCATCTGGGCATCGATCTCGGCAGCACGCCGGAGCAGATCCTCAGCCGCCTCGATGACGAACGGATTAGCGATAGCGATGTCCTGCACGACGGCCGCCACGCCCACGATCACGACTATGTCACCCGCGTGCGCGATGTCGATGCCGACACCCCGGCGCGCTATAACGCCGACCCGGACCGCCTGTTCGAATCCTCCGGCTGCGCCGGCAAGCTGGCGGTTTTCGCCGTGCGTCTCGATACTTTCCCGGCGGAAAAGCGCCAGCAGGTGTTTTACATTGGCACCAACCAGCCGCAGGTATTGACCGAGATCCGCCGCCATATCCTCGCCGAGT
>NZ_JABANE010000035.1 GCF_012844305.1 Flammeovirga aprica JL-4
AATAAATCGTCATTCATAATATTACAAAGGTAGCAACATTATGGTCTGTGCCCAACTTTTGGTACTGACCCGATTTATTTTTGTCTTAGTACTTAGTACTTAAAACCATTTTTTATTCCTCAAGGTCGAGATAATCTTCATCTTCTTCAGATAAGGAGTTTCCCATTTCATTCAACTGTTCCTGAAGGTGTTCTTGTTCCTCTAATTCCTCTAGTTTTTTAATGACTTCCGCATTAACATATTGTCCTTTATTTTCTTGAATAGCATCAGTAAGGTGTTCATAAAGGTATTTGAATTTTGGATTGTCTTCCTCTAGGGTATCCAAATGTCTTTTGATAGTTTTGTGATCATGGCGAACAGCAGGCCCCGTTTGCCCTTCAATTGGTGAAGGAAGTGAAAAAGCTTTGTCTACCGTTTCTTGTACTAGAGGTTGTAATTCATGAAAGGATAATCCTGAGGTTTCAATGATTTGAGAAGAAACTTCCATAAGATAATTAGTGAAGTTACAAGCAAAAACAGCGGAAATGTGAAGCCTTTTTCTTTCATCACTATTAAGGTGAAAAACTTTAGGCGTTAAAATTTCAGCCAGTAGAGCCAATTGATCCAAAGCCGTTTTTGCGGTAGCGTCAATGCAAATAGGCACCTCACTGAATTTAATTTTCTTCTCAAAGGAGAAAGTCTGTAAAGGATAGAAAACACCTGTATACAGTGTGCTTCCAGATAAAACTTCCAAGGGAGTGCCACCTGAAGTATGTACTAATATTGCTTTATGGTTGGGTAGTTTAATATTGTCGGCCACATCCTGAATAGCATTGTCAGCAACAGCGATGATAAAAATTTCTGCAATACTGTTAGTGAAATCCAATTCATCCGTAGGACTTGCATCATAAAACTTTTTCGCCAGTTTTTTTGCGTGTTTTTTATTTCTGCTGTATACCTCCTCAATGACCACACCTTTATCCTCTAAAGCCGTTCCTAAGTGTGTGGCTACTCTTCCCGAACCTATTAAAGTTACCCTCATCATTATACAATAAATTCATGTCCCTTCTGAGGGATCACAACGTTTTTATATCCTAGATTTTCAATTCTTTCTTTAAAAGCAGTCATCGACTCTTCCTCTCCATGATTCAAGAAAATTTGTGTGACCTTCTCTTTATCTTGGTGTTTTATAAAACCTTGAAGGTCATTGACATCACCATGACCGCTGAAAGAATCAGTTTGTTCAATTTTACAGTTGACTTTTAAATCTTCATTACCAATTCTCAAATACCCTTCATTGTCTCTAAGTCTGGCGCCTAGCGTTCCTTCAGCAGAGAAACCTACCATTAAAACAGTAGCATAAGGATTTTCCATATTAGCTTGAATATGATGCTGAATACGTCCGCCTTCTAACATCCCAGAAGAAGAAATTATAATATACGGTTCAGTGTAATTGGAAATTGCCTTACTCTCATTTTGCTTTTGAGCATACTCAATATTTTCAAAATTAAATAAAGAATCATAGTCCTCTTTGAAATCCTTGGCTTCCTTATTCAGCAAATAAAGAAAATCTTCATAGATTCTATTACTCTGCATTGCCAATGGAGAATCAGCAAAAACTTTGATTCTTGGGAGTTTACCCGATTCAAAAAGTTTGTGTAATTCGAAAAGTACCGCTTGTGTCCTTCCAATACTGAAAGCAGGAATAATCAACCGGCCCGGAATATCAACACATGCCCTTTTAATGACGTCTTGAAGTTCAGCAGTAGAGTCCGCAATTTTTGAATGCTCTCTATTACCGTAAGTGGTTTCACAAATTACATAATCCACTTGTGGCATTTCTATAGGGTCTTGCAACAATGGATAATTCTTTCTTCCAATATCACCAGAAAATAAAAATGATTTAGTAGTGCCATTTTCTTCTACTTCAATAAGAATATGGGCTGCTCCCAAAAGGTGACCGGCCGGAAGGAATGTTACCCAAAGACCGGGTTTTATGTTGAACTTCCTTTTAAACTGAATAGGCACCACCTCTTTCATGGTGTCATTTACCTCTGAAGTGGTGTAAAGGTTTTCAGGAATAAAATTAAAATGGTCCAAGCTCAGCCCTTTCGACTTTCTTTTGCTGTAGGCTTTTAATTTTCTCTGATTGATACGTGCAGAATCGTCCAGAAGGATCTGAGTAAGTGCGGCAGTAGCAGAAGTACATAATATTTGCCCTTCAAAACCCTCTTTATACAAATTGGGAAGCTTCCCAGAATGGTCCAAATGGGCGTGCGATAATAAAACTACATTGACCAATGAAGCATCAAAAGGTAAAGCTGAAGTAGGGTATAACGGGTCTGATTCAGCCATATTTGCCATGTCTATCCCACAATCTATCAATATTTGATATCCATCATCCAAAGTCAGCAACGTCATACTTCCAGTTACCTGTTTGGCTGCTCCCCAAAATGTAAGTCTCATTAAGTTATTCTTATTTATAATCTAAAAGTCATACAAATTTAACATGAACGTTCACTTATTGAAGTAAAAACCAAAAATTATTTTACAAATGATGAGGAATTACAAATTCTATTATTCATTCAATTAAGGGCTACAATGTTGTAGGGCGCTATTTTTCAAATAGTTAAATGGAAGTTGTATTACATTTTTAAAGAACACTTGAGAGAGAATTGCATTACATATTCAAATTTAAATGAAATTTAGGCAGAAATAGAGTAGAAACTACCCTTTTGGGTAGTAGAAGTTTAAGCACAAGCAAATATATTTGTTATGTCGAAAATAGTTACTAGAAAGAACCTTACTTTCTAGTGAATCTGTTAGCTAAGTATATTAGATATCATATTGATTCTTTACCAAATTTGAAGAGCAGGATACTTATTGTAAAAGTATTCTGTTCTTTTTTTATGTTAAATATGTAACAGTGTAACTAAAAATTATTTTAATCTAAGATTTTTTGACATTATCCGAAGGTTACACTGTTTTTTTCTTCAATCTTAGTTTACATTTTTGTAGCTTATAACAAAGTGCTGTAAATAATATTATTCGATAGTTTTCTCAAAAAAGAATTCTATTAACAGAGATGTTTCAAACATGATTAACAACCTATACAGTACTTGAGGAAAAGATAACTACATAATATGTTTTACCTTACAAAGAACTTAACTTTATCAATAATCTTTTTACTATCTATTTCTTCTTTTTATACTCCAACAGCATTTAGTCAAGATCAGCCTCAAGACCTCACTATAGGTATTTTGTATGATGCTCAAGTATATAAAGAGTCTAAGTTTATTGATATTTTAGAAAAAGAAGTACCCGCAGTGATGGGATCTTCTTACAATGTAACCTTCCCAGATAAGTATCAGCTTTCCAGTGAATGGGATGATGATCGTGCACATGAACAATTCAAGCTTTTACAGACAGACAAAGAAGTAGATGTTGTAATTTGTTTAGGTGTGTTGGGGTCCACCATTGCCATTCAAAATAAAAATTTAACAAAACCCACGATCTTATGGGGAGTCATTGATCCAAAGGGGCAGGGTGTGCCTTTGACAGAAGAGGGAACAACTGGAATTCATAACCTGAATTTTATTCTGACCAGTTCATCACTAAAAACGGATATCATCACTTTTCATGATGCTATAAAATATGAAAAAATAGCCGTTTTGTTTGATGATTACATCCATCATCTGTATTCCCCAGCCAAACCACTCGACAGGATTGTGAAAGATATTGGTGTAGAATATACCGCATTTGGTGTGAAGCAGGATATTGATTCTCTATTAGCACAGATCGATACTACCTATGATGCCGTTTATGCCTCATTTATGTTTAAACTTTCAGATGAAAAGAAAAAAGAACTATTTGAAGCGCTTGCCGAAAGAGGTCTCTACGTGTTTACTGCAGAAGGTGAAGAGGGAGTGAAAAATGGTGCTTTGGCAGGGTTGAAAACGGAAGATAAATTTGATATCATTTCCCGTAGAATTGCCTTGAATATTGAAGCTATTTTTTATGAAAACACCAATGCCAAAGATCTTCCAGTAAGAGTGGATTATGAAGAGAAAATAGTATTGAATGCGGCTGTAGCAGGTCAGTTGTCTTATTTGCCAAAATGGAATGTCATTTTTAATGCAGAGTGGATTGATGCTGTACCTGAAGAAAGTGAACTTTTAAGTTTAGAAAATGTACTGGATGAGGCCATAGCTGAAAATATGAACTACAAAGCTTCTCAATTTGGAACCTTAAGTGGTGATGAACTCCGTAAAGTAGCCAACTCAGCTTTGATGCCCACAATCAGTGCTTCAATGGCGGGAACGTGGATTGACCAACCGACCGCCGACAGGGCTTTTGGAACAAGAGCAGAAAGGCAATTGTTAGGTACATTGGAATTGCAGCAGGTCATTTATTCAGAAAAAGTATTTGTCAATGCTAGAGTACAGAAATATTTGCAACAATCCAGAGAAGCAGGAAATGAGCAAGTCATGCTTGATGTAGTTTACCAGGTATCCATCGCTTATTTTAATTTATTGTATGCCAAAACTCAAATTCAAATCACAGAAAGGTATTTGGAATCCACAAAGCGAAACCTAGAAATAGCACAGCTCAGGGAAAATGTAGGGTATTCAGGTAATTCTGATGTGTACCGCTGGCAATCCAATTTGGCACAGTCTGAACAACAAGTGATTGATGCGAATTTACAAGAAAGGCAACAAATGCTGGTGCTGAATAGCTTGCTGAATAGAGACATGAGTTCACCTATTTTTGTGAAAGATGTAGAATTGACGGATGGTATTTATGCTGGCTTAGCTTCTGAAGGCATGGCGAATTTAGTAAAAGACCCCATTTCCTTATTGATCATTTCTGATTATGTGGTAGACAGAGCAGTGCTTCAGCGTCCTGTTGTACAGCAATATGCCGCACAAATGTTAGCCATACAACGTCAGCAATCCTCAGACAGCAGAAACAGATTTATTCCCGAAGTCGCATTGCAGGGCTCTTATAACCGGTTTTTAGCACGAGGGGGAAGCGGTACAGAGTCCATCACAATTCCTGGTGGAGCAACAGGCTTGGATCCATTGGATCAAAACTGGAATATTTCCATTGTAGCCTCTATTCCTTTGTTTTCTGGTTTTCAGAAGAACAGAAATTATCAGAAAACGAAGTATGATAAACTGCAGTTAGAAGCTCAGCAACAACAAATCAATCTTGATGTGGAGAAGGAAGTGAGAAGTGCCCTCTATGAATTGGCAAGTACAAGTACCAATATCACAAATTCGAGAGAGGCGATGGAAGCGGCCCAGAAAAACTTTGAAATTGTAAGAGACAATTATTCCAAAGGAAGAGTTTCGATTATTGAACTGATTGATGCACAAAACAACGCGTTTGAGTCTGAACAAAATGCGGCGAATGCTGTGTATCAGTTCCTTCAATCGTCCATGAAAATACAAAGGGCTGTGGGCACTTTCAGCTTGCTCCAAACGGATGAGGAAAGAGAGCAGACCACAGAAGATATCAATGAATTATTACAAAAATTAGATAGATAATATCCTAATGAAAAATACGATCACAAAACTATTTATTTTCTTAGGCTTTGTACTGCTAATAGGAAGCTGCTCCAAAGAAGAAGAAAAACAGGAAGAGGTTATCAGACCAATTCGTTATGCTCAAGTTTACTTTTCTGGAGGGGAAGCATTTCAAACTTTCGCAGGTGTATCAAAAGCCGGTACAGAATCTCAATTGAGTTTTAGAGTTAGCGGTGTCCTGACCAGCATCAATGTAGTAGAAGGTGATGTGGTGAAAAAGGGACAGTTGATTGCCACTATCGATGATTCAGATGCTAAAATCGCATTTCAGCAAACTGTAGCCCAAACACAAAGTTCGAAAGTACAGCTTGAAACAATGAAAGCAAATTTAGACAGAACCAAAAAGCTCTACGAAGCCAATAACGTTTCACTTTCTGAGTATGAACAAGCAAAAAATTCTTTTTCTTCAGCAAAGGCAGCCTATAAAAACAGTCAGCAAACTGAAGATTTGAAAAGAAGAGAACTTAGTTATTATAAACTTTATGTTCCTATGGATGGTATTATTGCTGAAAAAATAGCTTCCAGAAATGAGAACATCATGGCAGGAAACCCGGTAGTAAAATTTGCTTCGGGCAATGATCTTGAAATTAAGGTGGGTATTCCTGAAAAGTACATTTCCAAAATTAAAGTAGGTGATAAAGTAGATGTGGCTTTTACGTCGGTGAGTGGCAAAAAATTCAAGGGGAAAGTGACAAAACTATCTTATGTGGCTGATGTCTCTTCCACATTTCCCGTGACAGTATTATTAGATGCTAAATCACAGAATGTAAGACCGGGTATGTCTGCCAATGTTACTTTTCAAGTACAGCAAAAATCTTCTCAACCTTATATGATTGTGCCTGTTGATGCTGTTGGTGAAGCTGTTGATGGGCAACGTTTTGTCTACACGGTGGAGCGCTTAGATGATAAAACTGGAATTGTGCATTACAAAACAATTCAAATCGGTGATATAAGTGGAAAGGGTTTTATAGTCGAGAAGGGATTAAAAGAAGGTGAAATGGTGGTGACAAGTGGTGTCACAAAAATCAGTGATGGTTTGAAAGTGAAGTTCCTTAAAAAGTACCAACAGAAGATTTAGAGCAATATGAATATTACCGAATTTTCAATAAAATACAATGTACTCACGCTTACACTTGTGGTGCTATTGGGCTTTCTTGGTTTTCAAACTTATGAAACCATGCCAAGGGACAGTATGCCTCCGTTTACCGTAAGGTTTGTTTCCATTATCACAACTTATCCTGGCGGTTCTCCTGAAAGAGTAGAAATGCTGGTCAGTGATAAAATTGAAAAACAACTGCAACAAGTTTCAGAATTAAAATCCATTAAATCGGAGTCTAGAAATAATGTATCTATCATCACTTTGGAAATTAAAGAGATGTATACGGAGATGCAACCTATTTATGATAAAATCAGGAGAAGAGTAGATGAAGTGACGCCTGATTTGCCAGACGGTTGCAGTGTACAAATTAAAGATGAAGATATAGTAGATGTTTTCGGAGTGATTTATTCCATCACTGGCGACGGTTATTCTTACAAAGAGCTTTATGATATAGCCAAAGATGTAAAAGATGGTTTGATCAAACTGCCCAATGCAGCAAGAGTAGAAATTGTTGGTGAACAGGTGGAAAATGTTTTTGTTGAGTTTGACAATGCGGCCGTTTCTAAATACGGTTTGACCACTAATATGATCAAAAATGCAATTGCCAATACCAATATCATTTTCCCTGGGGGTGATGTGAAGTTTGGTACAGAACGTATAATTCTTGAACCTACCGGGAGTTTTGAAACGGTAAGTCAGATTGAAAAAGTGGTGATTCCTTTACAGAATGGGCAATCAGTGCATCTAGGAGATATCGCTAAAATCAGAAGAGGTTATAAAGACCCTCCGGAAAGTATTGTGACGGTTTCAGGACAACCTGCCATTTCTTTGGGTGTGAAACTAAAAGATGGAGGAAATATCGTACAGCTGGGGCAGGAAATTGATGAGAAAATCAGATATTATCAACAACAGTATCCGTGGGGTATTGAGTTTACCAGAACGGCTTCTGCAGATTTATATGTTGAATCATCTGTAAATAGTTTTGTCAGTAACCTTATACAATCAGTAGCTACGGTACTTGCAGTAATGTTTTTGTTTTTAGGTTTAAGAACGGGCCTTGTTGTTTCGGCACTGATTCCATCCACAATTGTCATCACTTTTGTCATTATGGGCTTGTTGGATGTAGGTCTCAACCAGATATCATTAGCGGCTTTAATTATGGCATTGGGGATGTTGGTAGATAATGCCATTGTAATGTCCGAATCCATAATGGTAAAAATGGAAAGAGGAGCTAAGGTATATGATGCAGCAATTGATTCAGCCAAGGAACTAATGGTACCGCTATTGATTTCTACCCTCACTACCTCAGCGGCCTTTTTAGCTTTTTACTTAGCACAATCCACAATGGGTGAGGTAGTCGGCCCTATTTTCGTTGTGATTACAATAGCATTAGTAAGTTCATGGGTGATGTCTATCACTTTGATTCCGCTGCTTGCCATCTATTTGATTAAGGTAAAACCGAAAGATGCATCAAACGAAACCGAAAAAAGTAATTTTGATAAATTGATGGGGTATTATCAGCCTTTTTTAATATGGAATCTAAAGCGTCCATTTTTGTTTATCGGCATTATTGCACTTTGTTTCTTGTCCATGACAAAAATAGCCCCTCATGTGCCGTTTATTTTTATGCCTGATTCCGATAGGGCATTGGTCACAGTCAATTTAGAACTCCCAATGACTTCAGATATTTCAGTGACAAAAGATGTGGTGGCTGATGTAGATGAATACTTGAAGCGATTTTTATTGACAGCTGAACAGGCTCAGAATGGAGAAGAAGGGATTTTGGATTATACTTCTTATGTAGGTGAAGGAGCTCCCAAATATGATTTGGGTTATCAAGCACCTGAAAAATCATCTTACACCGCCCATATTTTGGTCAATACTACTTCAAATGAATTCAATCAAGTGGTGATTGATAGTCTGGACTTGTACTGTTTCAATAATTTTCCAGATCTGCAACCAAGAATCAAACGTCTGGGAAGTGCAGGCGGGGCCGATAATCCTATAGAGGTCCGTATTTCAGGAAGAGACCCTCTTGTCCTTTATGATTTGGTCAATAAGGTAAAAGCAAAATTGGCGGAGACACCGGGTACAAAAGATATCAATGACGATTGGGGTTTGAAAACCAAGAAATTTGTAATCAAAATTGATCCAGACCGTGCAGAATTGGCAGGGGTGACGAATCAGGATATTGCCATGTCAATGCTGACCAGTATTTCGGGTGTGGAATTAGATCGTTATAGAGAAGACGATGAGTCAATTCCTATTATGATGAAAGACAATCACAAAGGAGAGTATACTTTAAGACAGCTTGAATCTATCAACATCTATTCTCAGATGAATGGCAATAATGTACCTTTAAAACAGGTAGCAGATATTATTACCGATTGGCAGTTTACAAAAGTGAAGAGATACGACCTTTTCAAAACCATCACCGTTACGGCAAATGTCGCAAAAAATACAACCTCCAGTGAGGTGATGAATCAGATAACGCCTTGGCTGGAAGAAAATCAGAAAGAGTGGGATACTGGTTATTTTTATGATTTTGGTGGAGATATTGAAAAAACAAAATCAGGCATAGGTTCAGTGGTCGCATTCTTACCACTGGCATTCTGTATTATTGTACTGCTTTTGGTAGGTCAATTCAATTCAATCAAAAAATCACTGATCATTCTTTTCACTATCCCAATGGGAGCTATAGGAGTTTATTACGGCCTTTTTATTGCCAATTCATATATGGGATTT
Source organism: Flammeovirga aprica JL-4 (assembly GCF_012844305.1). Classification (GTDB taxonomy): domain Bacteria; phylum Bacteroidota; class Bacteroidia; order Cytophagales; family Flammeovirgaceae; genus Flammeovirga; species Flammeovirga aprica. Next base: position 9,412 of record NZ_JABANE010000035.1, read on the forward strand.
TTCGGATTCCTTGGTTTGGTATCTTTGGCAGGTATAGTGATCAACAATGGAATTGTACTGATTGATAGAATCGAAATAGAATTAACAGAAAATAAAAGAACACCACCAGATGCCATTGTAGCGGCCGCCACAGAACGTTTCAGACCTATATTATTGACAACCGCTACTACAGTATGTGGTCTTATCCCATTATGGTTGGGTGGTGGAATTATGTTTGAACCCCTCGCTATCAGTTTACTGTTCGGTTTATTATTCGCAACGGTACTTACGTTAGTACTCGTACCTGTTTTCTACAGTTTATTTTACAAAGTGAAATTCAAAGGATATGATGGTTCCAATCTTTGATTAATTTGAGTTAAGAGTTAAGAGTTAAGAGTTAAGAGGGAAAAGGGAAGAATTGTACTTGTTGTAGCCCATACAGTCTACCTTCAATTTTGGTAGAATGTTAGTTAGCATTGCAACGTCCACTGTGGACCACCATAAAAACCACTTTCAGTGCCATATCACGGTCTATTTTCTTAACTCTTAACTCTTCATTCTTAACTCATTACTTTTTACCCAAATTATCCCTTTTCTTCTGTCCTAGAACTTTGCTCTTTTTCTATAAAAACATTCATTTTTCCACTTTTTTAAAGTTCCGGGAGCGGTTGCGAACACGGTTTCATCTCAGAAACAAGTGTAAATATTTGTGATGAAATGGCCTTTCGAGCTAAATAGCAGTCGTAGATCAAAAACAAACAATAGAAAATAAATTAGTTCAAAGGAATTTTTTTAAAGTAAGAAATGATGAATACAACTTTAGAATCAAAAGTAACTTTGGGTGACGTAGAACACTTCAAAGGCATCGAGAAAATCAAGTATGAAGGTCCTGAATCGAAGAACCCTTTAGCATTCCGTTTTTATGACGAAAACAGAGTGGTAGCTGGTAAAACAATGAAGGAGCACTTCAAATTTGCGGGGGCTTACTGGCATAACATGTGTGGCGAAGGTTCTGATCCATTCGGTCCAGGTACACGTTTATTTCCTTACAAAGACATTAAAGATCCTGTAGAGAAAGCGAAAGTGAAAATGGACTTTGCTTTTGAATTCTTTACAAAGTTAGGATTACCTTACTACTGTTTCCATGACTTCGATTTAGTAGACGAAGGTGGATCAGTTTTAGAGTCAGAAAAAAGATTAGAAGCAATTGTTGACTATGCGAAGCAAAAGCAAGCAGCATCTGGCGTGAAGTTATTATGGGGTACGGCAAACGCATTCTCTAACCCACGTTACATGAACGGTGCTTCTACTAACCCTGATTTCAACGTTGTAGCTCAAGCAGGTACTCAAGTGAAAAATGCCTTAGATGCAACTATCGCATTGGGTGGTGAAAACTACGTATTCTGGGGTGGTCGTGAAGGTTATATGAGTCTGTTGAACACAGATATGAAGAGAGAGCAAGAGCACATGGCTCAGTTCTTACATATGGCAAAAGATTACGCTAGAAAGCAAGGATTTACAGGTAACTTCTTTATTGAGCCTAAGCCGGCTGAGCCATCAAAACATCAATATGACTTTGATTCAGCTACAGTATTAGGTTTCTTAAAACAATACGGTTTAGATAAAGATTTCTTCTTGAACTTGGAAGTAAACCACGCAACATTGGCTAACCATACATTCACTCACGAATTACAAGTGGCGGTTGATGCTGGTAAATTAGGTTCAATTGACGCGAACAGAGGTGATTACCAAAACGGTTGGGATACGGATCAATTCCCGAACAACTTATACGAAATCATTGAGGCGATGTTGATCATCCTTCCTGCTGGCGGTTTCCAAGGTGGTGGAGTTAACTTTGATGCAAAAGTTAGAAGAAACTCAACTGATTTAGTAGATATGTTCTACGCTCATATCGGTGGTATGGATATTTTTGCAAGAGCATTACTTATTGCAAATGATATTTTAGAAAATTCTGAATACAATCAGTTGCGTACTGATCGTTATTCGTCATTCGATAGCGGTGAGGGTAAATTATTCGAAGATGGTAAATTATCATTAGAAGATTTAAGAAATATTGCAATTAAGACAGGAGAACCAGTTCCTACGAGCGGTCGTCAGGAATACTTCGAAAACTTGATTAATTTATATATTTAATTGAAGGTTAGAAGGACAGTTGATGGATTATTTCATCAATTGTCCTTTGTCTTATCAAAACATAAGGCAGTAAAACACAAAAGCAACTACTATTCAAAATTACTCTGGCTATGAGTATTTATTAAGAGTAAGACAAAAATACTATTACACTTTGTCAGACAGGGTCGTGAAATGAGCTGATAAAGTTTTAAAACTAAAGAAAGAAACTGAAATGGAAGAGAATCTATTACTTAGAAATGAACAACCTGAAGAAGTGACTGAAAAAGAAGGAAAGGTTGATTTTAAATTTATTTTGATCGTAACACTTGTAGCGGCACTAGGAGGTCTGTTATTTGGTTATGATACTGCTGTGATTTCTGGTGCAATTGGGTCATTAGAAAAGTTTTTTGGACTGACAGCAGCACAAAAAGGTTGGGCAGCCTCAAGTGCCTTAGTAGGATGTATTGTAGGGGCAGGTATGGCAGGTAGATTGGCGAATCAGTTAGGTAGAAAGAAATCACTGATCATTGCAGGTGTTTTGTTTTTTATCTCAGCGTTTGGTTCAGCTATTCCAGAGTCATTTACAGTATTTATTATTTTTAGAATTATAGGGGGTGTAGGAGTAGGTATTGCTTCTATGTTATCTCCAATGTATATAGCTGAAATCGCACCTTCTGAGTACAGAGGGCGATTGGTGTCATGTAATCAGTTTGCCATTATTTTTGGTATGTTGGTGGTGTATTTTGTAAACTATTTTATTGCATTACAAGGTGATACTACATGGAATGAAGCAATAGGATGGCGTTATATGTTTGGATCAGAATGTATTCCTGCAGTATTATTTACAGGATTATTATTTATCGTTCCAGAAAGCCCGCGTTGGTTAGTGATGAAGAATAAAGAACAGGAAGCTTTAGTGATTTTAGAGAAAATTTCAACAAATGCTTCTTTGAAAATAAATGAAATCAAGCACTCATTACATCAAGATCAAAATCAAGCGAAAGTGAGCATTACAGAGCAACCTTTCTTGATGATCGTTGTAATTGGTGTAGCGTTATCAGTATTCCAGCAAATTACGGGTATAAATGTATTCCTTTATTACGCACCGGAAATTTTCAAACAATTGGGTGGAGGAAATACAGATACAGCATTACTACAGACTATTGTTGTTGGAGCGGTGAACTTACTTTTCACAGTAATTGCCATTTTCTCTGTAGATAAATTCGGTAGAAAGCCATTGATGATGGTTGGAGCCTTAGGAATGGGCGTGTGTATCTCAGCAATTGGTACTGCCGCTTATTTTGGAAATACTGATGTTTGGTTGTTGTTCTTTGTACTGGGTTATATCGCATGCTTTGCTTTATCATTAGGACCTGTGACTTGGGTATTGTTATCAGAAATTTTCCCGAACGCCATCCGTTCTACTGGTCTTGCAATTGCAGTAGCTTTCCAATGGATATTTAATTTTATAGTCTCTCAAACTTTCCCGATGATGATGGATAATGATTATCTGTTTTCAACTTTCCACGGGGCATTCCCATTCTGGGTATATGGAGCGATGTGTATGGTAACTATTCTTTTCGTTTGGAAAATGGTGCCAGAAACGAAAGGGAAATCATTAGAAGAAATGGAAACAATTTGGGATAAAAAATAATAAATGGTATGCAGTTTTTAGGTTTAGATATAGGAAGTTCTTCCGTAAAAGTATCGGCAATAAATGAGTTGGGTGAAGTAGTAGCATCAGCACAGTATCCTGATCAAGAAATGAAAATTGATGCACCTCAGCCTGGTTTTGCAGAGCAAGATCCAGCAATGTGGTGGGATGCTATACAGCAAGGAATTGCAAGATTGCATAATGATGATGCTTTTACTCCAAATGAAATTGGTGCAATTGGTATCACTTATCAAATGCATGGTTTGGTGATGGTGGATGAAAAGCAAGAAGTGATTCGTCCTTCAATTATCTGGTGTGATAGCCGAGCTGTAAGTATTGGAGAGGAAGCTTTTAAAGCATTAGGAGAGAAGTTCTGTCTTGAAAACTTTATGAACTCGCCGGGTAACTTTACTGCATCAAAATTAAAGTGGGTGAAAGAAAATGAACCTGAAAACTTAGCCAAGTGCTATAAGTTTATGCTTCCTGGCGATTATATCGCTATGAAACTTTCAGGTGTTATCAATACTACAATTGGTGGTTTGTCGGAAGGTATTCTTTGGAATTTCAAAGAAAATAGATTGAATACTGAGCTGTTAGAGCAATACGGTATTTCTTTCGATCTTGTACCAGAAGTGAAAAATACTTTTGACCAACATTCTACAGTAACTGATGAAGTGGCCGTACAGTTGGGGTTAAATGCAGGTATTCCTATCACTTACAAAGCAGGCGATCAACCTAATAATGCCTTGTCATTGAATGTGTTGAACCCAGGTGAAATTGCAGCTACTGGAGGTACTTCGGGTGTGGTTTATGGTGTGACTGAGGAAACGAAATGTGATTTGAAATCGCGTGTAAATCCTTTCGCCCACGTAAATCATAGAGAAGATCTAAACCGTTTAGGCGTATTATTATGTATCAATGGAACTGGTATTGCCAATTCATGGTTGCAGAAAAATATCGCTTCTAACTGTTCTTATGAAGAGTTGAATGAAAAAGCACAACAGTCGCCAATCGGTAGTAATGGTATTAGTTATTTACCGTTTGGAAATGGAGCGGAGAGAGTATTAGAAAATCAATCTATTGGAGCATCTTATGCAGGATTGGACTTCAACAGACACGATCAAAAAGATATGATCCGTGCTACTCAAGAAGGGATTGTGTTCTCATTCCAATATGGTATTGAAGTGATGAAAGAGATGGGCTTAGATCCAAAAGTGATCAGAGCGGGACATGCCAATATGTTTTTGAGTCCATTATTCAGACAAACGTTAGCCAATATTGCGAATGCACCTATTGAGTTAGTGAATACTGATGGTGCAAGAGGAGCGGCAACAGCTTCAGCAGTGGGGTCAGGACATTTCAAATCTTTTGAAGAAGCATTTAAATCTTTAAAAGTATTGGAAACAATCTATCCTCAAAAAGAAGAACAAGAACAAACAGAAAAAGCTTACCAACTTTGGAAGAAAGAATTAGTTAAGCATCTGAATATAGATCAAAATATTTTACAATCTAATTAAACAAAGCAATGAAATTTTTTATTGATACAGCGAACTTAAACGACATTGAGCAAGCGTATGACATGGGTATTTTGGATGGTGTAACTACCAACCCTTCTTTAATGGCAAAAGAAAATATTGTTGGAGAAGAAAACATTATTGCTCATTATAAAAAAATCTGTGATATCGTAGAAGACAAGGTATCTGCAGAAGTGTTGTCAACAGATTTAGAGGGAATGATCAAAGAGGGTGAAATGTTAGCGGCTATCTCTCCAAAAATCGTAGTGAAAATACCTATGATCAAGGACGGTTTAAAGGCAATTAAACATTTCGCTAAAAAAGGAATCAGAACAAACTGTACTTTAATTTTTTCAGCTGGACAAGCTTTATTAGCAGCAAAAGCTGGAGCTACATATGTGTCTCCATTTGTAGGTAGATTAGATGATATTTCACAAGATGGTATGGTATTGATTGAGGAAATTAAAACAATTTTCGACCAATATCCTGAGCATTTGAATACAGAAATTTTGGCTGCTTCAGTGCGTCACTCAATGCACTTATTGAACTGTGCGAAACTAGGTGCAGACGTTGCTACATGCCCACTTAAAGTATTTGAAGCATTATTAAATCACCCTCTAACAGACAAAGGTTTAGCTCAATTTATCAAAGATGCTGAATCAATGACTGCTGTGGTAGAGGCTTAATAAGCATAGATAAAAGGCAGAAGTAAAGTAGGGTAAGTGTTGTGTCCACTTTACACTGTCGAATCTATAAATTAACTATTACAAATTGAGAAGAGAAATGTGGAGTTGAATTCACATTTCTCACAATTACTCCTTACTCTTTATTAAATAAAAACATGACTTCAATAGAAAATAAGTGTGCGGATAACATAAGAATTCTATCAGCTGCAATGGTAGAAAAAGCAAAATCTGGTCACCCTGGAGGAGCTATGGGTGGTGCTGATTTTATCAATATCCTTTACAGCGAATATTTAAAGTTTGATCCACAAGATCCACATTGGCATGCAAGAGACCGTTTTTTCCTAGATCCAGGACATATGTCGGCGATGCTTTATGGTCAATTGGCTTTGTTGGGCAAATATTCAATTGAGGAATTAAAGCAATTCAGACAGTGGGGAAGTCCAACTTCAGGTCACCCGGAAGTGGACGTGGATCGAATGATTGAGAATACATCAGGACCGCTGGGTCAAGGTCATGTATTTGCAGTAGGTTCTGCGATTTCAGAAAGATTCTTATCTTCAAGATTTGGTAAAGTTGTAGAGCATAAAACATATGCTTACATCTCTGATGGAGGTATTCAAGAAGAAATTTCACAAGGTGCGGGTAGAATTGCAGGTCACTTAGGTTTAAGCAACTTGATTTTATTCTATGATGCAAATGATATACAACTTTCTACAACTGTAGAAGAAGTTACTACAGAAGATACAGCGAAAAAGTATGAGGCGTGGCATTGGAATGTCATCACAATCGACGGTAACAATGCTACTGAAATTAGAAAGGCATTAGACAAAGCACACGAGGAGAAAGACAGACCAACCTTGATTATTGGTAAAACAATTATGGGTAAAGGTGCGGTTCAAGAAGGTGGAGAGAACTTTGAAGGAAAATGTTCTACACACGGTCAGCCTCTTTCAAAATCAGGTGCAAGCTTTGAGCAAACTATTAAAAATTTAGGGGGAGATCCTGATAACGCTTTTGAAATTTTTGATGAAGTAGCTTCTTATTATCAAAAGGTAATTGATATTAAAGAAGATCAAGCACGTCAAGCAAAAGCACAGGAGGAAAGCTGGAAAGAGGAATACCCTCAACTAGCGGAGAAGTTGGAGAAATTCTATGCAAGAGATACTTCTAGTGTAGATTGGGCAAATATTACACAAGTAGACGGTGCGGCAACAAGAGCGGCTTCAGGTAAAGTGATGTCTCACTTAGCTACACGTTTAGATAATATGATCGTTGCTTCTGCCGATTTAGCAGATAGTGATAAAACAGAAGCGTTCTTGAAGAAAACAACAGCATTCCAGAAAGGTGATTTCTCTGGTGCGTTCCTTCAAGCAGGTGTTTCTGAATTGACAATGGCAGCAATTATGGTAGGTATGGGCTTACACGGAGGTGTGATTCCAGTTTGTGCTACATTCTTCGTATTCTCGGATTACATGAAGCCGGTATTAAGAATTGCTTCTCTGATGAAAACACCAGTGATCTTTATGTGGACACACGATTCATTTAGAGTAGGTGAGGATGGACCAACGCACCAACCGATTGAGCAAGAAGCGCAACTTCGATTATTAGAAAAATTAAAAAATCACTCTGGGAAAAGAAGCTTTATTGCTTTGCGTCCTGCAGACTGTTATGAAACGACCGAGGCATGGAAATTTGCAGTAGAGTCAATGGACCGTCCTGTAGGTTTGATTTTCTCAAGACAAAATATAAATGAAGTGGCTCCAAGCGCTCAACGTTTGGAAGACCAGTCGAAATTAACGAAAGGTGGTTATATCGCTGTTCAAAATGGTGAAGCGGTAGATATTCAATTAATTGCGAACGGATCTGAAGTAGGAACTTTGGCAGAAGTTGCAAAAATATTGAAAGCAAAATATGACCTTTCAGCAAAAGTTATTTCTGTTCCTTCTGAAGGACTATTCAGAGATCAGCCAAAAGAATACCAAAATGAAGTGATTTCAGAAGGTGTAAAATCTGTTGGTTTGACAGCTGGATTACCGATCACTTTAGAGCAGTTGGTAGATGGAGAGGTTTATGGTTTAGATCACTTTGGTTATTCAGCACCTGCTTCTGTGTTGGATGAGGAGTTTGGTTTTAATCCTGAAGGGCTAGCAGAAAAAATAGTACAAAAATTAGAAATGGTTTAATAAACAAATAGATTCTGCGATAAGAATTATGGAAAGGGGTTTACAATTCACGAACCTAAGCCAGTAAATACCTTTCCGGTTTTACTCTACAAAATGGATCCTCATTGAGGATCCATTTTTTTTTGATCTAAAATTCAATATAAAATTCAACTATTTAATTTACTTCTAAAATATATATTTCAAATATGCTCTTATAAAAACTCAGCAGTAATACTATTATTGTTTTCACCAAGAAAAGGAGACCCTTTCGTATTTTTAATCACTTTACCATCAATTTTAATAGGACAGCGCGTAGTTTGATATTTATAATTGTCTGACATTTCAACGGTTTGTAGCATGTCTAGTACCTTAAATCCATCATGCTCAAAAAGTCTTTCCCAATTCATCACATCGGCGCACCAAATATCTGCGGGTTCTAAAATTGAAAGCCAATGTTCAGTTGTATTCGTTTTCAAATGATTGGCCAATTTTTGTTTGATTTCATCTCTTTGATCATACCAAGAGTTGAATTCTTGATACTCCAATAAGTCAGGACAATCTAACAATTCACCCAACTTAGGAATAGCTCCCATGGCTAGTGAAAGAAAACCGTTGGACGTTTCATAAATTCCATATGGAGCACCTAAATAAGCATGTGCATTATTACTTTCTGTTCGTTGCGTAGGTTGCCCTCCGTCATGATAAAAAGTAGTCACGGTTTCAAATTGAAGGTCAAGCATTGATTCAAGCATGTTGACACTCACTTTACAACCTTTCCCTGTTTTTCCTTTTTGAACTAAACCCGCTAAAATTCCTTGTGCCAGATGTCCACCCGATAACATATCCGCCATAGCTAAACCCAATGGAACAGGCCCTTTATTGGCATTGCCACTTAATGTTGTAACACCCGAAATTGCTTGAATTAGCAAATCCTGACCCGGCTTCTTTTTCCAAGGGCCTTCTGTACCATAACCGGAGATTTCACAGTAAACGATATTGGGATTTAAATCTTTAACAGAGTCATAGTCTAAACCTAATCTTTGTATCACTCCAGGTCGGAAGTTGTGCACCAATGCATCTGCTTTTGATATCAATTGCTGCACTTTTTTCTTATCAAGATCATTTTTTAAATCAGCACAGAAGCTTTCTTTATTTCTATTGATTGCCCTGAAGATAGATGACTCCCCGTTCATGTTTACATTTGAAATATACATTGAACGACAAGAATCACCCGTTTCCGGCTTCTCCACTTTTATTACTCTAGCACCAAGATCGGCGAGTTTTAAAGTACAGCATGGACCGGAAAGGTATTGGCTGAGATCAATAATGAGTACGTCTTGTAGTGGTTTCATTACATTAAATTAAATTCTTTTGAAATCTGTTCAGTATGTTCACCCACACGAGGAGCTGCAGTTTTTGAGAACAGCTTTTGATCGTTGATTTGAATGGGAGATCGGGTAGTATGTACTTTTTCACCATTGGTCAGCGTAACGACCTGATCAAAAGACAACACTTTGTAACCTTCATGTTCGAGAAGATTTTTGTAATCCAATACCTCAGCACACCAAATATCTTCAGCCTCCATTTTCTTGATCCAATATTCAGATGAATGAGAGGCAAAAAAGTGCTTTAAAATAAACATGATTTCATCTCTATTTTCAAACCATAAATCAGGATCTTGGTATTGCAGAAGTTGTTCGCATTCCAATACCTCACCTAGTTTAATCAATGATCCCATGGCTAACACAATATGCCCATCGGCAGTAGGGTATACTCCATAAGGGGCACTTAAATAGGCATGAGCATTTCCTTCTTTTGATCTTTCAGGCAGGGCTTTTGGTTCATTTAAGTAGGTAGTGATTACCTCAAATTGGAAATCAAGCATTGATTCTAAAAGACTCACTTCAATTAATGCCCCTTTACCAGTTTTATTTCTTCTGACTAATCCCGCCAAAATTCCTTGGGTTAGGTGAGTGCCACAATAAATATCAGCTACGGCCAATCCCATTGCAGTAGGCGTGTCATTTCTATCACCGGTAAGGTAAGTAAGGCCTGAAACACTTTGTGCCAAAAGGTCTTGTCCTGGTTTTTTTACCCAAGGCCCTTCAGTACCATATCCCGTGACCGAAGCGTAAATCAGTGCAGGGTTGATTGCTTTGACAGTGGTATAATCCAAACCAATTTTTTCCATTACGCCAGGTCGGAAGTTATGCGTCATTACATCGGCTTGAGCGATCAACTTTTTGACGTTTTCAAGGTCTTCAGGATCTTTCAAGTTGGCCGCATAGGATTCTTTATTTCGATTGACAGTATGAAACACCAAACTGCTATTGTCAACAAAAAGGTTTTTGATTGCGATTTGCCTTCCACCTTCACCATGGATTGGGCGTTCTATTTTAATCACTCTAGCCCCTAAATCTGCCAATTTTAAGCCAGCGGATGGGCCGGCCATAAATTGACAAAATTCAAGTACTAGAACTCCTTCTAATGGAAGCATTTTATATAAATTAAGATTGTAAAATGCACTGTAAACTAAGTTATCATCAACTATCAATTGATGGTCCTACTATCATTTTAGGTCCTACTTTCAATCATCTTTCTTCTTCATTTTTGTCTTGAAACAAAAACGAAGCAAAAAATTCAAGGCTTAGAAGTCAAAAGCTAAATTCCATTCCTCTCGCCTAAATGATTTTAAACTCGCTAAAGCTCAAACAAGAAAATCATTTTTAACGGCTCAATACATGAAATTCTTAACGCTTTTCCCTTCAAGGCCGATAAAAGTACTTCCATACGAATTTTGTAATAAGACCACTTTGCGAATGTTAAGAGAAACCGTCATTCGTGGTCTATTGATCATCAAACATCTCCTGATATCTAAAAACTATTAATATTTGAAATGTAGTTTACAGCGAATTAAGATTTATTATTCGTTGGTAACACAAAGTGACTCTTCGTAAATACTATTCAAGAGGTCAAGCAATTTTCTTTCATCACCTCCATGCATCATATATTCTCTGATTGGTGCACCAGCACGATCTTGGAAAAACATATGTCCGTGATATCTTGGTCTTAAAAAGGCTCTATCTAATGCAGGTAGAGTGTCTTTGAAAAACTGATCTGATACTGCGTTGGTATGCTCATCTAACCAAGCAGCTCTATGTCCAGGTTGACCGCCATTATCGAAGAAAATGCCTTTTTGATTGTCTGGGTGAGTGGCATATTCAGCAAACTTACTTGCCCATTCTACTTCTTTACATTTACAAGAAATTGCTAATCCGGTACCGCCTAAAGTTGAAATCAATTTTTGCTCATTGATGGCCACCATATCATGAAATTTTAATAGTTTTCTAGCATATCCTTTTCTAGAATAATTCGTGTAGCCATAAGCAAAAGGAGAATAGATGTACTCATCAGTCTGTGTCATTTTTTCATACACTGTAATGGGGTTCCAGTCATAGCTTTCTGGTCGAATATTTTCACCCAGATCTCTTAACATTCTCAATGCTTTCAAGCCGATCTCATCAGAGATTACTTTGTCTTTTGAAACACAGACATCTTCTCCTAAAGTTGAGCAGATCATGTAAAAGCTCATCAATGTATCTTGTGGAATACCCGGAATGGCAACTTTACCCGTTTTCGATAATTCGACTAAATCATCCCATGTTTCAGGTAATTTCAAACCTTCTTTCTCAAAAAGGTCAGGACGGCTAGCAGCAACAGGAGTAGCAGCATCAATGGCTAATGCCCATTGCTGTTGGTCAAAACTGTAACTTTCATGAGATCGGCCAACACTGTTTTCAGCTTGGTCATCTAAAAATGCTTTACTGAGTAATGTATTTAGGGGTTGAATTACTTGAGTTCTTGCTGCAAAACCAGCCCATGGATGATCAATAATTAAGAAATCAAATCTTTCTGCCAACTGATCGATAGGTTCATCAGCAAAGGCCTGCAATGATCTTTTCTCCCATTTTATATCTACTTCAGGATGAAGTTCTGAAAAGCGTTGTGCACAGGCCACAATGGATGTAAAACCTCTTGAGTGGTTCCAAGTAATGCCTTTTAATTGTTTCATGTAAATTTAGTTTGATAAGTACTTAGATTAGTTTTATTCATAATTCATATAGATGGCTCTCTTCTGAAGGTATTGTTCAATACCATAAATGCCATCTTCGCCACCAATACCACTTGTTTTATGTCCTGAGTGAAAGCCTTGTATATAACCAACAATTCCTTTGTTGATAAAAATAGTACCTACTTGAAGTTCATTGATAGACTTCATAATTGTTTTATGATTTTGAGTGAAAAGATAAGCGGATAAACCTTCCTCTCTTTCATTTAAAGTAACCTTTGCTTCTTCGTAACCTGAGACTTTCATGATAGGCAGTACCGGGCCAAACAATTCATTTTGAAGCGTAGCATGGTCTTTTTTGACGTTGGTTAAAATGGTAGGTTCATACCAGTTCCCGTTTTCAAAATAATCACCCTCTGGCTTTTTACCACCAAGGACTAATTCAGCACCTTGCTTCACGTTTTCCATCACTAATTCATGTACTCGACTTAACCCTTTGGTACTGACATTGGGTCCCATATTCACATTGGTCATTGGATTACCTACAGTAATTTGCTTCGTTCTTTCAATGACCTTTTCAGTAAATTCATCCGCAATTTTTTCATGAACAAAAAGCATTTCATTACAAATACAAACCTGTCCACAGTTAGCGTATCTGGATATTACAGCAGCTTCAACGGCTTTGTCGATTTCGGCATCATCCATCACAATAAACGGTGCTTTTCCACCTAATTCAAGAACTAATCCTGCTACATTTTGAGCGGCAGATTGGTAGATAGCTTGACCAGCTCTAGTACTTCCAGTCATAGAAACCAATTTTGTAATAGGGCTTTCCACTAATTGTTTTCCAACGGTATGTCCCCAGCCCATTACTAAATTAATGACTCCTTTAGGCAGTCCCACTTGATGAACTAATCGGCAAAATTCTGAGGCAGTAATCGGTGTAAGTTCTGAAGGCTTGATCACCATTGTATTCCCTGTGATCAATGCAGGACCAATTTTACGTCCAATCAATGCTAGTGGATAATTGAAGGCCATCAATCCAACGGTTACACCATAAGGTACTTTATGAATGCTTAATTGTTCATTGGGCATATCGGATGGAAATATACTTCCTTCTATACGACGTCCAGCTTCCGCGGAGTAGTTGATGTATCGAATGGTATCATCCACTTCACCATAAGCTTCAGCAAGTGTTTTTCCTTGTTCCATCACCAAAAGCTTTGCAAAGTGATCCCTTTCTTTGTGCAGTTGTTCAGTAATAGCATAGAGGTAGTTGGCTCTTTCAGTAGCGGGAAGCATTTGCCATTTGAATTGTGCTTTTTCGGCAGTTTCGAGGGCAGTATCAACATCAGCAGGCGTACTGCAGTACATTCTAGCAAAAACTTGATTATTGGCTGGGTTTTCTACATCAATATAATCTCCCTGTTCAGTGTTCACCCATTCGCCATTAATATAGCATGGATAAACTTTAATGTTTTGTGTTGTTGTATTCATTCTATTAATTAAATTTTGGCTCTCTTTTTTCTACAAAAGCAAGGTTGCCCTCTTTGGCGTCTTCCGTCTCATACAGTGAGTCTACTAATTGACTCTCTAATTTTAATCCCAAATCCAGTGAGAGTTCCAACCCTTTGTAAACACATTTTTTTGTAGCGGTAATGGCTTTAGAAGGACCTTGAGCAATTTTCTCAGCAAAAGCTTTTACTTCCGCTCTAAATGTTACTTTGGGATATAGAGCGTTCACCAAGCCAATTTCTTTTGCCACTTTCGGTTGAATAGGATCACCCGTTATCAGCATTTCTAATGCTTTCCCTCTACCAATTCGTCGAATCAGTCGTTGCGACCCACCATTTCCAGGAATCAAGCCTAACTTAATTTCAGGAAGACCCAATAAATAACTTCCTTCTTGGGCGATGATAAAATCACAGGCCATGGCTAATTCTAATCCTCCACCAAGAGCATGTCCATTGATACTTGCAATCACCACTTTTTTACTTGTAGATAATAGCCTCGCTGAAAGTTGAGCATGTTCCACCATGAGTTTATTTTGCTCCGTGGTATTCGATTGAAATATTTTTACATCAGCACCAGCGCAAAAGAACTTTTCCAGTTCACTTTCTACTACAATCACTTTAATTTCATCATTTACTTCTGCCGTTTTAATACAGAAAATGAGTTGCTGCATAAACACTAGGTCATAACAATTGGCCTTTGGTCTGTTGATTTTAATGTACCCTACACGGTTCACCACATGTAGAGTAATAAATTGATCTGTTGTTGCTTTCATTTAGATTTTCCATTTGCATTTCACATTTTCGAATATCTCGGGTTGCTTATTATTCCCCAAGCAAATGGGTGTTGAAAAACCAATTGTCTATAGCATGTCTATGGTAAAAATGCTTGTTTTAGGAAGCTGAACGACCTTTTTGATGATTTATGGATAAAGTGGTGTCCATGAGGAAAGTGTTTATAAATTGAATAAAAATAAGTAAATTAAAACATCTATAAACCAACTAAATTTTAAATGATGAACAACAACAGCAAACTTCTCTTTAGTGTATTTTTTCTCTTCCTATTTAGTAATTGTCAACTAGAAAAAAACTATACAAAGGGCTCTTTTGGTGCAGATATTCAGTTTCTTGAAAAGTATATTGACGATCTCACTATATTGGGAGAAGGAAATCATTTGGTGGCCGTTTCTCCAAAATTTCAAGGAAGAGTTTTTACCACTACTACCAAAGGTTATGAAGGAAGAAGTATCGGTTTTTTCAATAAAGAACTGATGGCTTCGGAAGGAGGATTGAGGAAGATGTCAAAACTAGGTGGAGAGTCTAGAATGTGGTTTGGCCCTGAGGTCAACGAATTTTC
Organism: Flammeovirga aprica JL-4; assembly: GCF_012844305.1. Classification (GTDB taxonomy): domain Bacteria; phylum Bacteroidota; class Bacteroidia; order Cytophagales; family Flammeovirgaceae; genus Flammeovirga; species Flammeovirga aprica. Next base: position 24,477 of record NZ_JABANE010000035.1, read on the forward strand.
AGTTTTCTTTCCTCCTTATGTAGAAAGGTCAGGTGAAAATATGCAGGTAAGTGAAGCATTGGATACCTTATTTTTTCAAACTGCTAAAATTAATTCCATGATGAGCAGTTCTTCAAATCAAATGAAAATTGAAAATAACTATGGTACCGTCTTCAATCTCATGGCGGAAAGAAATATTTCTTATAATCAGAAAGATCAAATTGAGGATAAATTAAAAATTCAAATACCTCAAAGTGTGGATTATGTTAGTTTTTCTACTGTCACTACTATAAAAAGTTTAGATGAGAGAAAGTGGGAAAAAGGCACTGGTTTATTACCAATTTGGGAAATAGGATGCATGTTGCCTTCTGATAATCAGTGGGCTATTGTACCCACAAATACCGCCAAACTTGATACTGTGACCAATTATTTTACAGAACAGAAAGGACGAGTGACGATAAAAGATGGAATTGTATTTTATAAAGTAGATGCGAAATATCTTAATAAGATGGGACTTCCAAGGGAAAACATCAAACCAATTATGGGTAGTTACTCTCCTGAATATAATCTATTAAACATAGTGACTTATTCCTTTGAAAATGATAGCCTCTATGTGAGTTCAGATTGGGAATCTTCCAAAAACTATGAAGGAGATGTGATGAATATTTTTAATGGTGAAGTGACGCCTTCATTAGACCGTAATTGGCCATTTTTTGAGTTTGAATCTTTTTCTGCAGCTAAAGAATTACAGAAAAGTGAGGAATTAAAGCACAGGCAAACAGTTTATCACTTTGAAGGAAGTAAAGATGATTTGAGCTTGATCAGTGAAAAAGTACTAGGGGTTCACTTATCTCAGTTGCCATCTTATAATTAAGTTCAAAATAGAAAAGTTGAGGTAATATTGGTTGAATTCTAATAACTAAAAGGTAATCTCTAGTAAATAAACGATTCATAATGCACACCTACTTTTGCACTGTCCATTACTTGAGGCATCTACAAAGAATTGGATAATGAAGCAACTGTTCAATTGAGATCTAAACCTTTAGATTTTAAAAGTTCAGCTGCTTAAAAGATGAATAGCGTGTGTTATAATTACAATGAATTGGTTAGCAAAATATATTCGATTATAAAATACCTTTTTAGCAGAATCAACAGTTCTGACTTTTTTTAGTATAACGTATAAATTTTTAGATGTGCAATCAACTCCTCGGTTTTATTGAGGAGTTTTGTTTTTTCAGAAGGTTTTGTTGTTTAACTTGGAATATGGCTCTTGGGTAAATTTTCAAGATCAAAGCCAAAGCTAACATTGCAAAACCTCTTTTTGTATGACTAAATTAACTCGAAACGATATTCAAATTATCAATAAACATGCTGATTGGGAGGAGCGTGAAGTCGATGCCGTTCTCCAGAAAAATGTTTATGTGGATAAAGAGGAATGGAATTCTATTTTGAGAATCCTTTTTCTAGTCTTTGGATTGGGATTTGTCTCCATTGGTATAATGTTTTTCTTTGCTTATAACTGGGATGACCTTTCAAAGACAGGAAAGTTAATTACAGTAGAAGTTGTCGTAGCACTCTCAGTTGCTCTGTATTTATTCTTCCGAAAAAAAGCGATTTATGCTAATATTATGGCCACCAGTGTTTCATTTCTTATTGGGGTAATGTTTGCTGTTTTTGGTCAGATTTATCAAACGGGAGCAAATGCTTACGATTTTTTCTTCAACTGGGCTATGGCAATTACAATCATCGTATTGTTGTCTGATTTTGCTGTTCTTTGGTTTTTATATTTATTGCTCTTAGTCACCACATGGCACTTTTACTTTTCACAGGTTATAAGCGGATATCATGAGCTCTATGAGTTGTTTGGTATATTTTTATTCTACCTGTCTGTATTCGTAATTACTCATTTTCTTAAAAATGCGAATAGGAAAATACCCAATTGGTGGATGCATAGTACTGTATTAATTATCACCGCTGCCGGAACTTTGATAGTAGGGTATAATATAGTAGAATCAGGCCAACCTATTTTTGAAGAATCAGTTACGAATATAGTTATTTTCGTTGCCTATATTTTGGGTGTTTTATATGCTATAAAGCAGAAATATATTGTACCTTTTGCTCTGATTATCTTTAGTTGTATTTTACTATTTACGACCTTTATCATTAGTTGTATTTTACTATTTACGACCTTTATCATTAGAAGTACAGATGACTTTGCCGCTACTGCTCTTGTAGTAAGCCTATTTTTAATGTTAAGTGTTACTGGGTTAGTCTATCAAATTGTTTCACTTCAAAAAAAATGGGCAAATGAATAAGTTTTCAAGTATTAAAAATTCACTTGAGCAATTTGAAAAAGAGGAAGACACCACTTTGCCAGTGAATTATGAATCTTTAGAAGAGGAGGTTTCTCAATATCATACAGAGCTAAATTTGTTGATGAAGGTATTGATCTATTTTGGTGGTTTTTTGGCCTCTTTATTTTTTACGTTATTCATCGTATTTATTGGTGTATCAGGTGAAAATTATTATGTGGTTTCAATATTGGGATTGGTCTTTTGTGGAATAAGTATATTTATCAGTAGAAATTCTCATGAACTTTTTACAGAATCTTTAGCCACGTCCTCATTTTTGATTGGGCAAATTATTTTTACTACCGGTCTAATAATGGCAGATATGTCAGAGTATGGTATACTTACAGCTCTATTGTTATTGAATTGTGTGGCTATCATTTTTGTCAAGCGATATATGTTGGTTTTCCTATGTACACTAGGTATTGCAATGAATTTTTCGGCATGGATTACTGTATTAAAAATCGTAGATTTACATCATTTGTTACTCTTTTTTTTAGGAGGGATGGTCACTTATATCTTTACAAAAGAGGGGGCTATTTATCGTCTGTTTAAAGATCATACTTACTTGATTAATCCAATTACAGAAGGCCTGATTGTAGCTTTTTATCTTGAGTTGATGAGTTTAATTTTTTATAAACATGAATCAGGATTGCATTCTATCTGGGTTTCTACAATAACAATATGTGGGCTTATCATCTATTATCTTTTTCATTCAAATAAATCCTTGGAGCTGGGGTATTCACCAGTAAAACGAATCGCGTTAGTAGTATTGATAGGTTTACCCACTTTATTTGCACCCTATATTATTGGAAGTTTTTATATTTTGATCTTAGGGGTAATTAGTAATAGGAAATCTTTAAAGGGATTGGGTATTATTTCTTTTATAAGTTTTATCATGTATTTCTATTATGATTTGAATATCACATTGCTTGAAAAGTCAATTGCATTGATGATCTCAGGGATAGTTTTCCTAGGTATTTATTGGTTTTTCTTTTATCAAAAAAGCTCAAATGGAAAAATATAAAAAGTTAATTATAGTCGTAAATATAGCTCTTGTTCTGATAGCCTTTAATTATTCGATTTATAAAAATGAAAAGTTATTAAAAGAAGGCTCAACCGTTTTATTTGAATTGGTACCAAGAGACTCAAGATCATTGATGCAGGGTGATTATATGGTCTTGAATTATAAAAACTCAACGATTGGTGATACTGTTGATATTCCTAATAGAGGATACTTGGTCTTTGAGTTAGATGATAGAGGAATTGGTCATAAAATAAGATTTCAAGAAGCTGAAGAGCCATTACACCAAAATGAGTTTATTCTGAAGTATACTAAAAGAAACAATTGGGCTGTAAATTTTGGTGCTGAATCTTTTTTCTTTCAAGAAGGACATGCTGATTATTATGCTGACGCTAAATATGGAGCTTTGAAAATAGCAGAAGATGGGAAGTCGTTGCTTGTAGGTTTGTACAATGAAAAGTTAGAAAAGATTAATGTAGAAGAGGAATAAATACTTTTCGTTGAATAATAACAGACGTTTGTTGATAATATTTTAGACTTAAATGATTTTTTGCAATATTTGAGCATCTAATTTTTTACGGTCAATAGGGGGGATTAGATTTGCTTCTCTGACCAATACCATTATCATCAACAATGAAACTTAATTTTCTAATCTGTCTACTTATTCTTCCAACTTTATTGTGGGCTCAAGGTCCAAGCGGTGCAAAATCTGGAAATGGACAATTTAAGAAAGGGAACCGTCCTAAAATCGGAACTGTTTCCGGTAAAATCATAGATGCAGAAACAAGTGAAAATCTTGAATTTGTGACAATTGCATTATATTCTGTAAGAGATACCACGTTTCTGACAGGAGCTTCTACAGATGCACAAGGCAGATTTAAAATCACTGAAGTGCCAGCAGGGAAGATGTTTGCTAAAATTACTTTTATCGGTTATGAAGAGATGCAGACAGAACCCTTTGTGATTCAACCTGATCAAAAAGAAAAGTTTTTAGGTGCATTGGCGTTAAGTACAGGAGCTCAAAACCTTGATGAAGTTACTGTAACAGCAGAAAGAGATGTGATGGAATTAGGCATTGACCGAAAAACCTTTAATGTTAGTCAAGATTTAACGACGGTTGGTGGCTCAATGACGGATGCATTAAATAATATTCCTTCTATTGATATTGATGCTGAAGGAACGTTGAGTTTAAGAGGAAGCAGTAATGTGACAATTTTTATTGACGGTAAACCATCCAATCTCACAAGCTCATCTGATGCAGATATTTTAGATCAAATTCCAGCAAGTTCAATTGAAAGAGTGGAGGTGATTACCAATCCTTCGGCAAAGTATGATCCTGAGGGAACAAGTGGTATTATTAATATCATTTTGAAGAAAGACCGAAAGGGAGGTGTGAATGGTAATATATCAGTTAGTGCAGGTAACAATAATAAATACAATGTTTCAGCAGGCGTAAATGCTAGAGTAAATAAGCTTAATATTTACGCTAATTATTCAGGGAGATATCAAGAAAGATATGTCAATAAAGAACTCCGTCAGAATAATATTGATGCTGATGGCAATATGACGGATTACAATACTCAGACTTCAAGAAGAGACGACGAACGTTATTCTCATTTATTCAAAGGTGGCATTGATTATGACATCAATGACTATAATAATATCTATTTTTCTGCCACTTATAATACCGGTTATAGAAATAAGATGGAGAAGCTTCATTTAAATTATTTTGATGCCAATGATGATGTGATATCTCAAATTTATCGCCTGAACGATTCAAGAGGAACTTCAGAAAATCAGGAATACAACTTTGGGTACAGAAAGACTTTTGTAAATCCTAGTCAAAGTTTAGATATATCGGGTCAATACTCTGATGGTATCAGAAATAATAATGGTGATTATACTGAATTTGATAATTTCGGGAATGAGATAAATTCGGACCCAATTTTCGAACAGCAAAATGAAAGTCCTGAAAGAAATAGAATTTTCTTAGGGCAGATTGATTATGTTCAGCCTGTAGGTGAAAATGGTACCTTAGAAACTGGTTGGAAGTCAACGGGCAGAGAAATTGAGACAGACTTTTATTCTCAAAGCAGAGATGCAGGAATGTGGACACCTGACGATTCATTGAATAATAATTTTAATTACAGCGAGTATGTTCATGCCTTATATGTAATGTATCGTCATCAATTTGGAAAATGGGGCCTTCAAGGTGGTTTGAGAGCAGAACAAGCCTATACCACTTCGCATTTGGAAGCGAATGCAGTGACTGAGGAACAGACAGTAAACAATAATTACTTCGCTCTTTATCCCACGTTGCATTTGGCTTATAAGTTTGCTGATATGAGAGAAGTGTCTATTGGCTATAGCCGTAGAGTAAACAGACCAAGAGGCAGAAGTTTGAACCCTTTTCCAGATTATGCCAACCCTCAATCATTACGTCAAGGTAATCCTTATTTGAAACCAGAATTTATTGATGCGATAGAAGCAACTTATCAGCATGGCTGGGAGAATGTTACACTAACAGGTAGTTTATATTATCGTTATACGCATGACGCCATACAAAGAGTTCAGATGGCACAGCCTGATGGTGTGATGGTGATGACATGGGATAATGTAGATAATTCTCAAAGTTATGGTGCAGAAGCAATTGCCACTTACAATATGACAAAATGGTGGAAATTTACAGCAAGTGCCAACGTCTATAACATCTTAATTACAGGTAGTTCAGGAGATTTAAACCTGACCAATCAAGCATGGGCTATGAATGGAAAACTGATGTCTTCAACTTCTATAACAAAAACGTTATCTCTACAAGTGACCGGAAGATTCAGTTCACAAAGAGCAACTGCACAAGGTTATATTGCACCTATGGGAGGTGTGGATATGGCTGTTTCCCAAAAGTTATTCAAAGGAAAAGGCACATTACAGGCCAGAGTGACTGACGTTTTCAATACTTATAAGTTTAACGTTTACAGTGAAGGAACCGGCTTTAATTCAGATATGACCTACGATTGGGAATCAAGAGTGGGCTACCTTACTTTCACTTACAGGTTTGGTAAAACATCTAAAAAGCCTAAAAAAGGTAGTAAACAAAGAAGTGGAGGACAAGGAGACTCAATGGATATGATGGATTAGAGTAGTTTTTTAGATAGAATTTTTAAGTATTAATTAGGTTACTTAAAAATGTGAGCTGTTTATCAAAAAACTCAATTTTAAGCTTAATCTATTCTCTTCAAAAATAATTTTTTTGGGAAAATTATAGTCAAAAAAAGAAAATTATAAACAAGAAGCTACATTTGTGAGTTTTACTCCATGATGTAGCTTTTTTTGTGATTATATGTTAATTCAAATCACCGTATTAACACAAAATTATGTGAAAAAATAAAAATATTAATGGTCATTATTAAATAAATGTAAAAATTAAGTTATATATTGGATTTAGATAATGTGAATTTTATTAATAATTACCAACTACCCAAAATATAAACCTTAAATTACTGTGAAAATATTACACACTAGCCACTTTCAAAAACAACTATTTTTGTTGTTGTTTTTGATGGGGTTTTCTTTCTACGCAAATGCTCAGACGATCTACTATTCAAAGGCAGATGGTAACTTCAGTTCTCTTTCTACTTGGGCAGAAAATAGTGATGGAACAGGCTTAGAGCCTACTTCTATCAATGGAAATCATTTTGTGATACTGGATACTTATACAGTAACAGTTACGACAAGTGATATTGAAATTCATTCCTTGGAAATAGCAGGAACATTAGAGATGAGTGCCAGTTCGGTACTTAAAATCTCGAATGACTACTACTATTATCAAACTGGAGATGTAGTGTATGATCCAAGCTCAGAGATTATTTTTAATAATAGCTCAAGTATTTCTGTGCTAGAAGCCCGAAATACAAATGGATCAGAAAAACGTCTGGATTTCAGTAACCTAACTTTTGATAAAGGAGGAAATAAGGTGATTATCAATGATTCACCCTTAAACATTGATGGAAATTTTGATATCAATAATACGGAGTTCGAATCTAAAAGCTATATTTATTTATCAGGTAATATAGATATTGATGCTTCAAGTAAATACTCTACCGAAGCTGGAAATGACTTGATTTTGGATGGCAGTGGTGATCAGAGTATATCTGTTCCTGCTGTAACTAATTTGTCTGCATCTGGCAGTACCGTTGCTCAATTCAGTGATGTTCGTTTTACAGTTGGAGGAAATTATACTATATCAAAAGGCTTTTATTCAACAGGTACTTTAGATGTTTATAAAGAACAAGGAGCTAAACTTGAATTTGAGAATGGCGATTACAGCTTGCGCTCTATCAGAGTAAGAAGTGATGTAACGGACTTGGGTCAGGCTATAAAGTTTAACGGTGGTAATGTTTATCTTAATAACTCTTCATCAATAGAACATTATGACTCAAACGACCCGTCAGCAGTGGGTACAATTGATATTGGTACTGTAAATATTTTTGCTGAGAACGCAGGTTTAAGTTTTGGAGATTCTAATTCTGATGGAGATAACGTTACATTTACAGGTAACCTAACAATGAGTAATGGCTACTCATTAACACTAAGAACTAACACTGTTTTAAATTCTAATGGAGGAACACTTACCATCAATGATGATTCAAGGGTTTATGTAAGAGGTACAGTTACACCTTCGTTTGGAACCTATACTATATCAGATGCGTCTACTTTTTATTATGAATCTACAAGCGATGTAACATTATTACCTATTCAGTACGGTAATCTTCGTTTATACAATGCCTCTAATAAAACTGCGGCGGATGACATAACTGTTAAAGGAGATCTTGGTGTATATGACGAGGCTAATTTGGTAGTTAGTGCCGATAAAACGGTGACAATTCATGAAAATATTGAAAACCGAAGTGAAGATGATGCCGGTGAATCAGGTACAATTGATGCATCAGCAGCAACAATCACAATGGTCATGAATGATGTAAATAGAAGTATTTCTTTAGCCAAAGATTTAGCAGGTGGAGGAGATAATATTTATGTTATTTCAAAGTTCAACATTGAAGTGGGTACAGCACTTACTTCAACTAGGTCATTAACAATCTCTAATAAATTAGATATAGATGAGCTGACAATTACAAATACATCTGGATCTTTATCGACACTTTTAATTGTGGATGTTAGAGATGGTTCCACTGAAATATTAGATATATCTACTTCATTAACTCAAGGTGATTTTACCCATCTTAGAACTAGAAGTGCTACAGCTCCTTTCTTAACTACACCAACCACCGTGGATATAGATCAGAGTAATGCATTTATGGAATTCATAGGGACAGACCAAACGATTCCAGCCATTACTTATGGTAACTTAGAACTTAATGGTAATGGTAATAAAACCTTAGCAGGTAATGTGATTATCAATGGAAGAATTGAAAGAACTGGCGGTACTAATTTTTTATTAGCAGGAACAAATACAATGACTATATATGGTGATTGGATTTATAACAACAGTGCTGTTGATCAACATGATGGAATTGATGAATCGACAGTAATTTTTGCAGGTACAAATGATCAAGTGATTAACGATGCTGCTTTCGGTAATTTGACTTTCAATACCACCGGTAATGTAACATTGGCAAGACCAATTACTGTGTACGGTGATATGACATTAAGCGGAGGAACTGATGAAGCGAATTTGCTAAACCTGACTGCCAATGAAAATATTGATTTGTTTGGGAATTGGTCAGAAAATGCAACATCAAAATTTTCTCAGACAAAAGGTAGAGTAAGATTTTCATCAACTTCTACAACTGTAAATCAAACAGTCACTCAAAACACAGGCAGTGAGTTTAATGATATAACCTTAAATAATGATCCTTCTATAACTACTGTATTTAATACGCATGTTACCATTGCAGGTGATTTAAGAATGGAATCAGAGCGAGGTGATTTGGAAGTAAATGAAGATCTAATATTAAAGGGCCACTTTTATAATTTAGGTACTGGTAATGATTTTACTCAAGCCGAGAACAAAACATTGACCTTTGCCGGTTCTTCATTACAATACTTAAGAGTAGATGATCCCCTTAAGTCAACCTTTGGAGAATTAGTGGCATTTACTGGAGAGGGGATGAAGCAATTCCAAGGAGTTTCAGATTTTACTTTTAATAAAGGTATATCAATTACAGGTACTACGGTAGATGGCAGTAATAAAATAATACATATCAAAGGCGATTGGCTGAATAATGATGGTCTTTTTGAAAGTACTGGTACAGTAAATTTTAATGGTGAAAAAGCACAAACTGTTCAGTCTACTTCCTTCTATAGATTTTCTATTCAAAATAATTTAACTCAGGTAAATCTAACCGGAAATATATCAATTTATCAGCTGTTGCAAGATGCTGGTACTAGACTAAATACCAATGGAAATACAATTATATGTGCAAGTACTTGGACAGGCAATGGTACTTTTGTTCATGGTGATGGAACTGTAACATTCACTGGTCAATCTTCTACGATTACTGAATCTGATCCTTTTTATAATTTAAGCAGTACACTGATTGAAGATGAAACATTGACATTTAATAATGATTTGGTTGTTGAAAATGATTTTACTGTAAGCCTGGATTCAAGAGTAAATATTGGTAATCACGATCTCACAATAGGAGGAGATCTTCTTTCTGATGGTGATATTTATAATGTAACAACTCTAACATTTAATGGTGATAATGCTACAAGGACGTATCAGATCAAAAATGGATTAGACCGTGGTGATGAAGGTACTACAGCAGATAACAATAATACTGATATTGTTATTGCACCGACTGTAAATGCTACTTATAATTTAATGTCAAACATCAGAATGACAGGTTCTACGGGTGATTTGACAGTGAATAGCGGTAAGTTAGATTTAAATGGATTTTCTTTAGAACAAACCAATAACAATAAACAGGTTATCGTAAAGGGTAATGCAGAATTGATTGTAAGTGCAGGTTCTACTTTACAACTGACAGGATCTGATTCACAAGCTGCATTACTTGGTGAAGCTTTAAGTACAATATCTTTTGCAGGTGATGATAACAATTATGCTTTGATTGAAGGGTATGCTGATAATTCATATATGGTGTTGATCAATGGTTTATTATCCGCAAAAAACTATAAAATCACGGACTTAAGAAGCTATGGTCTTCAGTTTGGTTCAAGTAGTTCATTAGCCGCTACACCAAATAATTTGACGAACGGTATATTTGTAAATGGTCTCAATAATGCAACGGCATCCATTACAATTGCTTCAGGAGCAACATTAGGAACAACAACAATTGAGAATGTAACTTTTGGCCAAGGTCCTGCAAATGCTGTTGTGAATAATAGTTCTGATATTGGCACCATCACATTCTTTAATGCCAAAGGCTCAAATAAACTAATAGAAGATGATACTCCTAATCTGATTGAATGGGATTTTGATGCATTTTTCACTTGGGAGGGTGGTACATCAACAGATTGGCACCTCGCTGCTAATTGGAAGGAAACTTCAGTGCCAACCAAAACAAATAATGTTTTAATTCCATCAAGTTTAACAAATTATCCTGTAGTGGATGGAGCTACTGCAGTTGCAAAGAGAATTGAAATTCTAGATGGAGGTTCATTGACTGTTGAGGACCGTTTGGAAGCTTATGATGGTATTTTTATTAATACAGGTGGATCGGTGATTGGTGGAACAGTTAATACTGATTCAATTGTAGTATTTGGTGACTGGATTAATGAAGGAACATTTACTGCAAATTCATCCCCTTTAAGATTCACTCAGGAAGACGGTGTGTCAGCACAATTAATTTCATTTATTCCAGGTACGGATGATTATGAAAGTATATTAATTGACGGAAAAGAGCATACTATTCTTCAATCGGACAATACTCTGAATGTAAAAGATATCGAGATTAAATCTGGTATTTATGATGTATCTGATACTGATATAAAATTATCTGGTACTTGGAATAAAACAGGAGGTACATTTGAATACAGAACCTCTAAATTATATAGTGAAGGAGCTACAATTCAAGGTGGAGACTTTTATGACCTTATTGTGGAGGCAAATCAGTCAGTCACTATTGGAGGTAATATAACTGTTCATAATGATATTGATATAGAAGATGCAACTTCTTCATTTAATGCAGATGGAAAGCTAATTTATATTAAAGGTGATTTTAATAATCAAGCGCTTCCTGCGAATTTTTCATATGATGGAGGTACTATAATTTTTAATGGAGCACGTCAAGATATTAGTGGTGAGATCACATTTGGAAATGTAATCTTACAAGGAACAAGCAGAAAAGATTTTCAAAGTGATGCATCAGTAACAGTCGAAGGCGATATTACAATTTTAGATGGTATTAGTGTTACTTTGATCGATGGCAGTACATTAAGTGGAACAGGTGTTTTCACTATGACAGGTGGAGCAATTAATATAAGAGGTCTTGAAAATTATCCTAAAGACTTCGCTCAATATCAGATCACTGGAGGTACTTTTGATTATGATGGTGTAGTGCAAAATATTGGTAACTTCCAATATTACAATTTGCATGTCGACAATGGCCCTAAAACGCTTCAAGGAGAAACAAATGTGTCTAATCAGATCAGAATTTTTGCAAATGATGATGATACACAGGAAACTAAACTTGATGTAAATGGTCAGATTTTGAATTTAGGAGGATCATTTTCTATTGATGATACTAGATCTAGCATGACAAATGCTTTGATTGATTGGAATTCAGGTACATTGAGGCATTATGGTGGAAATTGGACAATGCCAAATGAATTGACAGCTTATCATCATCTTATTCTTGATGGGACAGGCACTAAATCAACAACCGTTAGTATTACAATCGGAGGTGACCTTGAAATAAAGGATGGTGTCACTTTCAATCAAGGTAACTCAGACAATTTTTATTCTGTGACTGGTACAGCTGGTGGTGAAATTAAGTTAGGAGAAAATTCACGTTACAATTGTTACTTATCAAGTAGCCAATATCTTTTCGCAAGGGATTTTGGTACTTACAATTTATCAAAGACATCTAATACATATATATATTCTACTATATCAAATGCTTCATTATTATCTGATGGAAGTATTTCTTACGGTAACTTATCATTAAGAGCTGATGGAATAGTACTCTTATTATCTGATTTACATGTTAAAGGTAATTTTGATGAAAGACTTACAGGTTTTATAGCAGACTTAAATGATGCCGCTAATGATATATATATAGGAGGTAATACCTATTTTACAAATTATACTCCTACATCGACAGTTCACCTGAATGGCAATGATGCAGAGGTTACACAGTCAATTGATGCTAATAGTACTTCAATTATATTCAATAATATCGAGTTCTCAGGTGCTTCTCCTAAAAACTTAACTAGTGATGATTACATCATCAACGGTGATGTTACACTTCGTTCGGATGCTAATGTATATTTAACGAGAGAATTACGTTTTAAAGGGGCTCAATGGACTGCTGAAAATGGAGCAACTTTTAATTCAACTAATTATCTATACGTAGATGCTACATCAGATGATCAAAATCTTAACTTTGGAGATAATCATACAATCAGAAGATTAGTATTGTCAGAATCAGCCACCAAAACAATCGCCTGCAATTTAAATATTGATAATGAATTAAGTACAACAGGAGGACAGGTCGATTTCGGGTCAAACTCCCATAATATTGCAGCTTCAATAATTTCATTAAATGCTTCTGATATCACTACAGATGCCAATTTCAATTTTGATGGTTCAACACAGCAGATACCTAATAATTTCTCTGTGAAAAACCTAACTTTATCAAATGGAGGAAATAAAATAATAAGTGGAAATTTAACTGCTTATGACATTACTGCCACTGATAATGCGGGATTAATTCCGCAAGGTAATCCATCAACAATTACAGTGAAAGGAAATTGGAATTTTGAGTTTGGTAGATACAGCACAAAGCAGGCAAAAGTTGTATTTGATGGAGCAGGTTCAGATACTGAGTATACTATTTTCCAAAATGGAAGTACAAGAATGTTTGAAGTGCAGTTTACAGGAAATAATAATAACACCTATAAATTGACAGATGACTTGTATACTTATACCTCTGTTAATATCGATGAAAACACCACAGTGGATGTCAATGGTCACTTATTATATATTGGTGCGAGAACTGATTTTGAAGAATACCCTTCATTAACTACAGATGTTGAAGATCTTACTATAAATGGAGAACTATTAATATCAAAAGGCGGAAGAGTGCAATTAAATGCTAGAGATGGTGATGGAACACTTGCTGAAAGACCAACTGTAACAGTAAGTAACACAGGTCATTTAAGTGTGGTGGGAGAAGAAGGTCTTTTATCAAAATTAAGTGCTGTTGATAGAGGTTCGGATAACCATAGGTTGGTTGTAACAGTCGATGGAAAAATTTCAGCTAGATTTTATGAATTCAGAGATTTGGATCATGGCGGAATAGAAGTGAAGGCAACTGCAGAAGTAGATGATACAAATAACTTCTCTGAAGGTGTTTTTGCTGGAATGTCTAGAAATAATGATTTAGGTACGGTGGATATGATCGACCGAGTGTATCTCTATATTGAAGCAGATGTTACCAATGACATTGAAAATGTAACCTTTGATTATAGTGGAAATCCAGCTAGTGCCACGAGATTATATAACGTTAGACGTCAAACAGCAAGTACAGCTATTACTTTTGGTGGTAGTACGGGTGTAGCAGGTTCAATTCAAGGTGAGACTTATGAATTAGATGGTGGAAATCTAATCAATTGGCCAGCAGTAAATGATCGAAACTGGTTAGGTACTAAAAGTACAGATTGGTTTGATGGAGATAACTGGGATGGAGGTATTGCACCTTTATCAACTACAGATAATGTAATTATTGCCTCAAAAACATCTGCCACAACATTTTATCCTGTTATTTCAGGTTCAGTAAAAGCTGTTTGTGGAAACCTGACAATACAAGGTGGACGATTGACGCTTGACTCTGATCTAGGTGGTACTGACATTACTTTGGAAGTGGGTGGAGACTTGCAACTGGAAAGTGGTCTGATTTCGTTCAATGATAACGAATTAATTACGGTAGGTGAAAATCATTCTGTAGCAAATGATGGATCTTTTAATGCAGGAAATGGTACGTTGAGAATCACAAAATCTTCAGGTACTGTGGTGATTGATCAGAACAACTCATCTTTTAATAATCTTGAGATTTCAAATGGAGCAACAGTATCACTTCAAAGTACATTAAAAGTGGAGGGTGATTTCGTGATTACCAATACAGGAGGTATAACTTTGCCTTCGAATCATAATGTAACTTTTAATGGTGATGTTTTATTAGACAAAACAGCTTCATTTGATACTCAATCGGATGGATGGATTTATTTACAAGGAACATCTACCCAAAACTTAAAAAATGCTAGTTTCAAAAGAGCACGTTTTCAGGGAACAGAATATATTGTTGAAGACTCATTGATTATTACTTCACGAGCTTACTTAGATAAAGGTACTTTGAAGCAGAAAAATGAGATGAGTTCGTATGTGTTTTACAATAGAGTTGATATTGAAAACGATGCCTTTTTCTTTGAATTGTATGACGGTGGAGGTACTCACTATTTAAGAGATGCAAATTGGTATGCTTACGGTACAACTTCAAATCTTACAAATCCTTCAAATAACGGATCTTCGAATTTTATATTCCAGGAGATTGAAGGAAATATCAATATTCAAGGAGATAAGGCCTTCTTTGATAGTGTAACACTGATCACTAATGCGATGACCTTATACGCTGATCTGGATTTATTTACCTTAGATGCTTCAAATGCTAATGTGATTACTAGAGACAAACAAATCACAGGTGATTATAAAGGTGAATTTATATTAGGAGCAGGTCATACACTTGATTTGGAAGGAGCGGATAATTTCCCTAAAGGTTTTGGTAATTATACTTTTGATGCGGATAGTAGAACGATTTATGACGGTGGTATGAATCAGTCCATTCATACTAAAGAAGAAGTAAAAGACGATGCTGATGTTTTACAATATAAATTGCCCATCTTTTATGGTCACCTGTTTCTAGAAAGAGAAGGTTCGGTTAAAACAATTTCTACTGAGGGTGAATTGATCGTTAAAGGAAACCTGAGAATTAATCAGGCAACTTTTGACACCAATAATGAGAATGTAAAAATCAGCCAGAATTTTCAGCATAATTATCAGAACTCAACTTTGATATACGGAACGAGTAAGTTCACATTTGATGGTGATGCAGATCAAACTATCACATTGTCAAAGACAAGAGAAAATAAATTTTATGATATTAATGTCAATAAGCCTTCTAGCACAACGCTGACAATTAGTGGTTCTGATGTTACAATTGAGGGGGATTTAGTAGTGCAAAAAGGTAATTTTTCATTAGGAAGTAATACTGCTACTTTAAATAAAAATCTTCTTGTAAACGAAGGTTCATTAGCCGAGACAGGTTCTTATTATATGAAAGCTTCAGGAACAGGAGCAATCATTAAAACGAACAATTCAAAATTTAGAGGTTTAAGAATCAATGGTAAGAATACCACAATATACTCTCTAGAAGATAATATTACCATTTCAGATGGCTACGACCTCGAGCTAGAACAAGGTACATTGAACACGGCGAATGCAACAATCAATATCGGTAACAACGGTCAATTTAATGTAGGCTCTAAAGGAAAGTATACTTTTGGAGATTCAGGTAAACTGATCATGGGTAATAATTCTACATTGAATGTGATTGGTTCGATTGATGTAGTAGGAACCACTTCAACTCCTGCAATTATTGAAAGCTCTCAGACAGGTTATAACTATAGTTTTAATGTAGAAGGGACAATAAGTGCTCGTTACTACAACATAAGCGGGATGTCTACAAATGGTATTTTCATTAAAAATACAGCAACTGTAGATGCAACAAATAACTTCTCAGACGGTACATTGACGAATTACAGAGAAGGTGGGGTAGCCCTTAAAATTGAAAATAATCAAGAGTTTGATGCAGAGTTTGATGGAGGAGGAAATTACACAGGAGGAGCAATTGAGAATGTCAATTTTATTCAAAGTTCATTGAGAGGTACAGCCAATGTTGCAAAAGAAAGTTCAACTACAGGAAGAGTAGATTTTTACAATGCAAATGGTCAGTTATCAGGAAGTAACTTTGAAAGAGATCCTAATAATTTGATCAATTGGTATGGTCCTGATGTTTATACTTGGACAGGTGCAGAAAACAATGATTGGTTTAATGCGGTCAATTGGTCTTCAACAAACGGAGGAATTCCTACTTCCAATGATGATGTGGTAATTGAACCCACAACAAATCAGCCTGTAATTGATGACACTAATATTGCTTACGCTAATAATTTTACATTAAAAACGGCTTCCCTATTGGTGCTGACTTCTACTGATTCGGATAACGATTTAGAAATTCATGGAAACGTAGAATTGGATGGTCAGTTGAGAATGGAATCAGAGAATAACGGTATTTCCTTTAAAGGAAACTGGATTGTTAATCCAACAGGTACTTTCAAACATGGAGGAGGACAACTAACCGCAAATGGATCGGGTGCACAGCAGATTGATAATGCAGGTCTTGATTTTGGAAACCTGACAATTGGAGGTTCATCTGTAAGCACGTTGAATTTGAATGGAGAAGAAGATGTAATGGGTAATTTTACCATTGAGTCTGGAGCTTCATTAGATTTAAATGCATCATTGAAGACTTTAAGTATTGGTGGTAATGTTTCAGTTCAAGGAAGTATTGTAACAAACTCAAATACCTTAAAACTTGTAGGTGATGATGATACTGACGATGCAGCTGATGTTTTCACTATAAATATACCTTCTGCTACAAATGTATTGGAGCTGTTAACGATCGATACAAAAGATCCATTAGACGAGTATCAGTTGAGTTCTAACATTTACGTATCAACATCACTTGATTTACTTGAAGGAAAACTTACAGGTAATGGAAATACGATTTATTTCCAAGGTGATCCAACTAATAAAATAGAGGTAAGTGCAGGTACTTTTGACCTTTCTGGATCTACATTAGTCATGAATGACGGTACTCTTTTTGAATTGAATGGAGGTTCTCTTTTAATGACAAACAGAGCCAAAGTGACAAGTGCTAATACTTCATCTTCCTATTCTTTCTCTCTGCTTGGAGGTAATTTTACAGGAGACACATTTACATTTGAATATATGGATGAGGAAGGAATTGTATTCAATGGCGTTACTTTGAATACAGTTTCAAAACCGATAGATGAAAATAAAAACCCAAGTGATGCAGATACAGATTTTGATGTTCTGTTGCCTTTCGGTATTTTCCAAAATGGTCAAGCGAATGGACGATTAATTAACTTTATAGCTTTTAATTATACAGGAACAGCTCCATCTGCTGGTGCCGCATTATTAGAGAACAAGTTCTATAGTTTATTCTTAAATGGACCTTCAGGAACAAATGTTAGAAACAGTTCAAGCAATACCGTTTATTTCTCAGATACAAAAGGGGGTATTCCTGGAGATGCTTTTGAAGATGAAGTAGTTTCAAATTCTATAGTATGGGAATCAACTAAAGATGTTTACACTTGGGTAGGTGATGAAAGTGACAGCTGGACTGACCCTAAAAACTGGGATTTAAATGGTCTCGGTGAACCTGCTGTTTATCCTGGTGAAATCGATGACCATGGAACACTTGCTACGGTAATTATTCCAATCCCATCTGCTGGAAATAGTGCTCCTATATTATTGAATACAAAAGAGGTGACAATCTTCTCATTAAGAGTTGACCCTAAGGCTGGTATGGTGATTAAGTCAGATACGGATCCAAGTGGTTTAGATAGAAGTCTTGACAGTAATTATGAAATGATTATTAAAAATGATTTTTCTATTCTTGCAAGCCCAGTAGGAAAAGGTTTTGTTGATTTTGTAAAATCTTTAGTAAGAGTAGAAGGTCGAATTAGAAATGATGGTCTTTTCTTCCCAGAATCATCCATCATGGTTTTAAAACCATCTTCAGGTGATGATATTGATTTGGCTGCAGGTGAAAATTATAATGATTTATATATCGACGGATCAAATAACCCTACAATTAATCTTACTGGAAATGTGAATGTACTAGGTTTATTCAGCATGGATAATGGTACATTGAATGTCGGTGGGAATACTTTTACAGTAAAAGGTGATTTTGATTTAGCCGCTGGAGTAGTGCTTAATTATGAGGATGATTTTACTCTAGTTTTGGATAGTGCTGACCAAACTCTGAAACTTAATAACCATAACCTAAGGAGCTTGACTTTAAAAGGAACAGGTACAAAAACAATTTCAGGAAATCTTATTGTAGAAGGAGACTTTACAATTGAAGGTAATGGAACAACGATTGATTTTGGATCAAGTAATTTAGACTTGAAAGGAAATTGGGTAAATCAGTTTGGAAATGGAAATGTATCAACGACTGGTACTGTGACATTCAGTGGCACTTCAATTCAAACTTTATCTGGTTTTACAGGAGAAGAAACATTTGCAAACCTGATTATAAATAACACAGTTGGTGTTGATTCAGAATTGGATATTACCATAACAACCGGTCTGACATTGACGAATGGTATTTTAAAAGCACCTCATGTTATTTTAGAAGCAGGCGTTGGTGGATCAACAGGTATAAGTTCATCTGCGACATCGTATGTTTATGGTAAAATGACTGCGAAAAGTATAGCTCCTGCTTTCTTGTCAACTGAATGGTATCAATTCCCAGTTGGATCGCAATCAACATGGGCAAGAGCTGCTATTAATACAGTATTAGTAGGAGCAACTCATGATTACACGGTTGAATACACTACTGAAGATAGAGGTGAAAACTTACTTATTGCTGATGGTGGTGATGGTACAGCTATGGAAGTATCCCAATTTATCTGGAACATAACAAATGGTTCTAGTGATGCGGATGGTATTAGTATTAGATTGTATTTAGAAGATCTGTCTCCTTTCACTTTAGCAGCTGAAAGTCTTAGAAAATTGATTCACTATTATGATAAAGGTGATGGTATTCAATGGTATGAGGAAGAAACAGATAATGTTTTTGTTACAGATGGAGGAAGCAATTATGTAGAAGCTAAGAATATTCAAAAGTTCTCTGACTTCGGAGCTTCATTAGAAGAGTATGTGGACCCTGCAGATGAGCTCCCAGTTGAACTTACATATTTTGATGGATCAATTGATACTGAAGGAAATGTACTTTTAGAGTGGGAAACAGCTTCTGAAGAAAATGCCTCTCATTTTGATATCGAAAGATCTTTCAATGGTAAAGCTTATGAAAAAGTGGGTAGTATTGAGGCTGGTGGAAACTCTAATGTTTCTATTCAATATTCATTTGAAGATAAAATTGATAATAAATTAGCTTTCTACCGATTAAAACAAGTTGATTTTGACGGTCAATACGAATACTTCGGTCCGGTGACATTGGTAAATGATAATGGTGAAGTAAATACAGAGATAGAGTTATTTGCTTTCCCTAACCCATTGGAAGGAGATGATGCGGTGGTAACCATAAGTGGTTTAGTCGCAAATGAATCTTTTGAAGGTCAAATTACCACACTGACAGGACAGTCTGTTTATACTGTAGAAAGTGAAGCCGATGCGAACGGTATTAGCAATTTGGATTTATCTATTTCAACTTGGAAAACAGGAGTTTACATCTTGAAAATCAAATCTAGATCAGGTAAAACCGTCCATCTCAAATTAATGAAATAAGAAAAGGTTTATATATATGGTGCCCAGAGCGACTAATTTTTAGTCTGCTTTGGGTTTATTTTTTTATCTTTACTAAACTTCGCTATTACATACAGGTTGTTACTTTCTTATTCTAAATGAATATTTGCTCAAAATTATTGCTCTACTTTTCAACTATCTTCATGACTATTATAAGTTGTTCATTAGATAGTTTAGCTCAAGGAAACTCTGATTTAATTTTACAGAAATATGAAGAACATATTATTCGTGTAAAATTGAAGAAGGATAAGATTGATGCATTTACTCAATTGAATAATTCATCATCCGATCAAGGCATAATCACTACAGGAGATAGTCAACTTGATGCTTTGAATGAGCGATATGGTATCACAAAATTACAGAGAGTATTTCCCTATTCCTCAAAATTTGAAGAAAAACATAGGCATTACGGTTTACACCTTTGGTATGAATTTACATTTACCACAGATGAATCACCAGATATAGTAGCAGAAAACTTCTCCACTTTTACGGATTTTGAAATCTCTAAACCAGTTAATAGAAAAGTACTTTCTGAAGGGAAATATACTGCATTTGAAGCTTCTAAAATAAAGGGATTTTCTTCAGAGGTTTCAATGAATGACCCCTTTCTAAGCAATCAATGGCATTATCATAATACAGGACAAAATAATGGGGTTGTTGGAGCTGATATTAGTTTGTATGATGCATGGGAAATTAATTCAGGAAGCAGTAATGTTATCGTTGCAGTGATGGATGCAGGCATTGATGTAGACCATATTGATTTAGAAGATAATATTTGGGTAAATCAAATTGAAATACCAAATAATGGAGTAGATGAAGATGGAAATGGGTATATCGATGATATTAATGGCTTTAACTTCGTGAGTAATAATGGAGACATTGAAGCAGGGGAGCATGGTACACACGTTGGTGGAACTATTTCAGCAGTAAATAATAATAGTATTGGAGTGGCTGGAGTGGCAGGGGGAAATGGAAATTCGAATGGTGTAAAGTTGATGTCCTGTATGAATTTTGCAAATAACGGTTCGAATGGTGGCTTTGCACAAGCTTTTGTTTATGCGACCGATAATGGTGCCGTTATTTCTCAAAATAGCTGGGGACATACTACTCCTTCTTATTTTGATCAAGAGATTTTAGATGCTATCGATTATTTTATAGCCGAAGCAGGAAGTGAAAATGATAGTCCTATGAAAGGTGGTATTGTTATTTTTGCCTCAGGCAATAGTAATGATAATGACTTGTATTACCCTGGCTATTATGAACCAATTTTGACTGTTGCATCAACTACCAACGAAGATCAAAAAGCTTATTACAGTAACTATGGTGATTGGGTAGATATTGCGGCGCCAGGTGGGGAAACAATAAGCAATGCTGAAAAAGGAATTTTGAGTACTTTACCAAATGATACTTATGGCTATTTTCAAGGAACCTCAATGGCTTGTCCTCATGTATCAGGTGTAGCGGCATTAGTAGTTTCTGCAGCAAAAGGAAATATGACAAATACTGAATTAAGGTCGATTTTAGAAAATGCAGTAGACGATATTTCAGCTCAAAACCCTTTATTTAATGGAAAGTTAGGCACCGGAAGAATCAATGCCTATAAAGCGCTACAATCCATTAAAACAATAGGTGTAACTCCTGAAGAGATTATATTTAATGTTTACGAAAATCAACCTCAATCTCAAAAAGTGACTGTATTTAATATATCAGATAATTCAGTTAATTTTGATTTAACTTCCAATTCATCCTATTTTTCTTTTGACGAAACTAATGTAGAGTTAGGTATAGATGAAACAAAGGAAATCACGATTACATTTAATCCTGAAGGGTTTGATTTTGGTAATTATAAGGAGAATATTCTATTTGATTCAAATGTAGATTTTAATGTTGATGTACAGATAAATGTTTATGAGGAGCCTAATATTTATGTGGATTCTGTATCTGTAAATTTTGGTGAAGTGTATCAAGGTTTTACCAAAACACGACAAATTGAAATTTATAATAACGCTTTTGCACAGCTTGAATTGAGTGCTATACAAAGCAGTGCTACTTCTTTTGAAATTGAAACAACATCAATTACAGTTCCTCCTTATGGGAATGTTTTTCTTCCGGTAACTTACTCCACATTAAACGCTTTAGATGAAAATGCAGTTTTAACATTCTCAACCAATGACCTTGAAAATACATCTTTCTCGATTCCACTATCAGCATCAATTTATCCGAATGCTCCTCCTGTAATTTCAACCACTGATAGTATCAATCTAAAACAAGCTGAGAGTGGCATTATTACTTCTACTTTTCAAATTGAAAATACGGGTACAGATGATTTAAAGTATTCATTTCAACCTCAAAGAAATGAAAATGCCATAAGTCAACTTACTACAGTAAAAGAAAACTATTACAACCAAGCTCAGTTTGAAAAAGGAGATAGTTTATATCTGAAAGGGAGGGAAGTAGTGGAGAACTATGGTTCTTCAACCCATCAATTTTATCAATGGACCTCTCAACAAGTAACCTATCAATGGAATGATATACGGTCAAAAGGCCAAAACTATCAGCTTCTAGATGAAGGATCGACAACATATGCTTTTAATCAATTTGAGTTTCCTTTCTTTTCAACATTACATCAATCAATAACGGTTTTTTCAAATGGTTATTTGCAATTGGGTAATTCTTCATCAAGCCAATGGAATAATACAAGCTTTCCAGTAAACGATGCAGTAAACAATATAATAGCTCCTTATTGGACTGATCTTGATTCCGTTGAAGTGACTATTCTTGAAGAGCAGAATAAACTTGTTATCCAATACCAAGGACAGTATTTTCATAAGCCTGAGAGTGAAGCAAAATTTCAAGTAGTCCTCCACAAAAGCGGTGAAATCGATTTTTATTATCATACTATCACACTATCTCACAAAGGAACAGTAGGTCTTGAAAACGAGAATGCGGAGGAAGGGTTGTTGATTGCTTTTAATAATAGTTTTATACAGAATGAAAGAGCTATTCATATCACTCCATCTTATTTCCAATTTAGTCCTGAAAGTGGAACTGTTATTTCAAATACGAATGCAGGTGTTCAACTTTCATATAATTCTGCTTCTTATTTTGATGCAGGGAGTGGAAATGAACATTCAGTTTTTATTTACTCAAATGATCCATCCCAACCTTTGGTCTTACTTCCATTTACTGTTCAATATGGTGATGTGGTATTAGCCCTTTCAGACACTGTGGTAAATGATACCTCATATATAGGAAATCAATATTCAAAAGAAATTATCATTTATAATAATGGCTATGAAAACCTACTAATCTCAGACCTAACCTCTAACATTCCAGCTATTCTATTTGATGAAACGAATCTAACTGTTCCATCCAACGATTCAGTTATTATTAAGATCGAAAGACTTTCTGAGATTGTTGAAAATATAGAGGGAAATATCACATTCAAAACAAATGATCTTTCACAACAGAATGTTGAAATTCCTGTCTCTATTCATAATATAGATTATCCAGAAGTGGAAGTGACAAAAAGCCTTCTACAGTTCAATGGTTATTACCAAAGAACTATAGGGTTATTGGATTCATTTATTGTTAAAAACCGAAGAGTTTTACCTTTAACCCTTGAAGTCACAGTAGAGTCTGATACCCCAACTCCTTGGTTCACTATAAATGATTCAACCACATTAGCTGCCTTCTCTTTGGATGAAAATATTGAGAAAACATTAAGAATTGAAATCAAGGAGAATTTACCTACTGGTGATTATTCAGGAAAAGTAATAATTAAAACAAATGATCCTTTTCAACCACAACTAGAGATAGCTATAGAACTTACAGTTAATCCATCTCCACATCTTTCAGTGGTTGAGTTTATTCATTTTGATCAAAGATATATTGATAGCACCAATACTTTTTTGGCTGTCATTGAGAACATAGGAGATGAAGATTTAAACTTGAGCTACGATGAATCCAATCTTCAGTTTTTCGGACTTATAAATAATACGGCTCTTACTTTAGGAGCAAATGAAAAAGATACACTACAGTTTGATTTTAATCCATTAAGTGAAAACGAAGTGACAGAAAATTTGTCAATTCTAACGAATATGGCAGATACAGTACCCTATGAAATTCGATTTTCAGGTAATGGTGTTTTTGAGAGAGAAGTTGAAGTAACGGAACGATTCAGCACTTTTGATATTGATTTTAATGAAACGGCAAATGGACAACTAAATATTGAAAATACTTCAGATCATTCGGCATTGTATAAAATTGTCGTAAAAGAGAAATCATCTGATGAGGTCATAGATCGCCCTGCTTCAACTTACAATGATGGTTTTAATGTTCTAATTCTAGGTAGTGGAAGAGATGAGTGGCTGAAACAGTCAGTGGATGA
The DNA here is from genome assembly GCF_012844305.1 of Flammeovirga aprica JL-4. GTDB lineage: Bacteria > Bacteroidota > Bacteroidia > Cytophagales > Flammeovirgaceae > Flammeovirga > Flammeovirga aprica. The sequence continues at coordinate 49,052 of NZ_JABANE010000035.1, forward strand.
ACTTTATGCTACAGGAAGGTTTACCTCCGTTTCAGGAATTAACGCTTTTGACTATACACCTAGTATTCCTCAGATAGAAGATTTTGATGTGATCTTAGTGAATGGGATTTTTGGTTATGACAATTCTGAAAAATTAGGTAATGTTCTGCATCAATACATTGAAAAAGGGGGAAGTGTTGTACTATCAGCCTTCGTAAATTTAGAAAGTTCAGATCAGATTTTGGGTTTATGGAAAGAAAACGATTATGATCCTATTGAGGTAACGAATGAACAATTAAGTACAAAAGGGAATGGTATTGCAGATAATACTCACCCTTTGTTAGATGGGGTTAATTACTTTGATACTTACAATAGATTAGGAATTCCAACGAACAAGATAAAAACGGATACAGAAGTATTGGTGAGTTATAACGATGGTGTTCCTTGTGTTTTAAAACGTAATATCAATAACAAAAGCATTTTCTATGTAAACTCTTATACAGCTTATTGGACAGAAGGTTCTGATGGAGGACAACTTTTTGCCAATGTGATTCATGAGGCATATAATGTAAATGCAGGATCTTCATTATCGTGGGTTACATCTTCTATACCTTTTGAAGGTGAAATAGGTGCGGGTCAGTCACTGGATTTTGATTTTCTGATTAATGAACATCAAGATATTTTTGGAGGAAGTCATTCGGCAAGCTTACAAGTATATGTGACAGAGGGGAATTATGATGTATTAAAAACAACATCATATATAGATGTCAATGTTCAAGCAACCCATTTAATTTCAGTGGACAGTACATTTGTAATTAATAATGAGCGACAATATAAAAGTATACCCAAGCGTATCACTTTAGAAAATAAAGGGGCAGGGTACTTTTACATTGATGAGACCTTATTAAGTTCAGATAAAATAAACATTGAAGATACCGACATTAAAGACAGTCAAATCAATCCCTACACTTCTTACTATTATGATATCACTTATCAAGCGGATGAAGTTGGTATAGTAAAAGATTCCATCACATTAGTAGGTACAGACGGTGAGAAAGTGGTATTTTCCATAGAAGGTAATGTGGTACCTAATGGTACGTTGAGTTTTGAAAATACATTAGTGATCAATGTTGAACATGATGAAAAGAAAATCGTTTCTCATACCTTTACCAATCCAGAAACAGGTTCCGTTGATTTTATATTGAGTAGTTATTATGAGGAGGCAGTGTTGGAAAATCTTTACTCCAATTCATCTTTACAGACCACAGGACAAGAGTATTCATTTACTAGTAGTAATGATGTTGGAGGCCCTTCTTTTGAGTGGATTGACATCACAACAACTGGAACGGAGCTTATATTAGGAGATGATGAATCCTTTAAATTGCAAAACCTGAGTTGGGACTTTATCTTATATGAAAAGCATTACGAGAACATCTATATTTCCTCTAATGGCTACCTTACCTTTGATAAAGAGAATACAACTGTTTTTGAAAACGAAGAATTACCTAATACCAGTAAACCACATAGTATCATTGCACCACTTTGGACCGATTTAACACCACAGAGGTCAGGCACTATTCATTATGCATTGGATGATGATAAATTGATAGTTCAGTATACAAAAGTATCCACTTATGATAATTTTGAAGGAGAAAATACCTTCCAAGTGGTGTATTGGAAAAATGGACTGATTCAATACAATTACAAAAATGTTGAAGCCAATGAATATACCATAGGGATTGAAAATTATGCAGGTTATGAAGGATTAACTATCGCTTATAATTCAAATGAAATCACTGCTAATACAAGTTATCATCTTACACCTCCCAAAAGAGTTTTGGTACCTCAATCTACAAGGTTTACTTTAGAAGGAGGGGGAAGTAAAGAAGTATATTTTGCAGTGAATGCAGAGGACCTTTTTTATGCGGATAATTTTGAACAGTCAATTACAATTCAAACCTCAAATCCTGATTATCCGGCTTATCAATTAGATATAGACTTTAATGTGCTCAGGGGAATTCATATAAAAGATACGATCCCCAATCAGACAGTAGAGTTAAAAGATTCTATTAAAATAGATATGACTCAATACTTTTCTTCTTCATTAGAAGATACAAATATCAATTTTTCGGTACAGCCTAACCCTTATCTTACCTTTAAAGAAATTGATGGCACTTTGACAATAATTGTTGACCACTACTTTGATCATATGCAATCTATATCTGTTATAGCGAGTCAAGGTGATATTAGTAATCAGCAGTCTTTTAGTTTGAATACATTTACTGATAAGCCCTATATCAAAAAAGAAATAACCGATAAAACACTCCTTATTGGAGGTACCTATTCTTTTAACCTTAAGGATTACTTTGGTTTCCCTACGAATGAAGAGATGTATATGATCGAATTGGAAGATGAAGCAAAAGCAAATTATTCAATTGAAGATTCCATTTTAACTCTTCAAACTAATCATATTTTTGGTAAGGAGAACGGCCTTGAAGTAAAACTGATAGCCTTAAATTCTAAAGGGTCAATAACACAGATTTTCAATATTGTCAGTTATAACAATCGTCCAGAAGGTAAAGGCGATGATATCGTCATTGATATAGTAGAAAGTGAAAGCTATCTTTTGGACCCCTCTGCAATATATAGTGATAGAGACGGGCATTCATTACTTTATAAAGTATTTATCCCAACGAACACAATAATTAAAGTCGAAAAAGCAGAAGGTTCAAGTTTCAAAATAACGCCATTAGATAAAGGCATAGCGTCACTTATGTTTACAGTTGATGATGGCTATCAGTCTATCAACGACACTATCAATATAACTGTGGAAGGGAATTATTCGCCAGTTCAAAATATTACGATTGAAGATCAGGAATTGATTTTAGGTTTTACTAAAGAAATAGATATTAGTAACGTATTTGTAGATCCTGAAGATGCTCTTTTGTCCTATGAAGTAAGTACTTCCAATGAAAATGTTGAAGCTGAGATAGAAGGGACTTCACTGAAGTTAAAAGCATTGGAAGAAGGAAAAGCTTCAATTAATATTATAGTTTCAGATGGAGAGAAGAAAAGTGAAATAGCTTTTAATGTAATAGCCTTAAATAATGCTGTTACTTTAATCAAGGATATAGATGATGTACAAATGTATATTACTGATGAAGGAATTTTGATGGATATGGACACTATTTTTAATGATGTAGACGGTCATGATTTAAGCTATAACATAGAAATAGATGATAATAGTGTACTTTCACAAAGAAAGCTAACGGGTAATCTTTATGAATTTATACCTATGGAAATAGGTGAAGCTTTAATTGTAATTACAGCAACCGATTCTTATTCAGAAGTATCAACCTCATTTAGTGTCAATATTCCTAACCGTATTCCTGTGCTTCTGAAAAAAATGGAGGATCAAGAATTCTACCTATCGGATCAACAACAACTATATATTATCTCCGATTATTTTGAAGATCAAGATCAGCACCCTTTAAATTATAGTATCAGTACTACTAACTCAGATTTTGTGACTTTTAATTTAATCGAAAAAACATTAGAAATTCAGTTTAATCAAGCGGGTAATGGTATAATTACTGTACAAGCGGAAGACGATTATAACGGAAGTATTAGTACTAGTTTTGAATTGACTGTTTTAGAAGATACTATCCCCACCTCTTTAGAAAACTCAATCACAACCCAAAGATTAGATATTTACCCTAACCCCGTGAGCGATAGAATACATTTTACTTTAGCCAACTCTCAAAAATTAAAAATGATAAAATTGTTTGATGTTTCTGGACAGGAAATAAAGGATTTTGTGATAGAACCTACTATAAATTCAGAAGGAAATAATTATACTATTGATGTACGAAACCTATCACAAGGAATGTATTTTATCAGAATCAAAACAGTTGATCAGAATTTCCTATCTTCAAAATTTATAAAAAAATAGACTAATTCTACACTATCGTTATAAGGCTATAGCTTACACACGTACTTTATAAATAATTTTAATTATTGTAAGTGTTTGATATTCAAAACAATTATAATTAAATTAATGTTTTGTATGGTAACTCAAAAAATTAGAAGTATACACTAACTCATGTAATTACCACTCATTAAATTTAAATGTATTTTACTATCATCTTGACCCTTCTAAATAACACAAAAAATGAAAAGGATTAATAAGCGTTCGTTTTATTACAGGTACTCACTACTCCAAAAAAGTATTTTAATGGTACCCGTAATCAGTTTGGTTTTTCTACTAGTGTACCCTCTTTCGTTTGATCAGGCCAAATTAGCTAATTTTATTTTATTCGCTTTCAGTGGACTCAGTCTAATGTTAGTGATCAATAAAAAAAACTATTTAAAATGGGATTTGAATGAGATCGAAATTAAGGTAAAGGGAACTCCTAAAACTACACTTAAGAAAGACAGGATTGATGAGTTCTCCATTAATGGAACCACATTCATTGTAAAACTTTACAACGGAAAAGAGCAGGTTTTCGATCTGAAAGGCTTAAGAAGTAATGAATTAGATTTATTCTGTTCTACTTTTAAGGAAGCTATTAATGAATCGGAAAAAACAGAAATTCTATTTCACAACTATAATAAAATGTCTCTAATCTATAAGGATGATCAATAAATAGTATGAAATAAAAAGAAACGAAAAGATCTCAATACAATTCATATTGAGGTCTTTTTTATTATAGTACTAATGAACAATTAAATCCTCTTTAAACTATTTTTATTTTAAGCAATTGATCAGTAACTTTCAAATCAAACAATAAATTATCCTAATTAGAATGTCATTGAACCTTCCCTTACAAAGATTTTTTTTAGTTATCCTTTTGATCGTTACAAATTCTGTGTTTGGCTTTTCACCAAAAGAAAATGTAGATCAGTATGTCAAAGAAAATTATCCTAAACGATTTTCTTCCATTGAAAAGTTTGCCAATAGAGTGAAAAGCGACTTCAACACAAAGGAAGAACAAGCTAGAGCTGTTTATTGTTGGATGGCTTACAATATTAGTTATAATGTAAAAGGACTTAATGAGCAAAAAGTTTTTAAGTATTCATATAGCAATGAAGCTCAAAAATTGGAGATAGAAAAACAGATTTTTCAGGAAATTGCTCAAGATGCTTTGAAAGATAAAACAGCAGTTTGTGATGGTTATTCTAAGTTGTATAAAGCAGTTTGTGATCAATTATCGATTGAATGTGAAGTTGTAGAAGGTTTTTCAAGAGTTTATTTATCAGACTTAAATAGAAAATTCCAAAATCCAGATCATGCATGGAATGCGATAAAAATTGATGGGAAATGGTATTTAGTTGATGTTACTTGGGGGGCAGGGTATTTAGATGAATCTATGAAGTTTGTTTGGGAATATGAACCACTTTACTTTAAAGGGAGCCCTGAAGTATTTTTCAGAAATCACTATCCTTCAGATACAAAATGGCTGTTTTTAAATAAGTCATTGACAGATTTTACCAATCAACCTTTATATTATCTAACCTCAATAACAAAAAGTACGGAAGTTGTCTCTCCATTGACAGCATTTATAAGTGCAAAAAAACAAGTTGAAATCAAAATAAAGACGGAATTGGATGCCAAAAAATTCACTTACGCTTTTGATACAGAACAATATTTACAAGAGTTTAAAGTGAAGTATAATAATGACACGCTATCTTTATTGGTTTCCCCTCCAAAACGTAAAAGTAAACACCTGACCATTTACTATGACGGAAGTGGGATCATAACCTATAAATGTAAATAGTCTTCTAAAAAAACTTAAAGGTAACAAGCTCTCATTGAATTGCTTTAACGGAAAGCTCAATTAATGTTGTACTATAAATAACACTAATTGAGCTTTTTATTTTATCAAGACTTATAACATTGTTAAAAATAAATTCCTTGTAATACGTTAATAAGGCCCCAAATATTATTAATAAGATATTTTATCAGACAAAATCCTAGAATCTTTGTCCAGAAGCAATTAATAATATAATGAGAAAACTAATCCTGCTATGTCTGATGGTTTATTATAACCCTTTATTCGGACAAACTTTACAACAAAATAACGACGATCTTGAACATCATAGAAGCGATCATTTTAAAAGAGATATCAAAAAGACCACCTTCATCCCCAAAGGACAATGGTTAGTTGGTACTACTTTTAAATATAAAGAGAATTCCACTGAAAATTTCAAATTTCTAATGATGGAAGAATGGACAGGCAATGGCTACAATTTTGATGTTAGTCCATTTGTCGCTTATTTCCTAAGAGATGATTTTGCAGTAGGTGCTAGATTTACCTACAACAGATCATTTTCACAAGTGGACAATATGAAAATTGCCATTGATGATGATATTTCATTTACCATTCAAGGCCAAGAAGAAATATCCCACACCTTTTATTCTACACTATTTATGAGGCATTATCTTACGCTAGGGAATAGTAAAAGATTTGCACTTTTTAATGAAGTGGGGATATCATATGGATATGGTCAATCAAAAAGTATGACGCATGGAGAAACTCCTTCAGATACGAAAGGAACTTACTCTGTAATTAATGAATTTAATATTGGTGTATCACCAGGAATGGTAGCTTTTATCAATGATAATGTTGCGTTGGAAGTAATGATCGGAATTATGGGATTCTCCAATAAATGGGTCCAACAAACAGAAAACCAAGTAACTGAAGGTTGGAGGAGAACAAGTGAAGCCAACTTCAATATTGATATTTTTTCCTTGAACATTGGATTAGCCTTTTACATTTAGAACATGAAAATATATAAACTATTTACCTTATTAACCCTATTCATTTTTAGCGTTTCATGTATTGAAAATGATCTGCCTTACCCTAAAGTGTTGGGAGAAATTTTGTATATCAAAATGAGTGATCAAGTAGGAGAGTCCACAATATCTTCTGCTGAACAAACTGCTAAAGTTTATGTAAATGCCTCTAGTGATCTGTCAGATTTAAGTATTGATTCACTAGTGATCACTGAAGGAGCAAGTATTTATCCTAATCCAGATTCTGTAAATGATTTTACCGATGATGTGGAATTTACAATTTCCACCTATCAAGATTATGATTGGAAAGTGGTTGTAGAAAAAGCCATGCCGGAGGTGGAAGTTCTAAAATTTGAAGTAGAAGATCAACGTTCAACGGTGATTGATAATGGACTTCAGCTTATTACAGTAGTGATGCCAGCGGAGTATGATTTGACGAATGTAAATATCACATCTTTTGAGTATACGCCTGAAGAACATAAGCTTTCACCTGATTATACTACAGTCCATGATTTGAGTGATACCGTTTCTTTTTTCTTTTCAGAAATGTTAGAATGGAAAGTGATCGCTATGCATGAATCATCCATGTTTACTGCTTTTACTATTGATGGCCAAATTTCTTCAACGATTCATTTTGATTCTGAAAGCGTAGAAGTATTGATGCCTTCAACCGCAGATTTATCCAATTTAAGAATTTCAAACTTTCATTATTTACCGGAAAACAGTACAATCACACCAGGTGATGAAGTAACGGATTTTTCATCTCCAGTTCATTATCTCTTTGAAGATGGAACAGAATGGGTTGTGACGGTTACGAAAGAAGAAGTAGAGGAAGAACAAGTTTTGTTTAGCGATTTCAGAACTTGGTTTTTAAAAGGAGATTCAGAAAGTAAGGGCTATTATTTGCCGGGAAATAATTTGACCACACCATGGAGAAGTGGTGATAAAGGGGCTGATGAAGTAATAATTCCTGCTCATTTGCACACCGTATTTCCAGATCCAAACCCAACTAATCCATCTGGAGCAAAGCTTGAAACAAAGTCTGTGTTAGGTAAACTAGCTGCGGGTTCGTTATTTACAGGTGAAATTCACGGCTCAGGTTTTGATAAAGTGGATACTGATTTTGGCGTTCCGTTTACAGGTAGACCCAAGGGATTCAGTACTTCATTTACTTATGAACCTCAACCATACTCAGGTACAATGGATAAATGTGATATTTATGTCATATTACAAGTAAGAGAAGGAAGCGGTAGTAATGAAAAAAGGTATAGACTTGCAACTGCTTGGTACCGTTCTGATGAAGAAGTATCAAGCTTTAAAGATATGTCCCTTGAATTTACATACGGTGAACTATCAGGAGTACCTGATTATATGTTACCATCAGAGGAAAATATTGAAATGCCAGAACATGGTTTTTATCCTGATAAAGAGGCTGACCCGACTCATATCATCATCGTTTTTGCATCAAGTGCATATGGTGCAGATTTTATTGGAGGAGTAGGGAGTAAAATGATTGTCAAGCATGTACAATTAGATTACTAAATCTATTTTAAGTACCAAAGCGATAACTAATGCTTTGGTACTTAAACCTTTTTTATCATTCCTTTTATAAGAATGTTTAAATTCTAAATACTATTTCATCATAATAATCTCACTAAGCTGTTCATCAAACCAAGAATATTACTAAATTTACAAGACATATTAATCGTATTTCCTTATTAAAGGCTCAATCTCAATCAACTCTTCAACATGAAGAACATATTTAAACTATTCCTATTTTTCTTTTTCTTAATCAATTCATTTGTATTACAAGCACAAGTATTTAGTGTTCAAAATGCCTTACACTCAGGTATTGAAGGAGTGTTTATTCGGGATGAACATGGCGAAAGTACCATAACGAATGAACAAGGTAATTTTGAGTTGTTTGGTAACGGAAAGCGTTTTACTTTTTCTCATGTCAACTATAAATCAGTGACGGTATCACGTAACTATCTCACACAATACGCTGTCATTTATCTTGATGAGAAAATTATTTCATTGGATGAAGTTGTGGTAGGCGGAAATAAATGGGAGGAGAAATCTTATGAGAATCCACAGCAGATCAAAACCATAAAAAGTATCGCTATTGCGAATGATATGCCAAGAACTTCGGCTGATTTAATAGGTAATACTGGTGAAGTTTACATACAGCAAAGTCAGATGGGTGGGGGAAGTCCAATGATCAGGGGTTTTTCTGCCAATCAGATCCTTTTGGTGGTAGATGGCGTGAGGATGAACAATGCAATTTACAGGAGTGGCAACCTTCAGAATATATTAAGTATTGATCCACAAAGTGTGGAAAATGCAGAAATTATTTTTGGTCCGGGAAGTGTTATTTATGGTAGCGATGCTTTGGGTGGCGTAATAGATTTTCATACACGAACACCTAAATTGTCCAGTCAGACAAATGCTTTTTTACATGGAGATGCATCTATTCGTTTAGCTTCTGCTACGGGGGAAGGAACAGGGACAATTCATCTCAATGTTTCCAATAACAAATGGGCATGGCATGGTGGTTTTTCTTATTCCTCATTTCAAGATTTGATTGCCGGCGGATGGTACAAATCAAATAGTGATATGTTTGGCCAAAGAAAATTTACGGTAAAATATGAAAATGGATCGGATCTCATTCAGTCCAATTTTCATCAGCTGGAAAAACAAACTCCTTCTGCCTATGAACAGTTCAGTACGCAACAAAAATTAAGATTCAAGCCCAATAAGTATGTAGATGCTCAATATTCATTTCTTTTGACAAATACCACAAACATCCCAAGGTATGACCGTTTAACAGAACTGAATTCAATAAAGGATGAAAATGGTCAAGACCTCAATGTTACTTCAGAAGATGTTTTTGGAATTGATAATAACGAGTTACAAACCGTGTATGGAAATACAACCCCTAAGTTTTCAGAGTGGTATTACGGTCCTCAGTTCTGGATGTTGAATGCCTTGAAAATCAAATTATCAAAACCTACCCGCCTGTATGATAATTTAAAAACAACACTTTCTTATCAGTTGGTCAATGAAGACAGGCACAATAGAAAATTTAATAATGAGAACAGGTATAATGATTATGTGGATGTCAATATTTGGGGATTAAACCTTGATTTGATAAAACGTATCAATGAGAAAATTGAAATTGCGTATGGTTTTGAAGGTACAACGAATAAAGTTTCTTCAAGAGCAAATCGGTATAATATTCTTACAGGGAGAAAAGAAGATGCTTTACCTCGATATGCTGGAGGAGGGAGCTTTTATTCTACACTTGGGTTTTATGGCTTAGGGAAATACCGTTTTAATGAAAAGTGGATTGCTTCTTTTGGATTAAGATATTCCCATACATTTATCACCTCTGATTATACTGATCAAGCTTCACAGCAATTAAACTTACCTTACGATCATTTTAATTATGATGTGGGGTCACTGACCGGAAGTATAGGAGCAACTTATCAGTATGAAGGATGGCTTTTGAAAACACAATTCGCTAAAGGTTTTAAAGCACCTAACATTGATGACATAGGAAAAGTATATAATCCTTCAAAGGATGATCTCGTGGTTCCTAATCCTGATTTGAAACCAACAGATGTGTATACACTTGATCTTACAGTTGAAAAAAGGTGGGATGATATTTTTCAAGTCGGAGTTACAGGATTTTACTCATGGTTGCATAATGCTATGTTGAGAAACCCATACCAGTATAATGGAAAAGACTCTATTGAAATTGATAACGAAAAATATGCAGTTTTTGCGCTACAGAATACTGGTAGTGCCCGAATAGCGGGATATTCATTAAATCTAAAAGCAAATATCAGTAGAGAATTATCCTTGCAAGGAACCTACACTTACATTTTTGGAGAAGATGAAGCTACAGGTGATCGTCTCCGTCATGTTCCGCCAGAATTTGGTAAAATAGCTTTGCTTTATTCAAGAAACCGTTGGCATGTTGGCTTGAACACCTTTTTTAGTGGATCGATTGCATTTCAGGATTTAGCACCTTCAGAACAAGCTAAACCTTATTTATATGCTCATGAGGGTGTACTTTCATGGTGGACTTTAAATTTCCAAAGCAGTTTACGTTTTAGAGATTTTGCTGAAATTCATTTTAATGTCGATAATATCTTTGATCAAAATTACAGGACCTATAGCTCAGGAATTAATGCGGCAGGTCGTAATTTTTCTTTTGGGATGAGAGGTTTTTTCTAAAAGTTTAGTTCAGAAAGGTGACTTTTTTAAGGTTGTGATATAAGTAATTGAAAAGATTAAATTGAATTATGAATATGCACAATATCACAAAGAAAATCATACTGAAAAGTTTTGGATACTTATTACTTTCAACTCTCAATACACTAGTTTGTATTTTGATAGGAACTAATTTTCAAATACTTCAGACGTTATAATACCTTCATCCCAAAAACAAAAACTAAATTATATCTGTATAATCATTGTATTAATACAAGATGTTATGAGAATGGTTTTAAAAATCAATAACACTACTGTAATTATTTAATATCTTACAGATAAGATCTATCGATTCTGATTAAAAATTAAAACCTTCAATCAAAAAAACATGTACAGATTACTCATTTTGGTAGGTATGTCAATGTATCTCATTGGCTGTAGTACCTCCACATCTAGCCCAACAAAAGACTCAGAATTAGCTGATAAGAAAACCAATATTTTAGTGTTGATTGGCGATGACATTGCCTTTGGCGATTTAGGAGTTTACGGCTCAGAAATCAAGACGCCAAATTTTAACCGTTTAGCAAAAGCGGGGGTCCGTTTCTCAAATTTTCACTCTTCACCTGTGTGTTCCGTTACACGTTCCATGTTGATGACAGGATGTAATAACATCGAGGTAGGATTGGGTTCCTTTGATTATTCTTTTTACCCAGATTCAAAAGGAAAGCCCGGTTATGAAGGTTATCTGACAGAAAATGCAGTGACTATATCACAATTATTCAGCGATGAAGGTTATGATGTAATCAAAGTAGGAAAGTGGCATTTAGGGGGAGAAGAAGCTGGCGGTTACGGTCCCACACACTGGGGTTTCAATAAAGAGTTTGGTATTCTTTCAGGTGGTTCCAATCATTGGAATAACCTAAGAATGACACCTATTTTCTCGGACCCAGATTTTATGAACAAAAAGTTTGAAGAGCACTGGACTTTAAACGGAGAGAAATTTGACAGACCGGATGGTGTATATTCAGGTGAATTGTATACAAATCAATTATTGAAATTTATCAAAGAGTCAGATGCTGAAGGAAAACCTTGGTTTACTTGGATGGCATTTACAACAGCACATTTCCCTATTCAAGCACCACCTGAATTGATCGATAAACATTATAAATTTTACTTAGAAAAAGGGTATGAAGGCTTGAAAAAGCATCGTTATAAAAGTCTGAAGAAGCATGGCTTAATATCACACTTAGCATCAGAAGCAAAGGAAAACGATCTGGTCAAGAAGTGGAATGATTTAAGTGAGGACGAAAAGAAATACCAAGCCAGAGTTTTTGCGACTTATGCTGCTGAAATTGAGGATCAAGATAATAGAATAGGCCAAATTTTAGATTACTTAAAAAAGTCGGGTCAGTTAGAAAACACAATGATTGTTTACCTTTCAGATAACGGACCGGAGGGAATGGAAGCCGAGAACCCAAATACAGGAAACGAGGTCTTTGGTGAGTGGATCAAGAAAAATTATGATACAAGTTTTGAAGCTATAGGTACAGCCAATTCTTGTAACTATATAGGTACTGCTTGGGCCAATGCGGCTACAGGTGGCCTTTCATGGTGGAAGTGGTTTATTGGGGAAGGAGGAATCAGAGTACCGATGATGATTGTGCCTCCGGGAGCAATGGTCAATAAATACGAAAGAGCTGGTGAAATCAGTGATGTAGTATTTTCTGTAAAAGACCTTCCAATGACGATCCTCGATTATGCAGGAATTAAGCATCCGGGCACTAATTACAAAGGCAAAACGGTCACTGCTCCAAGTGGTATTTCTGCAAGAGCGTTCTTAGATGGGAAATCAAATATAGTAAGATCGGAAGACGATTGGTATGCCTTTGAGCTTTTTGGAAATGCGTATCTGATGAAAGGAAATTTCAAATTGATGAAAGTGAGAAAAGGGATGTTTGGTGATGGAGAATGGCATTTGTATGATGTAGTGAAAGATCCTTCAGAAAGAGTCTTCTTGGAGAAGAAAATGCCTGATAAGTTTAAAGAAATGATGGCCCTTTATAAATCTTATGAAATGAAACATAATTTGGTAAAGGTAGATGAAGGTTGGAATGCATTCCAGGCGGCTAGTGAAGCGAATTAAAAGATGAAAATAGTAGTAGGGCATTTACGAGGTATCAATTCCTTGTAAATGCCCTATTATTCTATCAATTATTTTATTGAGTATTCAAATCAACATATTCAAATCCAGTACTGTCAATAAAGAAGTGTTTTGTTGTGACTCTTCTCTTATTTTTTGATTTTAGAACTTTAGCAAAGCCATTATTGAAAGTAGAAATAAAATCATATTTTGGCTGAACTATAACATTTAAGTCCTTATTCAAAACACCAAAAGAAGAACTGTTTAATGTTGAAAAAATAATCATCCCTTCTTTGCCTTCTTTTACTTTATCAATGCTCAGTGTAGCATTAAGTTTTTGATACGATTCACTGTCATGAAATTGATAAGTTCCTTTTGAAGTTTTAAATGCCAGTGGAGCACCTTCACATACTATCCCCTCAACATAATCATCAAAAGGTATTTTAAGATCTCCTTTATAATCAGAAAAACAGACTTTCTCATCCCAGCTTTTTAAAATAAAACCATTTTTGTTCTGCCCTAAAAAATGCTGAACGGGTATGGTGGCCAATATCAATTTACCGTATTTATTAATAATTCCATTAGGGGAGTCCATCACATATACATGTTCATAATTACTGGCAATATAGTTATCACCATACATGTGTGTTCTTCTCACGTGTGAAAAACCATACTTGAAATCATAAGCTTCTACAAATTGAGCAGGAATTGTCATAATACCAGAATGATCAATATAACCACCTTTGCCATGCACTACATTTTTTACGACTAGTGCCAATCCTTCAGAATAATCGCCTACTTTGCCGTATTGTACAGGAACTACTTCTTTGCCAAAAGTATTAATGAAGCCGTACCATAAATCACCATTCTCTCCCCAACGTTGTTTCTGATTATTATTCTTAGATTCTCTACTTTGAAAGACTTTATTTTTTGAATCAATACCAATATTAAGTGTTTTATAATTCTCTACTCTGAAGTTATAATCAGTAGGTTCTTTAAGCATACCAACAGCCGCTTTCCCCTCACAAAATTCACCAATATAATCGTATTTAAAAGGAACAATCACTTGACCTTTATTATTGATAACACCAAACTTCTTGTCCTTTACAACGGCCAGCAGACCATGATTAAAACGAGGTGGTTCTTCATCAGTAGTAACATAAGTTCCAATTTTTACCACTTCATTTCCTTGCTTGTCGATAAAGCCAAATTCGCCACCTTTTTCTACATAAGCCACTTCATCATAAAATAATTCAGCATGATCAAACTGCACAGGTATGACAAGCTTTTTAGTTTCTGAAGACATGTAGCCATATTTTCCAGATTTTAGGTAAGGAACGAGTTGGTCTTGGGAAAAAAGTAAATTAGTAACCAGTAATAAAATTGAGATAGTACAAAAAGTTTTCATTTCTTCAATTGTAGTCTAAAAAACGTAAATGTAACCAAATGTAATAAAAATATATGTAATTCATAGTGTGACGGTCCTAATTAAAAGCTTTATAATAAGTCTATTATCATTAAATAAGCCAATTTTATCCTATTTCATATTGGAAGGATAGTCATTACAGTTTTTAATTTGAGAAGCGTTTCAATAAGCTGTTTTTTTGAGAAAATTAGTGATGTCACCTTTTGTAATTTCATTTTTTTTTTATTCTGAAGGAAAAATGAGATGTTTGTTTCAAGAAAAATTCACACAAAAAACAGAAAGAATTTTGTAGAATCATCATTTAATTAAATAGCCTAAAAAAGAACATTTTTATAAAGTGTTCTTTTTTTATTTACAATATTCTGTGGTATTCTGTATTACTAAAAAAGTATTTTGTTAAAGTTGTTTCTCCTAAAAAAAACTAAATGTGTACAATGTGTTAGGTGTTAAAATAAAAACCGTTAATTCAATGCAACCTTTTTTAATGATATCTATTATCCTTGTAATCGAATAGCTAATCAATTAAACCTAATTTTCATTTTAAATACATTGTCTATACAGCAGAATTACTAATAACCATTAATTTATTTCATTTTTATCAAATTCCATATCACCGTTCATGAATCTCATAACTGCATGAACAGGATGGATTTATATATATATCTAAAGTGGCTTTGAATGATTTTTTTTTAAAGTGACTTTTAGATCACTGACTTTTTATAACTATTCACTAAAACCTAATAGTTTTTAAAGCCAACCAATTAATTATAATCAACTTTATTATCTTATTATGATCAAGAGAGTACTCTTTTTACTCACTTTTTTGATGTGTAGTATCTCATCTCTATACGCCCAAGAAAGAAGAGTGACAGGTATCGTTGCAGATGCCGATGAAAACACTTTACCAGGTGCTACAGTCCTTGTAGTAGGTACCACTGTTGGTGCTGTTACCGATTTTGAAGGTAAATATTCAATTACGCTTCCTGCTGAAGGAGGACAGCAATTAGAAGTTAGACTTATCGGTTATACAACTCAGTTAGTTGAAATTGGAACACAGTCTGTTATCAATTTTACTTTAGAAGAAGATGCACAAGAACTTGAAGAAGTTGTTGTTACAGCCTTAGGTATGGAAAAAGACAAGAAGTCTTTAGGTTACTCAGTTTCAGAGGTAAAAGGTGACGATTTAAAAACAGCCGATAATGATATCTTAAGCTCATTAAACGGTCAAGTAGCAGGTGTTCAGGTAACTGCTTCATCTGGTGCTGTAGGTTCATCTTCAAGAGTTGTAATCCGTGGTAACTCATCTTTGACGGGTGATAACCAACCGTTATACGTTGTTGACGGAGTTCCAGTGGATAACACTTATAACTCTGGTAACACTTCATCTGGTGGTGCTGACTTCGGTTCACCAATCTCAGATTTGAACCCAGATGATATTGAGTCAATGACAGTCTTGAAAGGACCAAACGCAGCCGCTTTATATGGTTCAAGAGCCGTTAACGGTGCAATCATCGTTACTACAAAGAAAGGTAAAGGACAACAAGGATTAGGTGTAACACTATCTAATACAACAACTTTCCAAACGCCATTGATCTTACCTGATTATCAAAACACTTACGGTCAAGGTATGAACGGTGAGTTCAAATTCGTTGATGGTAAAGGTGGTGGTACTCATGATGGTTTTGACGAATCATGGGGTCCACGTTTAGATGCAGGTTTAATGATTCCTCAATTCGATTCGAATGGTGAATTAGCTCCTTGGGTATCTAATCCTAATAACGTTAGAGATTTCTTCGAAACGGGTCACGTTTCAACATCTAACTTATCGATTGCTCATGCCAATGAGAATACAAATATGCGTTTTAGCTTAATGTATTCAGATCAGAAAGGTATGGTTCCAAACACAGGTTTGAATACATACAGTGCTTCAATGGCTATTGGTCATAAGATTACAGAGAAATTACGTTTTGATGCTAAAGCAACTTACTCTCATAGAGGTGCTGATAACTTACCATCTCAAGGTTATGACGGTAACAATGTAATGCAACAATTCGTATGGTTCGGTCGTCAGGTTGACGTAGCTGGTTTAAAGAACTACAAGAAACTTGATGGTACTCCATATAACTGGAACTATAACTACCATGATAACCCTTACTGGATTTCTTATGAGAACACTAACTCACAAAGAAGAGATCGTGTAAACGGTTACGCTCAAATGAAATACAACTTCACTGATTACTTAAGTTTACAAGTAAAAGGTGGTACGGATTTCTACTCTGAAAATCGTATGCAAAGAACAGCGAAGTACTCGATCAACAACCCTACAGGTGGTTTCACTGAGGAGAACTACTTTGTAAGTGAATCAAACTTTGATTTCTTACTTTCATTCTCAAAAGACTTTGGTCGTGACTGGAACGTATCTGCTAATGCAGGTGGTAACAACATGTATAGAAATTACAAGAGAGACGCTATGACAGCAACTGGATTAGCAAACCCTGGTATCTATACTCCAGCCAACGCAGTAGGTCAAATTGATGCAATCACTTACTTCGAAGAGCAAATCATCAACTCATTATATGCAACTGCTTCAGTTGGTTTCAGAGATTACTTATTCATGGACGTTTCAGTTCGTAATGACTGGTCTTCAACACTTCCTGCAGCAAACGACAGCTTCTTATATCCATCAATCAACCTTTCATATGTGTTCTCTGAGCACTTTGATTTGCCACAATGGATCTCAAATGGTAAAGTAAGAGGTGGTTGGGCACAAGTTGGTGCAGCGGCAAACCCTTACATGTTACAAAACGTATACGGTTCTCCACTTCCTTGGGATGGAAACCCAATGTTCAAGTATGACAACGTTCAAGCAAACCCTAACTTGAAACCAGAGACAACAAACTCTTGGGAAACAGGTCTTGAAATGTCATTCTTAAACAACAGATTAGGATTTGAAGCAGTTTACTACAAGAAAAACACTTACGATCAAATCGTACAAGCTGACGTATCTTCAGCATCAGGTTATAGATTCTCAGCTATTAACGCAGGTGAGATCGAAAACAAAGGTGTAGAATTCTTACTATATGCTACTCCAATCCAAACTACAGATTTCCAGTGGGATGTTTCATTCAACTATACAAGAAACGTCAACACAGTAAAATCGTTAGCTGACGGTGTAGATTCATTTATCTTAGGTGACTACTGGGGTCTAACTACTGAAGCACGTCCGGGTATGCCATTAGGTACTTTCTACGGTATCAAATACCAACGTTCTCCTGAAGGTGATATCATTGTAAACGATCAAGGTATTCCTCAAAGAACTACTGAAAAAGAAGCACTTGGTGACATCAACCCAGATTGGAGAGGTGGTATCCGTAACTCGATCACATATAAGGGAATTACATTCTCAGCGTTGATCGATATCCAAAAAGGTGGTAGCATCTTCTCAGTAACGAACATGTTCGGTGAGTATGCAGGTGTATTAGAGAAAACAGCAATCAACCGTGAAGACGGAAGAATTGTAGGTGTAGTTCCTGACGGTAATGGTGGTTATAAGCCAAACGAAGTTGCTGCTGACGCAATGACTTACTACCAAGGTTTATACGGTATCCACGAAGAGTATATCTATGATGCTACTTATGTGAAATTAGCACAGTTATCAATTGGATATAACTTACCTCAAAAATGGTTGAAAAACACAGGTCTTAAAGGACTTTATGTAGCAGCTGTAGGTAACGACCTTTGGATGATGTACAAAAATGCTCCAAACATTGACCCTCAAGCAGGTTTCGGTGCAGGTATGTCAGGTCAAGGTTTCGAATTTGGTCAATTACCAACAGCAAGAAGTTTCGGATTTGATATCAAGATGAAATTCTAATTAGAATTAATTCTCTATCAAATTTAAACATCCATTTAATAGTAAAGAAAAATGAAAAAATATATTAATTATATATTCTCAATCATTGTTTTGGCAAGTATGACTTCTTGTTTCAGAAACTTTGATGAATTGAGACAAAACCCTAACAGTCCAAGTGAGGTTGAGCCAGAAACATTATTCGCCAACGTACTTTACACAAGTACTGGTAGTTTCTACGGAGCTCAAGGACAGTACTTCAACTTAACAGGTGCAGGTCTTTGGGGACAGCATTTCTCTAAAATCCAATACTTAGACGAGGATTGGTATGAATACCGTCCAGGTGTAATGGATGAGAAATGGAAAAGAATGTACGCTGGTATGTCAGGTGCAGGAAACGACATCAACTTAGCAGGTCTTTATGATTTAGAATTAGCTTTACATAGCATTCGTAAGCGTAAAGAAATTGCAGAAGAGTCAGGTAATGTAGCAGGTGTTAAAGATGCACAAGCATTAGAAGGTGCTATGTTAGTAGCAAAAGCGTATTTCTTCTCAGTGACTACTGATGCATGGGGAGATATCCCTTACTCAGAGGCGTTCCAAACGGTTGAGTTAGGTTATGAAACTACAAACTTCCAGCCTGCTTATGATGCTCAACAAGATATCTACAATTCTTTATTTGAATTGTTAGAAGACGCAAATGAATTATTATCTCATGGTGGTGCAATTGATTCTGGTTCTGACATTATTTACAGAGGTAGAACTGATAGCTGGCAAAAATTAGCCAACTCATTGGCTGCTAGATTATACACTAGAATCAATAAAGTAGATGCTGGTACTTCATCAGCTGGTTTATCAAAATTATTCGGTAACCCTGGTAAATACCCTATGTTTTCAAGCAATGCTGATGATGCTGAGTTAGTATACATTGGTTCACAACCGTACATGCAACCAATCTACTACAATCGTCATATTGACAACCGTGATGACTTTGCAGTGTCTAAAAATGTTGTAGACTTATTAGAGGAAACAAACGATAAAAGATTATACATCTACGCTCAACCTACTCCAAGATCAATGGACCCAGAAGGTGATATTGATATCGAATATGTAGGTCAAGAAAATGGTGTTCCAAGATCTGAATTCCCAATGTTGAACTCAGTATCGAGAATTGGTTCACTTTACAGAGAGCAACCAAACGGTAAATCTTTCTGGATGACTTATTCAGAGTTGAAATTTATCGAAGCGGAAGCAGCATTAAATGGTATTGCTGGTGTTTCTGGTTCAGTTCAAACTTTAGTAGAAGAAGGTATTAGATCTTCATTTGCAAAGCAATATGCTGACGTTGAAGCCTACCAAGCACCAATGATTCCTGTAGAAGGTGACGAAATTTTAGGAGCAGCAGCAGATGCTGATGAGGTTATCTCAAACCTTGATTGGGCTAAAAATGGTGGTCAATTCAGAATCATCATGGAGCAGAAGTACCTTTCGATTTTCACAAATGGTCCTGAAGCATATGCTGAAATTAGAAGAACGGGATGGCCTGCGATTGATAAAGTAAGAGGTGCCACTCAGTACACTGAAGGACTTCCTAACCGTTTCCCTTACCCATTCTCTGAGCAAACTTCAAATGCTGCTAACTGGGCAAAAGCATCTGAAGGTATTGTAAACACAGTTTATGGTAAAAAAGTTTGGTTTGCTGAAAACACAGAAATCAATTACAAATAGTTCGAAATAAGGACATTCTCCTGTTTCAACACAAATAATTTATCAATAGCGAAAAACTAAAACTATTTCATCATTACATAAATTGAATTGTTAATAGAAAAAGGCACCTTCTTGAGGTGCCTTTTTGTCTTATTATTAGGAGCTATCTTTTTGTTCAATCAACAAAAATTGGAAAGTCAGGAACTCCATAAGGGATTATAGAAGTAGGGGACTGACCACCGGAAGTGAGTTCTTTTACTCTTCTAGAAAGATAAAAATCTAAGGCTTTGATGTAAATCACTCCTTCCTGATCAAAAGAAGCTTTTCCTTTCAATCCCTCAATTAGAGCCTCTGTGAATGCTCCATTTTCCCATCTATTATCTTCCACAGAAAGTTGTGATCCTGTGGACGAAGTGAAAACAACAGCACCATTTTCAGCATCAGATAATTCATTGATGGTTTTTGTGAGATTCAAACCTACAGATCGGGCACCATTAATGATGTTACCAGAATGACATGTATCAATAAATAAAACAACTTTTCCGGGGATGGTTGAAATTGTATATTGAAACTCTCCAAAAAATAAACAAGTCCTTCGGATACTGTTTAGGTCAGAATCATGCGGTAGATAATAGAAGGCTCCATTTTTATCGTTCATTCCATGCCCAGCTACGAAAATCATGGCCACATCTTTATTGGTTGTTTCGTTCTGAATCCATTCCAAAGCATCCAGAATATTTCCTTTTGTAGCCTCACGGTCAGTTAGTAATTTATGATAGACATTTTCATAAAGCTTACCATCTTGAGACTGGATTGTAGTTGCAAAATCATTGGCATCTTTAGCTCCATACTTTAGGTCCAAACCAGAATTAAGATAGTCACTCACCCCAATAGAGAGTAAATAAAGATTAGGCTTTGGAGCTGAAGCCTTTTCGCCATCCCATTTGATCATCACAGAAGAGGGCTCGCTCCATCCATTTTCATTTTTAGCGATTACTTGGAGAAAACTATCAGTTTTAGGAATTGAAATTTCCATCAAATTGACCTCATCTTTCTTTAACTGTAAACCTCTACTTTGATCTATGGTTTCTCCATTAATAAGCACTTTTACTTCTTCAATCGCTGATCCATTCAATGATTTGGCAGTGTATTCTAACTTAAGAGTGGTATTCGAAACCGTTTCCCCAGCCATTGGATATTTGATTTTTACCAAAGGAGGAAGCTTTTTAATCAGTTCCTCATTATTGACTGAACGAGAAGTGAATTTCGGTTTAGAAATACTCATAAATGAGTTGATGGTATCAGGATGATAATAGGTTTCTCTTAATCTTGAAACATCATAAAAATGTGTACTTTTCTTGGAAACATTAACATGCCAGCCCAAATATTTTTCCCCACCAATTGCAGTATCATAATAGCCGTCATTAGTATAAAAAATCCATTTTTCGGTAGTAGGATCAATAAACAAAGAAAGCAAATAGTCATTTCTTAGCTTTGGCGCATATTGAAACCCAAACTTAGAAGTAGTCTTATTGATGATGATATTATTGATCTGATTACCCCTTTTAATGCTGAACTTATAGCTAGTTTTTCGCTGAATCAAAGGCGATAGTTCTTTACTGCTATTTACCGGATATCCATTGACAGCTAAAATAATATCACCCTTTCTGATACCATGACTATAAGCGAGCCCAGTTGGTTTCACAGTTATCAATTTAACTCCTTTTTGCTCTTTGAATTGAGTATTGTACCACCTTATACTTCCATCTTGAGCAAAAGTAACAAGCCGTTTCTGATCAGGAGTGATA
Organism: Flammeovirga aprica JL-4; assembly: GCF_012844305.1. Taxonomy (GTDB): domain Bacteria; phylum Bacteroidota; class Bacteroidia; order Cytophagales; family Flammeovirgaceae; genus Flammeovirga; species Flammeovirga aprica. Next base: position 70,976 of record NZ_JABANE010000035.1, read on the forward strand.
ATTACATTGACAATAGGAGAGGGCACATCAATATTCCAAAGGATTTCATTTTCTTTTGTCAAAAAATAGAGTCCTCTATGCGTACCCAACGCTACAAATTTACCATCTTGAGATACATCAACAGCTTGGCAAAACTCATAATCATTTCGCAATTTGACTGTATCTCCATTAATCAAGGGATACATAGAATAATTCCAGTCTTCAACGATGGTATTTATTCTCTGTTCTTTTGAGGAATAGTATTTTTGAAGAGTAGGAATAAAACTTCTTGTATTAATATCAAAACTTAGCTTGGCAGAGTTATGTTTGACCGTAACGATATTAGCGTCATGGTTTATTCCAAAATCTTCAGGTTTACTTTGGTTGTAATTTAAATGATGGCTTTGTTTGTGATAAATAGTTTTGAAATTTTGATCTAAAGCAATTATCTCAGGTTGGTTACTGACACATAGGTATTGATCATCAATTTTTCTGATTTGTGTAATATTACCATTGCCAATCAGAAGCCTTTTAGTAATCCCTTTTTCAGGTTGATAAAGTGCTATGTTATGTTTTACTTTTGATAAACTATCAGAAAAAGAGATCATCAGCTTATGATTGTCAGCACAAAATAACGTATTGATTCTATGAGCATTTTTCACTTCAATATCTCTTTTGAACCTTAGCTCGCCCCCATGAGAAAGGTGATATTGACTTACAGCAGGATTATTAAGATATACCACAGATATCAAATTTTTCTCCTTATTGATGACTACATTTCTGGGAGAGTCATATTTCGTTTTATATTTTTTATTGAAATTATATTGCTCATCAAAAACATAAATATGCCCATCCAATGAAGTAATTAATAATTGGTTTTTAGGTCCAAAATCTATATCTCTCGTCTCATCTTCAAATTGATTTAAACTTCTTTTTTTATAATAAACACCATTCTTAATTCCATAAATTCCAACCTGTGCATTACTGTAAAAAGTAACTGCTAAATCATTGCTAATAGGATGAAAAGCCAAACGACTCACTACATTAGGAAGTCCAGTAATGACCTGTTTAATTTCCCAAGTCTGAATATCAAATAAGTAGATTTTTTTCTGTTGTCCATTGCCTCCCGTATATCCTCCAACAGCCAATATTTTTTCATCATTTGATACCGCACAGGCAAATAGTTTTCCATTTAATACCTCTCCAACAGGAACTCTTAACGTCTTAATAAGTTCACCACTTTTCAGATCCCAAACTTTCACAGTTTTATCTTGAGAAGAAGTGAAATAATATTTAGAAGACTGACAGATATCCGTGATTTCTTCCAAATGCATTTCATTATTTAACCGAAGGAATATTTCTTTTTGACTAAAACATTTGTTGGTTATCAAATACAATAACAGAAAGAGAAGTGAGTATTTGGAGTTGAAGAGCATATTGTAATTAATTTATTATGAGAAATACTAAAATATAAAAAATGAGCATATAATTTTTCTATTACTACAAAAAATGGCTTACTTTTAAATAACTTTGTGCGAGACCCAAATCATTATGGAATAGCTACTTACTATACGGTGATGAACAGAAGGAAATTTATAAAGAGAGGGATTTTAGCCACCCTAGGAGCAGGACTTTTTACAGGTCTATATACATGGCAGATTGAACCGTTTTGGCTAGAATTTGTGAAGAGGAAAATGCCAGTAGCAAATTTACCCAAAAGACTGATTGGAAAAACAATCATGCAAATTAGTGATATACATATTGGTGATCGTTTTGATTATCATTTTATTATTGACTCTTTTGAAAAAGCTAAAAAATGGTCTCCTGATTATGTTGTGTATACTGGTGATTATATTCAGAATGACAGCAAGAAACAATTCATACAACTTCCAGAAGTACTGAAACATTGTGTTAAAGGGAAACTTGGCACTTTTGGGGTTTTAGGAAATCATGACTATGGTATGAGGTATACTGAACAAAATGTTGCTGATGAAGTTTGTTCACAGTTATCTAAAGCAGGTATTGAGGTATTACAAAATACCCAAAAAGAAGCTGGAGGCCTTAATTTTATAGGCTTTGACGATGTACAAGGCTTAAACTTTTATCCACACCGAGTAATGAATTATTATAATGAGTCAAAAGCAAATGTAGTTTTGTGTCATAATCCTGATGTATGTGATTTAGATGTCTGGAATGGATATAAAGGTTGGATCCTTGCAGGGCATACACATGGTGGACAATGTAAACCTCCCTTCTTTAAACCTCCAATATTGCCTGTGAAGAATAAAAGATATACAAAAGGTGAGATTGATTTATATGATGGGAGAAAACTCTATATCAACAGAGCTTTAGGTCACTTAAAACAAGTAAGGTTTAATGTAAGGCCTGAAATCACTATTTTTGAATTAGAAAAAGCATAAGAATATAACAATCAGAGTGAGAAAGTATATTTAATTTGAAATCCAAAAGTGGATTATTATTTTCACTTTTTTAGAAATTAATAAAGCAAACAAATCAATGTACTTTCAATCTTTTCTTATGGGGTTTGCCTCTATTTTTACACCTGCTGTTTTTATCAAAACAATTATTCTAATAGCATTATTGAGCAAATTAAAACTCACAGATCAGGAAAGGAAGAGGATGATACTCATGTTCTGTAGTCTCTTTATTGTCATTTACTTAACGATAGATGTTTTTTTGATTAGCATGGAGCCATATTATTTGAATAATATTCAAAATAAGGAAAGTGTATATCTCTTTTCTGGTGCTATTAATATTGGTTTTGGTCTATTTTTGGTAGAATTCTTATCAAGGAAGCAGGCTAAGCCTTTATTTGATCACCCATATAAATATTTTCTGATAGGTGTATTTTCAATTTTTTTTACTCTTGCATCATTTTCTTCTACAGGAACTATAATTGGCGTCATTCAACTTAATTTTCTTGAAAATCAATCTTATTTATTAGCCTTAATTCCTGTATTAATTTTATGTTTAGGGTTAATACTTCCGATTGGTTTTTTGGTATATTTTCTTGACAAGAAGATAACAAAAATTAAAGAACATAAAACAACAAGAATAGTCCAATCAATAATTGGTGGAGCAATGATTGTTACCACAATTGTAAGATTATTTTTATGAGAAACTTAAAGTAAAGAACCTTGAACTTTTTATTTTTTAAATCCAAGGCGAGTAAACCGAAAAGCGTTAGTGAGTAGGACTAAATAAATTAACAAAAAATGAAAATCAAATCTCTTTTATCCGCATTATTTTTCTTTGCATTGCTAATTGGGTTTACATCTTGTTCTAATGATGACAGCCCTGCAAGCCTTTCTACACAAGTGAATCTAACAGTGAACAAAGATGGTCAACCTGCCTCAGGTGTGGATGTATATTTATTCAAGAAGGTAGATGTAGGTGTGAATTCATTTGATCCTTTTTATGCTAATAAGAAACTAACAACGGGAGCAGAAGGCATGGTTGTTTTTGAATTGAATGAAAACGGTGATTTAAGTGCACAAACAGCTGAAACTACATTGTATTTCAAAGTTTTTGATGAAGCTGATAATGTATTAGGGGAAACAGATGTGACAATCAATAAAGGGGAAACTAAGAATGCTACAATCTCTTACTAGAAAGAAAATAATTCTAAACTTCCGCCTTCTTTTTATATCAAAGAAGGCGTTTTTTATATCTCAATATGGACTCTTCTTTACCCAAGAAAAACCAAAGTTTAAGAGACTAAGCCCTGAGAGAGGAATAGCCTTAATAGAGAACAATTGATCAAATATTTAAATCAATAACACATTCTAACTAAAAGTTTACGTTACATTTCAATTAATCTATTATTATGATTAATTTCGAACGAAACAATTCAAACTTTTTTAGCATGTATACAAATACAATACACGACTACAATCAACATAAGCAATGGTTAAAAGATTTTTTCGAGGGGGAATTTATACATCCTAATTTATTAAAAGTTGATAATGACAAAGGAGAAGGGTTCATCTTTTTTTATAAAATCCACCCTAGTATTTATTTTATATATTACAATATAGATGCAAAGCGGGATTTTACGATTGATCTTGATTATGGAAATGCTTCTTACTTTAAATATTTTGCCTCTTTTTTTAATAGAAATATCTCTGTCAAGAACAAAGAACAGAATACGTTACAGTCATTGCAAAGTAATGGTTTTTATACTTGTACAAGAAAGATATCCGTTGTTAATCAAGTCCTAAAAGGGGAGAGACTACAAAATATAAACATTTATTTTTCTGAAACTTCCATCACAGAAATTGACGATAAAGATATAGGAGAATATTATATCAATAGAACACATTTCTTCAATTACTTTGATGAAAATAGAGAGATGATTTTGTTCAAGAAGAGCTTGCAGGAAATCAATCATTTTTCAGAAAAATTGAAGGCAAAGATACTGCCTGTAAAAATGCAGGAACTTTATTATTTGTTTTTGAGAGCGTTGAAAAGAGTTACAATCCCTAGTTGTGAAGTGAGTTTTGATGAGAATAAATTAGGGGAGTTGTTCCAATTAAGAAATAAATTGATTGGGAATTGGGAAATTAAACCTGATTTTGAAGGCTTAGTTCAGAAGCTAAAAGGAAATGCAGAAGAGACAGAGGCACTTTTTGAGTCGGTTTTTGGTTATCCCGTTGCTACTTATTATTCAAATTATAAAATGGAACTTATCCGTATTGCTATTTTGAGCAAACAGCAGTCAATTTCTGAAATCGCCACTGCGTTTGGGTATACCCAAGTACAGCACTTTTCTACCACTTTTAAAAGAAAATTTGGAGCTTCTCCTTCTGAGTATCTTCAACAAAATGGATAAAAAATGGGCATGACATTAACATTGTTCATGAACATAAATAGACTATGCAGACGACATCAGTATTTAAAAGCTCTACTTATTATTTAATACTATCATTATTTCTAATGTCCAATTCTTGTATCAATTTTCCTGTTTTTATAGAAAATACAACAGAAAATTCATTCAAAATTGAAGCTGAGTATTATTCTAAATCTAAAAGAGGGTATGAGCTGAAAGGTAAAGGTATGGAAAGGGTTAGCGCTAACTCAGAGTCATATGTTAGTATTCAAAAAGGTCGTTATAGTAGTTTAAATCAATTGGATAGCATTTTTATAAAAGTAACACCAACTGGGAACATTATTAATAAAAAAGTTATGATTCAAAAGAGGCTTATAAATTCAGAAGCTCCTCAATTTATTACCTTACAATTTGATACTGATACTCTTTTTGTAAATCTTCCAAGAAGCTTTTCAGCTTTTCCATTAGGAATAAAATATAATCCTAAAAGGAATTAAAGCAATTAGAGAAAAGAGATGACGGAATTGATTGGGCAAAAAATTATGTGATGAAGTACTCAAGATGATGATCCATGAAGTAGAGCATTCATCTATTAAGACGTTATTCTACAACACGGATCATTTTCATTAAAGGCGGTCACTAACCTAATAGTTTTTTATTCTTCTGTAAAATAACTTAGGGTATGATCTTTTCCATAGTCAATAATCGCAGAGTCCATGGATGTGTGTAGCTTTTCCAATTTTCCTACCCATGTTTTTCTATTTTTGAATTCAGAACTGTCTTGTGTATGAAGAATAAAAGTTGCAATTTCTTGTCTTATGATTTCGTATTGACTTGAATCCATATAGTGTTCTATTTCATAACCAAATGTATCCAGTGATTTGAACATGAGTGTAAGTGTTTTACTTTCTATTGGATAATCATCTTCTTCCAGCATCGATTTAAAAATGTTTATTCTTTTGGTATAATCGATGTATTGTTTTTTAGAGAATTTATCTTCAAAAGTTACATATTGTTCAATAGGTAAATCAGGTAAAATAAGTTCTTGTGCCTTTTTCTCTTCCCTTTTCTGTTGTCTGTCAAAATGATCAGAGATGTTATGAATTAGTCCTATCAATGTAATTCCAATAGATAGTATGCCCAAAATACCTAAGCCCTTTTTCTTCTTTTTGATAGGAGTATTATCACGGTTGTTTAATTCATTATATAGATTACTATGGTCTTCTTTTTTATTTTCATGAGTAAAATTGTAGTCCCCTAAATTATTATCCTTTTTATTAGAATTTACTGAAGTATCTACACTTTCATCCACTTCTTCCACATTATCATCCTCTTCATAACGAGGATTTAGTAATCCACAAAGTTTACCCTCTTGCACTAGAAAAGGGCGTTTACTTATTCTTATTTCTTTATCATTGTCTTTATATAAATTCTCTGTGTGTAAATTAAGAGTCATAGCAGAAAAAGGGCCACCATCTGTAATAAGTAATACATTTTTAACAGGTATGGAGATAGCCAACAACTCACTATCTAACTTCTTATGAAAGTCATTTAGAAATGTCTGATCGAATACTTTTTCATTGGCATTTTGTCCAAACACGATGTAAGCACCTTCTCTATCCATAATCTCCAAATCCGTTTTTTTCTTGATTTGATTCTGTATGGCTATGTCAAATAATCTTTCTTCGGTAATGGATGATTTAGGTTGATTCTTTGTTATATGTATATGAGACATTACAAAGAAATACGTTGTCCTCACTGTGAAGGCAACGATATAGTGAAAAATGGTCATAG
>NZ_JABANE010000350.1 GCF_012844305.1 Flammeovirga aprica JL-4
TTATATTCAAAGTATTCACCAATAGAATATTCAATTACTTATGAATCAAATGCAGGTTTGCATACGAATGCAGGTTCTTATACGATTGAATCTTCAGATATCACATTCACTTCAGCGACGAAGTTAGGTTACACGTTCGAGGGCTGGTACTCAGAGTCAGAATTCACAAATGAAGTGACATCTATAACAGCAGGAAGTACAGGAGATGTTACATTATATGCTAAGTTTACACCGATCAGTTATAAGATTACCTATAACACAGATGGAGGAACGCATTCAAATCCTGAAACTTATACAATCGAATCTGAAACAATTAAACTAGCTGAAGCATCAAAAGAAGGTTTTACTTTTGGAGGTTGGTATTCAGAAGCCGATTTTACAAATGAGGTAACTGAAGTGACATCGGGAAGTGCTGTTGACATAGTAGTTTACGCTAAGTGGACTGCTAATGGAGGTAACGTAACATCAATCAGTGATATTGAGACTACTGTTTCTATCTATCCTAATCCTGTTGTTTCTACTTTCAAATTAGAATCTTCAACAAAAGTAATTAGCTTACAATTGTTTGATTTAAACGGTACGAAAGTAAAGCAATTTGAAGTATCTCAATCTTATTATGAAATTGGTAATTTACCATCAGGTACATACATCCTTAGTATAGCATCTGAATCAGGTATAACAAATAAAAAACTGATCATTCAGTAGCAATTGATAAGGAGACCAA
>NZ_JABANE010000351.1 GCF_012844305.1 Flammeovirga aprica JL-4
ATGCCCTGCCACCTTATCCAAGTGATAAATATGACCATAATCTAGCTGATTATTTGTTTCAGGTGATCCGTTCAATACTATAATATTTCGTTCATTGGCAAACCTCAACAAGCCCTTCACATTGGTAGAATGCAATTTTCCGATTTCATCCATAATGATATGCAATTGGAATTCTTTAAACTTCCTCGAAGCACCTTCTTTAAAGACATTCAACAACATGATATTCAACATGGCTTTTACCAAAATATCTGTTCCTTCAGAACCTACATTTTTCAGTTTCTCAATCCAACCCGTATCATTACCGTTTTCTTCTATTCTAAATAAAATATGAATGGTGTCTGACAGTAACAATTTCCCCGTTTTCGATTTTCCTATTTCATCTTTCAGGTACTTCAACAGCTTAACGGCATTCCTATTGATTTTATTCAAATCTTTGTTTTGAGTAAAAAGATTCGCTACACCCAAAGAACTATTATTCTCTTCCTGAAACTCCTTGATTCTCTTCAAAACACTGATAATTGGATTTCTACTTTCCTCCAATTTCAGCTCAATGTTGGTGACTGCACTAACAAAGTTTTTCAGTTTAAAGTCCTTATTGATCTTTTTAATGACTTGATCTATCTCAGCCGTTTTCTTTAAAAGGTCTTGTGTTTCTGTACCGAAAATATTGATGATATTGGCAAATCGTTCATTAAATATCTTCTCTATCTCTGCAATTTTATC
>NZ_JABANE010000352.1 GCF_012844305.1 Flammeovirga aprica JL-4
GCCGGTGCTTCTTCTGCGGGTAACGTCAATCGATGAGGTTATTAACCTCACTGCCTTCCTCCCCGCTGAAAGTGCTTTACAACCCGAAGGCCTTCTTCACACACGCGGCATGGCTGCATCAGGCTTGCGCCCATTGTGCAATATTCCCCACTGCTGCCTCCCGTAGGAGTCTGGACCGTGTCTCAGTTCCAGTGTGGCTGGTCATCCTCTCAGACCAGCTAGGGATCGTCGCCTAGGTGAGCCGTTACCCCACCTACTAGCTAATCCCATCTGGGCACATCTGATGGCATGAGGCCCGAAGGTCCCCCACTTTGGTCTTGCGACGTTATGCGGTATTAGCTACCGTTTCCAGTAGTTATCCCCCTCCATCAGGCAGTTTCCCAGACATTACTCACCCGTCCGCCGCTCGTCACCCGAGAGCAAGCTCTCTGTGCTACCGCTCGACTTGCATGTGTTAGGCCTGCCGCCAGCGTTCAATCTGAGCCATGATCAAACTCTTCAATTTAAGTTTGATGCTCAAAGAATTAAACTTCGTAATGAATTACGTGTTCACTCTTGAGACTTGGTATTCATTTTTCGTCCGAGGACGTTAAGAATCCATGTCACTTTGAGTGCCCACACAGATTGTCTGATAAATTGTTAAAGAGCAGTGCCGCTTCGTTTTCGCTGCGGCTCGGGGTGTGCATATTACGCTTTCCCGCTGCAGAGTCAAGCAT
>NZ_JABANE010000353.1 GCF_012844305.1 Flammeovirga aprica JL-4
GTGGAAACGGCGCTGGATTAAGGGACTGGATGGAAGAAAGGTACACGTGCGGTCACCACATGCCGCGCTCAACACGTTGCTTCAGTCAGCGGGTGCGCTCATTTGTAAGCTGTGGATTATCGAGACTGAAGAGTTGCTTCTCAAGGCAGGGTTGAAGCATGGTTGGGACGGCGACTTCGCCTACATGGCGTGGGTTCACGATGAAATACAAGTGGCCTGTCGGACCCCAGAGATTGCACAGCAGGTGATTGACATAGCGCAGCAAGCTATGCGTAACGTGGGCGACCACTTCAAGTTCCGTTGCCGTCTGGATACAGAAGGTAAGATGGGTCCTAACTGGGCCGTATGTCACTAATAATACAGGAGATTTATCATGGCTATTACCAAGCGTTGTATCGTAAGTTTCGACATGAAGTTCGTGGCTTCTAGTAAAGATGTGGAAGGTTACACCAAGCGTATGCTGGACGTGTCCCGTAAGATTGCTAACGGGGAGAAGGTGTCAGGCATCGAGCTGGAACTAGCACGTGCTGCCGTTACTGAAGGTATCGAAGCGTCCATTGAGCTAGCCATGAAGTCAGCCATTGTTGGCCGACTGAAGGATGAGCTGCGAGAGCCTCAGGTGTCGTGTGGTAACTTCCGGGTGGGGTTCAAGCGATGAGTGAGTATCTCAAAGTTCTGGCGGCCCTCAAGGGCTGCCCTAA
>NZ_JABANE010000354.1 GCF_012844305.1 Flammeovirga aprica JL-4
TAATTCCTTCAAATTATCGGACTTGTCCAATTCAACCATATTCTCTTCAAAAACAACCTTACCTGCACCATTCAATACATAATCATTCTCTCTCTTTATGATCTTCGCTATTTTAGTATAGGTATCTAAACTTAGATCGCCCTAAATAGTAAAACGTACTTCTGTTACGGTTAACTGATTTACATTAGTGTAAAAGTAACCAAACAACCAGATGTATTATGATCAATTTTGAAGGTTTTGACGATAGAACATTTTATTCAACATTTCAAAAAGAAGAAGATTGTCTTGAATATTTATCGACACTAAAGTGGAGTGATCATTACAAATGTAGGAAATGTGAACATACAAAATATATGAAAGGTAAAAAGTTACATTCCAGACGTTGTCAAAAGTGTAAATATGATGAGTCTGTTACGGCTCATACCCTATTTCATAAGCTGAAATTTTCAATTCTAACTGCTTTTGAATTCATATTTAAAGTTAGTTGTGATAAGAAAGGCATGTCCACTTTAACTTTAAGTGAGAAACTGTCCTTGAGTTATCAAAGCTGTTTAAATTTCAGACGTAAAGTGCAATATGCTATGCAAAGTAGTTTACAGCATCCTTTGAAGGGGTATGTTGAGGTCGATGAGTTTGCTGTAGGTGGGTATGACGCTGGCAGTCAAGGTAGAGCCAAAGGAGATAAAAAGCTTGTCAA
>NZ_JABANE010000355.1 GCF_012844305.1 Flammeovirga aprica JL-4
TTTTTTTAGTCCAATAACTATAATCCCTAGAAAATTGAACCCTTTCCAGCTAGAAATTGTCGTGTCAAATCTGTTCAATACAGATCTAAAACTATCTAACCAGGCATTTGTTCTTTCTATCATATAACGTTCTTTATAAAGCTCTTCGTCAATCAAATGATCTTCTTCTAATTTTGCATTGCGTTTGTTTTGAGCTACATTCAAGTGCATTCCCTTTTCACTACAAATACTTTTAAGTTTGATTGAATCAAAACCACCATCAGCATTCATAAAAAGACCATCAACTCTAATTCCTGCATTATCAACTTGTTGTAAAATTGTATTCATTGAATTTTCTATTTTGTACAGATCATTATGATTACCTGCCACAGGTTCAGACATTGCAATAATTATCCCTTGCCTATCTGTAAAATAAAGACTATTCGTTGTTTTCCTCTTTTTTCTACCTTGGTATTCTACCTCTTCTCCACCACGTATTACTGGAGTATGACTTCCATCAAGATCTCCACTTGATAAATCTAATTTGTCTTTATATTTCATCAGTATTTTACTCCAAGTATCTTCCCAAGCGTTTTGCTTACACCATTTGCGATAATGGGCAAATACAGAATTATAATGTAAAACTACATCACTAAATAAACTAGAAACAGGTAATAAACGCCATTGTACTCCTGTTTTAAGTTTATATAAAATTG
>NZ_JABANE010000356.1 GCF_012844305.1 Flammeovirga aprica JL-4
TTGACAAGCTTTTTATCTCCTTTGGCTCTACCTTGACTGCCAGCGTCATACCCACCTACAGCAAACTCATCGACCTCAACATACCCCTTCAAAGGATGCTGTAAACTACTTTGCATAGCATATTGCACTTTACGTCTGAAATTTAAACAGCTTTGATAACTCAAGGACAGTTTCTCACTTAAAGTTAAAGTGGACATGCCTTTCTTATCACAACTAACTTTAAATATGAATTCAAAAGCAGTTAGAATTGAAAATTTCAGCTTATGAAATAGGGTATGAGCCGTAACAGACTCATCATATTTACACTTTTGACAACGTCTGGAATGTAACTTTTTACCTTTCATATATTTTGTATGTTCACATTTCCTACATTTGTAATGATCACTCCACTTTAGTGTCGATAAATATTCAAGACAATCTTCTTCTTTTTGAAATGTTGAATAAAATGTTCTATCGTCAAAACCTTCAAAATTGATCATAATACATCTGGTTGTTTGGTTACTTTTACACTAATGTAAATCAGTTAACCGTAACAGAAGTACGTTTTACTATTTAGGGCGATCTAAGTTTAGATACCTATTTAAATATTTTCTTTTCTGCTCTCTATATTTACTTCTAGGACATTTTATTTTAAGCTCTTTACAAAATTTGAATAGTAGTTTTTCAAAAACATAATAACAGCATTCCCACAATA
>NZ_JABANE010000357.1 GCF_012844305.1 Flammeovirga aprica JL-4
CCACAACCCATCAAAGGTGTGGAAATACCTAAACCGAATGGAAAAACACGTCTTTTGGGTATCCCTACGGTACAAGACCGTCTCATTCAGCAGGCACTACATCAAGTATTATCTCCTATTTTTGAAAAGGAATTCTCGAAGTTTAGTTTTGGTTTTCGCCCCAACAAAAGTGCTCATGATGCACTAAAAACATCATTATCCTACATCAATAGTGGCTATCAGGATATCATTGATATTGATTTGAAAAGCTTCTTTGATGAAGTGGACCATAGCATTTTACTCCAGCTGATTTATCAGAGAGTAAAATGTCCTATTACGATGAAACTGATCCGTAAATTTCTCAGAGCACCCATCATGATTGAAGGTAAATTAAGGAAAAGGCGAAAAGGAGTTCCCCAAGGTGGTCCACTGAGTCCGCTTCTTTCCAATATTCTGCTTCATGAACTGGATCTCTTTCTAATGGAACGAGATGTTCGTTTTGTGAGATACGCAGATGACTTCAGTATTTATGTGAAGTCAGAAAAATCAGCTAAACGAGTCGGGAATAATGTTTACCTCTTTCTAAGAGATGTACTTCAACTCCCGATAAACCGAGAGAAAAGTGGTCGCCGACGTCCCTTAAATTTTGAGGTACTTGGCTACGCTTTCGTATCGATTTACAAGAAAGGAGCTAAAGGGCAATATCAACTTGT
>NZ_JABANE010000358.1 GCF_012844305.1 Flammeovirga aprica JL-4
CAACTGAGCGTGCACTGGCAGCAGCGGCAGCACAAACATCAGGGCAAAGGAGAGGGTGACCAGCGCCGCACCCATCTGTGTCACCTTACCGGCGCCAAATTTATCGGCCAGACCGCCGGCAAGCGGCGCGGCCAGCGCCCCGGCGGCCCCGGCGATACCGAAACCGCCCGCTACTGCGCTGCCCATGTGATAGTGTTCGGAGAGCATCACCGCCAGCGTCGACCAGAAGGCGCTAAAGGCGATGGAGAGCGCGCCCTGAGCTAGCGCGGCGCGGCGTAATGCCGGGTAACGCTGCCACAGATGCGCCATCGAGGCCATCAGCTGCGGATAGCTCAGCGTCGAGTGCACAGCGAAGCGCGGCCGGACGCGCCACATTACCAGGCCAATCAGCGCGACGCTGACCGCCGCCGCCTGATACATCACCCGCCAGCCGAATACGGCGCCCACCACGCCGCTGACCGTCCGGGAGAGCAGGATCCCCAGCAGCAGCCCGGTCATCACGGTGCCCACCATTTTTCCCTGCTTGCCCGCCGGGGCGAGGATCGCCGCCGCCGGGACGATATCCTGCGCCATGGTCGCCGCCATACCGATCAGCAGACTGACCACCAGCAGTGAGCTGAGCTGGCCGGTGAGGCTGCACAGGAGCAGCAGGAGCGCCAGCAGCGCGCTTTTCACCAGGATCAGCCGGCG
>NZ_JABANE010000359.1 GCF_012844305.1 Flammeovirga aprica JL-4
TATGGGCTTCTGCCAGCACTTTTACCGGGCTTGGCATCAATTTTTTGCCGCGACCAGCAGGGCGATCAGGCTGAGTGAATACGCCAACAACCTGATGTTCAGACGACAGCAGCGCATCAAGATGACGCGCTGCAAAATCAGGGGTGCCGGCGAAAATGATACGTAGTGATTGTGACACGGTATTCCTTGTTATCAGGCACGGGAACGTAAACGATCCAGTTTCTCTACCTTCTGACGAATGCGCTGTTGTTTGAGTGGTGACAGATAGTCAATAAACAGTTTGCCGACCAGGTGATCCATCTCATGCTGGATACAGATAGCCAGCAGGCCATCGGCCTCCAGTTCAAACGGCTTACCATCGCGCTCCAGTGCCCGGATCTTCACTTTTTCCGCACGCGGGACCAGGGCGCGCTGTTCAGGAATAGACAAGCAGCCTTCTTCAATACCGGTTTCGCCATCTTTCTCCAGCATTTCCGGATTAATTAATACCAGCTGCTCTTCACGATTTTCCGACACATCAATAACGATAATGCGCTGATGGATATCGACCTGGGTTGCGGCCAGACCGATGCCTTCCTCGGCGTACATGGTGTCGAACATATCATCGACGATACGCTGAATTTCCGCATTCACTTCTTTGACCGGCTCGGCGACTTTGCGAAGGCGCTCGTCCGGAATATGTAAC
>NZ_JABANE010000036.1 GCF_012844305.1 Flammeovirga aprica JL-4
TTTACCCTAGTTTTAAAAAGCAATTTACCATCTTAGATAAATACAACACTATAAATCTAAGGTTTTGTCTTAACACAAAAACGAAGCAAAAAAGTCAAGGCTTTGAAGTCAAAAGCTAAATTCCATTCCACTCGCCTAAATGATTTTAAACTCGCTTTGCTCAAACAAGAAAATCATTTTTAACGGCTCATTACATGAAATTCTAGACGCTTTTCCCTTCAAGGCCGGGGGAGCACTACCCAATGAATAAGGTAGAAAGCCCACTGTTGCGGATCTTAAACGTAAGCTTCATTCGTGTCCTGCAGATCATCAGAAATGTAGATACAAGTTGACTTTGTACTTATTAGTTAGTGTTACAGAAAACAAACAACTGTGAAATATAATATTCTAAAGCAAACACCAAACTTATTTACCCCACAATTGTAGAAACTACGATAATTCATAAATAATTAAAAAAAATAGTGGAGTGAGTTTTTAATCTTAAACTTATTATTGCTATATTAGCAATATAAATAAAGGAACTAGTTTTTTAAAAGATGGGAGCGTTTGATTTTTTAGTAATAATAATTTTTTCCCTAATTGTATTAGGCGTAGGAATTACATTTTCGAGAGAGAAAGATTTAAAAGGATTTTTTGCAGGCGGAGGAGCAGTGCCTTGGGGCATGAGTGGTCTGTCACTTTTTATGGGATTTTTCTCAGCAGGAACATTTGTCGTTTGGGGAGCTATTGCTTATGAATTCGGTGCAGTAGCTATCGCAATTCAATGGACGATGTGCATAGCGGGTTTTTTAGTAGGAAAGTTCATCGTAGAGAAATGGCATAAAACGGGGGCTGTAACTGTAGCCGAATATTTGAGATTTCGATTTGATGGAGATACTCAAAAGGTTTTTACTTACTTGTTTTTATTAATGTCATTTGCCTATACAGGAGCATTTTTATATCCTGTAGCGAAGATCATTAGTGTATCATTAGATGCTTCAATTTATACTTGTATTCTGGTCTTGGGTGTGTTTATGATTTTGTATACCACACTTGGAGGACTGAAAGCTGTAATGGTTACGGATGTATTACAATTTGTCATCTTACTATCAGCTATTATTATCGTAATCCCATTAGCATTAGATTATGTGGGAGGAGTAGAAAGTTTTATAAGTAGTTCACCTGATGAGTTTTTCGGATTAGTCAATAAGCAGTACTCACCGCTTTTCCTTTTAGCATTTGGAGTGTATAATTCCATTTTTATTGGTGGCAACTGGGCTTACGTACAGCGCTATACTTCAGTAGCAACGCCAAAAGCAGCGAAAAAAGTAGCCTATTTATTCGGTAGTTTATATATTTTCAGTCCGATTTTATGGATGTTGCCTCCAATGATATATAAAGTAGTAGATCCTAATTTGGCAGGGTTGGAAATAGAAGGAGCTTATTTATTGATGTGTCAAAAAGTATTGCCTGGCGGAATGTTAGGCCTTATGGTCGGTGGTATGTTATATGCGACAGCAAGTTCAGTAAATGGATCATTAAATATTTCGGCCGCTGTTATTACAAATGATATTGTCTTAAAACTAAAACCAAACCTGACGGACAAACAAAAAATACAGGTAGCAAGAATGGCAACTATCTTTTGTGGTGTATTTGCAATTGGTGTAGCACTTTTGGTACCATCAGTAGGAGGTATCGTAAATGTGGTATTAAGTATTAGTGCAGTGACGGGAACTTCACTTTATGCTCCGCCAATCTGGAGTTTGTTCTCTGATAGATTAGGGAAATCTCAAATCATAAAAATTACAATAGCAAGTTTACTGATTAATGTATTACTTAAAATTCTGCCGATGATCATTGATTGGGAAGGTTTAAGCAGAGCGGTTGAGATGTTAATCGGTGTTGTAATTCCATTTTCGTTATTAGCAATTAACGAAGTGATTCAAAAGAGTAAAAATAGTATTGTTAGCCATGAGGTGAGTGTGATTGCAAAAAGAAGAGATGAGGAAGTGGAAACAGCCGGAACTAATGCTTTTAGTTTAAAAGTAATGAGCTATTCATTATTTGCAGTATGTGTGCTCTTTTTGGGTATTGCAGCAACAGGAGAAGACGGATGGATATGGCTAGTGGGGATAGGTGTGCTTATAGCGGTGATGGCTTATATCTTGTTGAATAAATCAAAAGCTGCTGTAGAAGAAGAAAAACAAAAACAATTAGTAATATAAAGATAACCATAGCTCCAGTGAGTGCCTGCCTTATCACGTTTGGAAATGCGAATCACATTTTCAACACTGGAGCTTCGTTATATAAATAACGGCCTGAAAATCATCCGAAATGATAGTGGGCAAACTAGATGAAAGAATTATGATTCAAGAAACTTATAGTAAAAACAGAAGCCTTAAAGAAGTTTCGATTGAGACGGATTTATTAATAGTAGGCGGTGGATTATCTGGAACTTGTGCTGCAATCACTGCTGCTCGACAAGGAGTAAAAGTGGTTTTAGTACAAGATAGACCAGTATTGGGAGGTAATGCTTCTAGTGAAGTGAGACTATGGGCCTTAGGGGCAACTTCCCATATGGGTAACAACAACAGATGGTCGAGAGAAACAGGTGTGACAGGTGAAATTCTAGAGGAAAACCTATACAGAAATAAAGAGGGTAATGCGCTTATTTTCGATACCATTTTGATCGAAAAAGTAAAGCAAGAAGAAAACATTACTTTATTACTCAATACTTCAGCTTTTGAAGTGGCGCATGAAGGTACTCAAATTCAATCTGTAAAAGCCTTTAACAGTCAGAACTCAACGCTTTATAAGCTGAGCGCCAAACGTTATTGTGATGCATCGGGTGATGGTGTTCTTTCCTTTTTGGCAGGAGCTTCATTTAGAATGGGTGCAGAAACGATTGAGGAGTTTGGTGAAAAGATGGCTCCAAATGTAGAGCAATATGGTGAGCTTCTGGGACATACCATTTATTTCTATACAAAAGACACAGGGAAGCCCGTCAACTTCACACCTCCGGCATATGCGTTGAAGGACATTGAAGAACTGCCTAGATTCAAGAATATTCAGGCGGACCACACCGGATGTAATTACTGGTGGATTGAATATGGTGGACGTCTTGATACCATTCATGATACAGAAGATATCAAATACGAGCTTTGGAAAGTGGTATATGGTATCTGGAATTATATCAAAAACTCTGGCAATTTCCCAGAGGCAGAAAATATGACCTTGGAGTGGGTAGGTACAGTTCCTGGAAAGCGTGAAAGTAGACGTTTTGAGGGGCTTTACATGATGAAACAACAAGATATCATTAAACAAAATAAGTTTGAAGATGCTATAGCGCATGGTGGTTGGGCATTAGACCTGCATCCTTCTGATGGCGTGTATTCAGCACTTCCAAGCTGTACGCAATGGCACTCAAAAGGGACTTATCAAATTCCATTAAGAACGGCAATCAGTAGAGATATTGATAACTTATATTTTGCAGGTAGACTTGTAAGTGTTTCGCATGTTGCTTTTGGTTCTACACGTGTGATGTTGACGAGTGCTGTAGCAGCAGAAGGTGTAGCCGTGTCCGCAGCTTATTCTATTTTAAATGATGTGCTACCAAAAGAAACGGTTGAAAAAGAGCATATTACTAAAATCCAACAAGCACTTTTAGAAAAGTCATCTTACATTCCTCATCTGAAGTTAGATAAGTCGAAGTATGTAAGTTCGAAAGCAAAAGTTTCAGTTTCTTCAGAATTAAACCTTACAGAATTAAGAACTTCTGAGAACTGGAAAACATTGCAAATGCCGTCTGCTCAAATGTTGCCAATTACAAGTGATCAGAAGGAATTGTCGTTAAGAGTTCCAGTTAATGCATCGGAAGCAACAACACTTGAAGTGACATTAAAAGTAAGTCTTGACCCTACGAACTTTACACCAGAGAAAGTAATTGGTTTATATTCTAAAGAAGTAAAAGAAGGAAGCCAACATGTTGATTTAACTTTTGATGTTTCCGAATTGGGCGATACCTATGTTTTTGTTTGTTTTGCTCCAAATACAGCAATTCAGTTAAACTATTCTGAAGATAGAATAACAGGTATTTTATCAGTTTTCAGAAAAGAAAATAAAGCAGTTTCCAATTTCGGAGAGCAGAAACCACCGGCAGATATTGGTATTGATGGGTTTGAATTCTGGACACCGCAACGTCGTCCTGAAGGGCAGAATATTGCTATGCAAATCAAGACACCATTGTTTATTGGCAAAAAAGAAAATCTAAACTCTGGAATCATCAGGCCAGTACAATCTACCAATGCTTGGATTGCAGATTTTGAAGATAATCAACCTACTTTAACGTTGGAATGGGAAGAAGCAAAAGACATTTCATCCATTAAATTATACTTTGATGCTGACTTAGATCACGCCATGGAAAGTACTCAATTTGGTCATCCAGAATCAGTAGTTCCTTATTGTGTAGAGTCCTTCAGAATTAAGGATGAGAATGGGAAATGTATCTTCCAAACTGAAACAAATCACTCCACACTTTGTGAAATTTCTTTCGACCAACCTGTAAAAACGTCGAAGTTAGAAGTGGAGTTCGATCGTAAGAATAATAGCACTCCAGTTTCAATATTTGATTTTATTTGTAATTAAGTGTTATTGCTAATAGTGAAATAACGTTTTGTTGATGTTTTTGCTGAAAAAAGACGATTTTGTACCCTTTTTTGCATAAATAAGTTCATAAAAGGCTATTACAATTTTGTAACTTGCGAAGAGTTATACTACAAAATGAATTATCAATTTCTAATTAGTAATCACTAACTATGATTAGATCAAAGAAACCTGCACAACCTATCCAAGGCTTGATTGATGGATTGGATATATTGCAGACATTAACAGTACTAGACAAACCAGCTTCAGTCAAAGACATATCTGAAATGCTCAGAATGGAAAAGACTAAAGTGAACCGATTACTTAGAACACTATCTTATTTGGGTTACACATATCAAGACAGTCAAAGAAGGTATATTCCAGGTGCGGCAGTACATGTTTTAGCAGCACACTCATTACATGCATCCAAAGTTTTTCAAATCGCATTCAAGTATATTGAACCCCTTTTGGAATTGGATTGTGTAGTGGCGATGGGCGTATTGTGGAACAATCATGTTTCCTATTTGTATCACTGGTCACCGGGTATGTCTACCATGGAAGCCATTGGTAAAATGGCCGTTTATCCTTTAGAAAAATCTTCAATAGGACAAATATTATTAGCGCATAGAGATCAAGGAGACTTGGACTATACTGCACAAGACTTAAATCTTAGTCAACCGTATTTGGACCAATTGAAAATAGATAAAGAAAACGGTTACAGTGTTATTAAAAACGAGAAGACTAGTATTGCGGTAAGAGTGAATACAGCAGATGAAATTGCTATCGCTCTTTCTGATTTTGATGGAAAACACACAAACGAAGAGGTTATTGAGTTATTGAAGAGAACAACGCTTCAAATACAATCAGCCTTTCAGGGTGCTTCATCAAGATAAGTACTGAGTATTATGAAAAAAGTTATGAAACTTTTTTAATGAAGAATGTAGAATGAAGAAAAATGAACCGTATTGTGGTTCTTAGAGTGTTTTTTTCGCTGAACCACAGCACGAATTATTTTTCATCATTCATCATTTATCATTCTTCATCACAAAACTTTTGACCTACTACTTAAATTCAATCAAGAAAGTCTATCGTTTCTATTTATAAAAATATATAATTCAAAGAAATGAAAAGGCTTTGTATCATGCTAGCTTTACTACTTTCTTGTTTCCAACTTTTGGCACAAGAAAGTAGTTCTTCCCTTCAGTTAAATCTAAAATCATCTCAACGCCATCAGTTGATCAAACACTTTGGAGCATCGGATGCCTGGAGTATACAATATGTTGGTAAGGATTGGGAAGAAGACAAAAAAGAACAAATTGCTCAATGGCTTTTTTCCAATGAACTTGGGGAAGACGGTTCCCCCTTAGGTATTGGGCTTACCACTTGGCGTTATAATATTGGAGCGGGAAGTGCTGAGCAAGGAGACGCTTCCGAAATAAAAGATCCTTGGAGAAGGTCTTTTGGAATTTACGATTCACTTACTCAAAAAGTGAAAATAGCAAATCAAGCAGGGCAGTTATGGTTTCTCAAAAAAGCCAAAACATTAGGAGTGGAGCATTTCACTGCCTTTGCTAATTCACCGCCTTGTGCAATGACCAAAAACCGTTTAGCACATGGAGGAGGTGAAACTTCTCTTAATCTCTCAAGGGAAAGTTATCCACTTTATGCACAGTTTCTTTCAGATTTTCTGATGGAAATGGAAAAAGAGCAAATACATTTTGATCTTATTTCACCTTTCAATGAACCTCAGTGGGATTGGGGTAAGAAAAATGGACAAGAAGGAACTGCGGCACAAAATGATGAGATAGCTGAGTTTGTAAGCGTATTGGATAAAACTTTTCAGCAACATCAATTGAAAACAAAAATTGAAGTAGCTGAAAGCGCTCAGTACAATTATGCTTATGATCCTTCTTCAAACAGACCTGAAAGAGATCATCAATTATGGAATTTCTTTCACCCTGAAAGCCCTAATTACATTGGTGATTTACAATTAGTTTCACCATCATTCTCCGCTCATGCGTATTTCACAACGTCTCCTTTAAGCAAACTGAAAAGTAGTCGTCAGGTGATGGGAAATTTAATGAAAGATTATAAAAACCTATCTTTCTATCAGAGTGAATATTGCCTTTTAGAAAATAACGAAGAGGTGAAAGGGAAGGGAAAAGATCTGGGAATTGACCCGGCTTTGTATATGGCTAAGGTGATGCATTATGATCTAACGGTTGCCAATGCAGCTTCATGGCAATGGTGGATTTCAGTAAGCCCTTATGACTATAAAGATGGACTTATTTACGTAGATAAAAAAGACAAAACAATAGTCGAAGACTCAAAATGTTTGTGGGTATTGGGGAACTATTCAAGGTTTGTAAAACCTGGCATGCAAAGGATTTCGGCACAGTTAAAAGGTCAGTTTAATCAGGATGAATTATTAGTTTCAGCATTCCAATCCAAAAATGAAACAGTCACTGTGATTGTGAATTTAGCAGACCAACCCTTTGATATAACATTACAGAGTAGAAAGAAAAAACAGGTATATATTACTTCTGCTACAGAAAATTTAAAACATACATCTTGTAAAGATAAAATTACAATACAGCCAAGATCTGTGACCACAATAGTGAAATAAGTACAGCAAAAAACGAATTATTACAAACAACTTAAATATGAAAAACAACTTCAAATATTATTTATTGATCATTTCCTTTTGGTTTTGTTCATGTTCGATGAATAAACATCAGCAAGGAGGAAAAGAAGCATTAGATCCGAAACCTAATATTGTATTTATCCTTGTTGATGATGCAGGGTGGGGTGATTTTAGTTGTTATGGACAAGAAAAGTTTAGCACTCCCAATATCGATCAATTGGCGAAAAGTGGTATGAAGTTCAATAGTCATTATGCAGGAAGTACTGTTTGTGCTCCTTCAAGGTCCACTTTGATGACAGGTTTGCATACAGGACATTCTCCAATCAGAGGAAATAAGGAAGTCAAGCCAGAAGGGCAAGTTCCTATTCCGGCAGGCATAGCCTCATTGCCAAAGATGATGCAATCTAAAGGTTATACAACAGGAATGTTTGGTAAATGGGGGCTAGGTTATCCGGGTTCAGAAGGAGCTCCCAACAACCAGGGTTTTGATGAGTTTTATGGCTATAACTGCCAGCGATTAGCACACACTTATTATCCTTTATATTTACGTCATAACGGAGAAAAAGTAATGCTTGAGGGCAATGAAGAAGGAGGTCAGAAAGAATATACGCATCATTTAATCCATGATCAGGCGTTGAATTTTATAGACGATAATAAAGACAAGCCTTTTTTCCTTTATCTGCCTTACACTATTCCACATGCGGAGGTGGTTGCGCCTGAAGATTCTATTTTCCAGCATTACAAAGAAGTATATCCAAAAGGCAAGCCTTATGTGAATAAGCGAAATCACAATCCAAATTTGACACACGAGCAACGTTTTATGATGGGTACTTATGCGGATCAAGAATTTCCTAGAGCTGCTTTCGCTACCATGATGCATCATTTGGACAACTCAGTGGGTGAAATTATGGATAAATTAAAAGAACACGGATTGGATGAAAATACAATTATCTTTTTCTCTTCAGATAACGGTCCTCACGCAGCAGGAGGTGCAGATCCTAAATTCTTTAATTCTAATGGGCCTTTCAGAGGTATAAAAAGAGATTTATATGAAGGTGGAATTCGTGTGCCAATGATTGTTTCATGGCCTAATGTGATCAAAAAAAATACAGAAACAGATCATCCATCAGCATTTTGGGATGTATTCCCAACATTAGCAGGTATTGTAAACGCAGATATTGACCAGAAAGCAAATATTGATGGTATTTCGTTTTTGCCTACACTTTTGGGAGAAGATAAAAAGCAAGAGAAACATGATTATTTCTATTGGGAATTTCATGAGCGTGGAGGATCGAGAGCTGTTCGAATTGGCGATTGGAAAGTAGTACAAAATAAATTGAAACAGCCTTCAAAAAGTAAAGTGGAAGTGTATCACTTGCCTTCTGATCCAGGTGAAGAAAATGATGTGGCGGCAGAACATCCAGAAATTGTAAAACAAGGAGTCGATTTATTTAAATCAGCTAGAGTTCCAAACTCGACGTTCCGTTTTCCTACAGATAATATCTAGACTACGATGAAAAAAATAATCTTATTTTTATTGTTTCCTTTATGCTTGTCTCTGTCGGCATTAGGTGATGAAAAAAAGCCAGTAAAGCCAAATATTATCTTATTTTTTGTAGATGATATGGGCTGGAAAGACCCCTCGTTTATGGGATCGGATTATCACGAAACGCCCTATTTGGATCAAATGGCCGAAGAAGGAATGGTGTTTTACAATGCCTATTCTTCTGGTCCCAACTGCGCTCCATCAAGAGCATCCATGATATCAGGACAGTATACGCCACGTCATGGGAAAATTGCAGTTTGGGATTCCAAAAGAGGCCCTGAAGATAAAATGCGTTTGGAGCCAGTTCCAGACCAAGAGCTTTCATTGGACAACTATACGATGGCAGAAGCCTTAAAAGATGGAGGTTATGTTACAGGTATTTTTGGAAAATGGCACATTGCAGGAGAAGCTTCAGAACAAGGTTTTATGGTCGATAAATCCACTGAGCCCAAAGAAATAAAGTTCAAGAAAACCAACGACCCTAAAGATATTTACAAGTTGACAGATGAAGCTTGTGAATTTATGGAGGAGCATAAAGAGCAACCATTTTTTCTCTATTTGCCCCATCATGCAGTACATGCCAAGTGGGAGGCGCGACAAGAAATGCTGGAGTATTTTAAATCCAAAGAAAAAGGGACCTTACACAATAATCCAGTATATGCAGGGATGATGAAACATATGGATGAGAGTTTAGGTGCGATCATCAATAAGGTCAAGGAACTTGGAATAGATGATAATACAATCATTGTTTTTACTTCTGATAATGGCTCTTTGGGCAAAATTCATCAAGATCCGCTAAGAGGTGTAAAAGGTATGCTTTATGAAGGAGGGATAAGAGTGCCCATGGTAGTTTGGTATCCTTCTAAAATAAAAGCTGGAACCTCTTCTACAGAGTCAGTAGTTAATACAGATTTTTACCCCACATTTTTAGACCTTGCGGGCTTAAAAGCACCAAAGGATAAAATTTTGGATGGTGAGAGTTTAAAGGATTTGTTTTTTGGTAAGAAAACCCAATTAAAAAGAGAATCGATTTTTTATCATTACCCCAATTATTTGGATGGTAAAAATGCAAGAGGGGGTAGAGATCCTTACTTTAGAAACCGACCTGTTACGGTGGTGATCAATGGTGATTGGAAGTTATTATTTTATCATGAAGAATATGTTTTGGATGGAGGACTTGAGAAGATTGACCAAAACAACATGGTAGAGTTATACAATATCAAAGAGGATATTTCAGAATCAAATAATCTTGCTTTAACGCAAAAAGAAATAAGAGATAGATTGTTAAAAGATTTACAACTGTGGATGAAGCAAACTAATGCTCGATTAGCGATGAAACCTACTACGGAAAATTATAGACAACCTATCGAAGAACGAAAAGGTGATTAGTAGCGTAATACTGAATACTTGAACTTGGAATTAGTTCGAAGAAGTATCTTAAGCAACTTTTTATTTATGATAATTAGTTGCTTTTTTATTTAGATTTCATAACAATTATCCTCTTCATTTTAAATAATATATCAAAATACACTGACCTTTCTAAAAGCTTTCCTATTCCAAAATTTAATTTAAAATACTAAGTTTGCTAGTAGATAATGCCACATTCCTCATAGAATTTATTATAAAATGTTTTTTAAGTACAGAGTCAAAAATAAATCACAGTTAATTCTATTCAATTTTTTGTGAGTACAACGCTAAAAAACGTATTAATAATGGTTCTATTGAAAATTTTTTGAAGGAAGTAATCGCAAAACAATAAATAGAATTGGTATGAGATAATTTTGAATTTGTACTTATTACATCAATTCTTTTGTTATCGTATTTTTTAAATTTTGATAAAATATTGGTCTTATTTTGATTTAAAATGAATGTTAGTTCATTTTTTAAGCTATTCACCTATAAATCCCTTAAAAAATAACATTTTTTGATGATTAGTGTTGAAAGTACATAATAAATTGCTATATTAGCAATATAATTAAAGGGCAGGCATTGATTATAACAGATAACTTAAAAATTGCCGACAACACAATTTTTAACTTTTTCGCTTAATTTTTTAAAAAGAAGAGTTTATGCCGATTACAGTATTGATGAAATGGCGCATATTATTACTTAGTATGGTGGGTATATTCCTATGGAATAATGCCTTAGCGCAACAGGAAAAGATAACTATTTCAGGAACGGTCGCTGACCCGGATGGAAATCCAGTTATTGGAGCAAACATTGTTATAGCAGGTACAACAACAGGAACTATGACAAACTTTGATGGAAAGTTTAAATTAGGAGTACCAGTAAATTCAAGAATCATTGTAACATCCATCGGTTATGAAGAAAAGACAATAAATGTAGGAACAAGTACAGAATTTGATATTGTTCTTAGAGAAGCACAAGAACAATTAAATGAAGTCGTAATTATTGGTTACGGTACACAAAAGAAAGCGGACTTAACAGGTGCCGTAGCATCAGTAGATGCTGAAGTCATTGCAGAAAGAAAAACACCACAATTATCACAAGCACTTCAAGGATCTATTCCGGGTGTGACAGTGACAAGAAGCAGCGGTGAGCCAGGTTCTACAGGTGATATTCTGATCAGGGGTCAGACTACCTTGAACAATAGTACACCACTCGTAATGATTGACGGAGCACCAGGTGCTATCGATGATGTCGATCCTGAAGATGTTCAATCACTAACAGTTCTAAAAGATGCCGCTTCAGCAGCGATCTATGGTTCAAGAGCGGCAGCAGGTGTAATTATCATCACTACGAAGAGAGCTAAAGTAGGCGAGTTGTCGGTTACTTATAATGGAGATGTAGGTATTCAGAGACCAACTACTTTACCTGAAATGGTAGACGTTCAGGATTATTACAGAATGCAGAATGAGTATAAAGAAAATGATGGTTTAGCACCTTTATGGTCAGATTATTACATTAATAATTATAAAGATAACTCAGTGGTAAACCCTGATTTGTACCCTAATACAGATTGGCAAAATGAGTTGCTGAAAAAAAATGCGATTCAGCAAAGACACAACTTCTCTATTGCAGGAGGTAACGATGTTGTTCGATCGAAAATGTCATTTGGTTACTCTGCTCAAGAAGGTTTGATTCCTAACTTTAACTGGGAAAGATATACTTTACAGTTGAATAATAACATCAAAATTAATAGGAAGTTAAAAGGTGCTTTGGATATGTATTTAAGACAAAGCAACAAAGAACAACCTAATGAAGGACATCATTCAAACTCATTCTATGCGGGTGCTAGGTCTTTACCAGCTTTCTATCCTGCTTACTGGAGTGACGGAACATTTGCGAACGGAAAAGATGGTAATAACCCCGTTGCATTTGTAAACAAAGGTGGTTATAAAGATAATCAAACAAACTTTGCTAGATTCCGTGCAAGATTAGATTTCCAACCGATCAAAGATCTTACAATTTCAGCACAAGTGGCTCCGAAATTCAATTTCAACAATTCAAAAAATATGTTGAGAGTAATTGATTATTATGATATGGAGGGGAATTGGATTGGTAACACGGGCAAGAGTCAGGATAAATTGACGGAATCTCGTAATGAATCTTTCTCTATAAATCAGCAATACACGATTACGTATAATAAGAGAATCAATAACCATAATTTCTCGGCATTAGCAGGTTATGAAAGTAATTATTACAGAGAAAAAACATTAGAAGCAGAGCGTATAGGTTATGTGTTACCCGATTATGACGAACTTAATGCAGGTAACGTGGATATGTGGAGTAACAAAGGTGGACAAAGTGAAAATGCATTGTCTTCAGTTTTTGCCAGAGTTTCATATAACTATAAGAACAAATACTATATTCAGTCTAACATCAGATATGATGGTTCATCAAGATTCCACCCTGACCATAGATGGGGATTCTTCCCTTCAGTATCAGGTGGCTGGAATATCTCAAACGAAGATTTCTTGATGAATGTAGATTGGTTATCAAACTTAAAAGTAAGAGGTTCATGGGGACGTTTGGGTAACCAAAGAGTGGGTAACTATGCTTACACAGCCAACATGAGCAGATCAAACTCATATGTATATGCAGGAGGTGTAGTTGTTCCATTGACGTCTTACGCACAGCAAGATATGGCCATCGAAAATATCACTTGGGAAACTACAGAAGGTTATGATATTGGTTTTGATGCCGCTTTCTTAGATGACCGTTTGAATGTAAACTTCGACTGGTATTACAAAAGGACTTATGATATCTTATTAAAATTAGACATTCCTCTTTATTTAGGTTATGCTAATCCTCCTTTACAAAACGCAGGTATTGTAGATAACCAAGGATGGGAAGTAACAGTAAATTGGAGAGATATCATCAATGATGACCTTTCTTACTCGATTGGTTTTAACTTATCAGACAACAAAAATACAGTTGTTGATATGAAAGGAGCTAATCAATTAGGTAATCAAGTAACAATGGAAGGCCAAGAATATAAGGCTTGGTACGGTTATGAAAACTTAGGTTATTTTGGTGACGATCACGCAGATCATGCAAAGTTGACAGGTCAAGAGATGCCAGGTGATATCCGTTATAAGAAACAGCCAGGAGGAGAAAGTGAAATGATTAATGCTGAAGAAGATAGAGTAGTGATTGGTAGTTCATTGCCGAGATATACTTTTGGAGCAAACTTCGGTGTGAATTATAAAAACATTGATTTTGGATTGATCTTGCAAGGTGTAGGAAAAACAGATGTAATGTTATCAACTTCACAAGTACAACCTTTCAGCGGATCTTTCAGAAACTATCCATCTTACATAGTGGGTAACTACTGGACTCCAGAAAACACAGATGCAGATTATCCTAGACTTTCTGATCAAGGTGCAAAATCAAACTATGCGAAATCAGATTTCTGGTTAGTAAATGGTGCTTACTTAAGAATCAAGAACATTACTTTAGGTTACACTTTACCAAGGTCTCTTCTGAAGAAAGTGGGTGTGAAGAAGTTCAGAATTTATGCTTCAGTAAATGATTTGTGGTCATTTAATCACATGCCAAAAGGTTGGGATCCAGAAATATCATCGACTGATTACCCACTATTGACTACATACATGACAGGTATCAGCTTGAAATTCTAAAAATTGAAAAATGATGAAAAAGATTTTTAATCTAAGAAATATAGCCGTCGCTGCATTAGTTTTGTTCAACACTTCTTGCACAGATTTGGATCTGTATTCAAGAACTTCTCCATCAACAGGTGACTTCTATTCTACAGAAGCTGAGTTGGAAGTAGCAGCAAATGAATTTTACAGAGACTTTATGTTCCCTACTGATACTGATAAATACTCCGATAATGTATTTACAAGATCAGGATCAGGACACGAATTATACAAAGGTACTTCAACCTCACAATCAGGAATATTTAAGAACAGATGGACTGATTGCTATAAATCAATCACTCGTGCAAACATGATGCTCCACTATATGTATAGAGCAGAAAATGTGACACCAGAAGCAACGTGGTTGAGATTGAGAGCTGAGGCGTTATTAACGAGAGCACACCAATACCTGTACTTAGCCACTCACTATGGAGACGTACCTTTATTGTTGGAACCTATTCCATTAGAAGAAGCATATGATATTCGTCGTACAGATAAAGAAGCAGTAATTGATCAAGCAATGGACGATCTTGATTTTGCGATTGAATACCTTCCAGAAGAATATGTAACTGCAGATGTACAACGCTTCACTAAAGCAAGTGCACTAGCTATTAAATCTCGTTATGCTCTATATGCTAAACGCTATAAAGTAGCAGCAGAAGCAGCAAAAGCTTTAATGGACGATGGCAAATATGAGTTATATCCTAGCTATAGAGAACTGTTCTTAGAAGATGGACAGAATAGCAGTGAGGTTATTATTGCTTTGCCTCAATCAGTAGCTTATGAGGAAAAGAAAAATATCCAGTACGAAATTCAAAGAAACGTTGGCGGATATGCTTCAACAACTCCTACTTATGAGTTGATTGATAGCTATGAAACTGCTGAAGGATTACGTATTGATGATGAAGATGCTTCTTATAGTTATTTGAATCCGTTCAATAATAGAGATCCACGTTTGAAGATGAGTATTCTTACTCCAGGAGACTCATTAATGAACATGCATTGGGAACCTTTCAAAAAAGAAACTTGGGATATCCAGGAAGAGAAAAGTATAAAGAATATGGACTCTTGGTTGTCTAATACTCAAGGTTCCGCCAACCCGGCAGGCTTGCTTTTCAAGAAAGGTATTTCTGATGCCATGAGAGGAAGTTTTGATTTGGTAGATGTAGATATCATTTTATATCGTTTTGCTGAAACACTTTTAATTTATGCTGAAGCAAAATTAGAGCTTGGTGAAATTGATCAAACGGTATTAGATGCCATCAATAAAGTACGCCAAAGAGCATATGCTCAACAAATTGCAGAAGGAGGAGCCTATCCTGAAGTAACAACTACTGAAGCGGATAAGTTGAGAGAAATTATCCGTAGAGAAAGAAGAGTAGAGTTAGCAAATGAAGGCTTAAGATATATGGATTTAGTACGTTGGAACCTTGCAGACAAGGCACTTAACCGCCCGATGCTTGGTCTTAAAACAGAAGGCATTTCAGAAGAAAGTAATATGTTTTCCGCTATCGCCGAGTTTGATGAAAATGGCTTGCCGACTTATGATCACGTTTTAGATAACCACAACATTTTATTGAATAGAGTGTTTCCGGAACGTCAGTACATTTGGCCGATTCCTTTTCAAGAAAGTGTGACGAATCCTAACCTCGGGCAAAACCCAGGTTGGTAGTTAACGGTAATAGAATAAAATAATGAATAGCAAACAAGGAGTTTCTTAGGCTCCTTGTTTCTTAAAAACTTAATGTAAATGAAATTATGCATACTGTTAGATATTTACTTTATTTAATTAGTGTATCAATGTGGGCTTGTACCAGCAATCCTGCATCTTCTAAAGGAGAGCAAACGAATTCCAAACCCAACATTCTTTGGATTACGATAGAAGATACATCTCCACATTTTATAGGTGCTTATGGTAATCAACACGCCAAAACGCCCAATATGGATGCACTAGGGAGAGAGGGTTTTAAAATGAATAATGCTTTTTCTACTGCTACTGTTTGTTCACCATCAAGATCATGTATTATTACGGGTATACATGCCAATCGATTAGGAACTGCAAATCATAGAAGCACAATAGAAATTCCTAATGATGTAAAGGCTTTTCCCTACTACTTAAAGGAAGCAGGTTATTTTACAACGAATAATAATAAAACAGACTATAATTTCGCACAAGAAAAAGCAAAAGTGACCGAAGCCTGGGATTTTAGCAAAGGAAAAACAGGCTGGTGGGACAGAGCAGATGATCAGCAACCTTTCTTTTCGGTTTTCAACCTGATGACATCTCACGAATCTTACACCATGGTCAATCCTCATACTTTTTATGAGAAGAAAGTAAAAAATGTATTGTCCGAAGTGGAACTTACAAAACCGGAAACCATAGAACTACCTACTTTCTATGCAGATAACAAGGAAATGAGGTCTTATATGGCAAGAATGTATGATTGCATTACGCTGACGGATAAAAAAATAGGAGAAATCATCACTAGACTAAAAGAGGATGACTTGTTTGAGAATACGATCATCTTTGTTTTTGCGGATCATGGTGAGGGATTACCAAGATTTAAAGGAGCAGGACTGAACTTAGGACATCAAGTACCCATGTTTGTACATGTACCGGAAAAGTACAAACACCTTTTAAAAACTAAAAAAGAAGAATTTGAAAATAGAATAGTATCATTTGAAGATCTTGCCCCTACAATTTTGTCTTTGGCTGGAATAGAAAAGCCAAAGTATATGCAAGGTGAGAACATTTTTGGAAAAGACTATCAACGTCAATATGTATGGGGTGGTCGTGATGGCTGTGGAGAGGTGATCGATCAAGTGAGAACAGTGACGGACGGCCGTTATACTTACGTGAGAAATTATATGACAGATTACCCAATTGTACAATGGCACAAATACTCCGATAATGCAGATATCTTGAAAAAAATGCATAAAGATACCAAAGGAAATGCATTGGACTCTATCCAATACGAAGTACTAGGAGAAGGTAAAAAAGCAGAGTGGTTGTTCGATAACCAAAATGATAAGTGGAATGTCAATGATTTGTCAGACGAAGCAGCGTACCAATCTTTGATGACAAAATTCAGAGCCATCAATAAAAAAGAAATTTTAAAACAAAGAGATTTACATTTTATACCTGCTGGCGAAGCTGCGAAGAGATCAAAAGAGAGCACACCTTTTGAAGCAATGTCGAGTGATAGTGTTTATCCTTTAGAAAGCCTATTGCAAGTAGCAGAACTTTCTGGCAGAAGTGAATACTATAAAAGGAAACAATTGGCGTTTCTATCCTCAACGCTTCCAATGCAACGTTATTGGGCTTTGGTGGGGCTGAGAGCACAGGAATTAGACAAAGAAGATTTGTCTCAAATTAAAAAACTGCTTGATGATGAAAATCCTTTTAATCAAATAGAAGCGGCCACAATTTTATACCGAACAAATCATTCGGTAGAAGCCAAAAAAATATTAGAGAAACAGGGCAAATCTGATAACGCATTTATTGCTTGGCATGCCGTCAGAGCAATTCAAATGATGCCGACTTCAGAATACAAAGCCTTTGCAAATACATTTAGATATGTGACTACTTCTTTAAAAGGGAGAGCCAAAAATAACCGTAAGCATGAAATCTATAATGCAATTAACGGAGCATCACAGGCACTAGAAATTATAAAATCTAATTATTAACCGACATTCTAAAAAAAATAAACAAATGAAGAAATTAATATCGTACTTATCCGTTGGAATTTTATTGTTTTCCTCTTGTCAAAAGACACAAAATGATACCTCAAAGGTAAAAGAAGAAAAACTGCCCAATGTAGTTATTTTTCTAGCAGATGATGCAGGCTATGCTGATTTTGGTTTTCAGGGGTCTAAAAATATTCCCACTCCAAACCTTGATAATTTAGCAAGTGGAGGAGTTGTATTTACAGATGCGCACACCACATGTTCAGTATGCAGCCCATCAAGAGCAGGTTTATTGACGGGTAGATACCAACACCGTTTTGGTCATGAAAATAACTTCTTGCATGGCAAATACGGTATGGATACTACGGAGGTGACAATGGCAGATGTCTTAAAAACGAAAGGGTATAATACGGCTATTTTTGGTAAGTGGCACTTAGGTACTCAAGATTATTTCCATCCAAACAGCAGAGGTTTTGATGAGTTTTATGGTTTCTTGGGTGGTCACAGAGGGTATTTCTTCAACCCTGACAAATATGATGGTGCGGACAAAACTTCCACACAAATCAATCATAATGGTAAGCATGAAGCATTTGAAGGTTACTTAACGGATGTTTTAGCAGATAGAGCAATCGACTTTATTCAAGACAGCAAAAAAAGCGAAAAGCCTTTCTTAGCATTATTATCTTTCAATGCGGTGCATACTCCATTGCAAGCGAAAGAAGAAGACTTGGAAAAATTCAAAGATCATCCAAGACAAAAAGTAGCAGCAATGACTTACTCTTTAGATGAGGCGATTGGTAATGTGATGGAAACATTGAGAAAAGAAGGATTAGAAGAAAATACACTGGTCTTTTTCTTTAGTGATAACGGTGGCACAGGTAATGGCGATAACTCTCCATTGAAATCAAATAAAGGTTATGAGTTTGAAGGAGGACACAGAGTGCCTTACTTAATGTACTGGAAAGGACAGGTAAAAGGTGGAGTCACTTATGATGGATTGACTTCTACACTAGATGTAATGCCTACTATTCTTAAAGCGGCTGGTATCGACAAAACACCAAAACAATTGGATGGTGTAGACCTTTTGCCTTTCGTAAATGGAGCACAAGAAGGTATGCCTCATGATGAATTATACTGGAGAATTGGAGATTGGAAAGCTGCTCGTTATAAGAATTATAAATTAGTAAAAGCTGAACAAGTAGGTCATGTAGTTTATAATTTAGATGAAGATATTTCAGAGCAAAAAGTATTAAACGATGCATTGCCAAAGGTTGAAAACAAGTTATTGACCAACCTTACAAATTGGGAAAATGATGTGATTGCTCCGGCATGGCCAGGTACTGCAGGTTGGACTGAAGTAAAAAGATATGCTTACGGTGATCTTTTTGAAAACCGTAAACCTACTATCACAAGCCCTGGTCAATTGAAAAAACTTAAGGTTCAAAAATAAGATGAGATCTACATACAGCTTGACTAAATACTTGCCGATTCTATTGTTGCTGTCCTTCGCCTGTAGTGCGAAGGGTGGTGATAAGAATAAAAAGGTACCAAAGAAGCCGAACATTATTGTGATTTTGGCAGATGATATGGGTTTTTCTGATCTTGGATGTACAGGTAGTGAAATCAACACCCCCAACTTAGATCAGCTAGCCTCAGACGGTATACTGTTTACTAATTTCTACAATACTCCGAGGTGTGCACCTTCAAGGGCATCATTACTAACGGGATTGTATGCTCATCAAACGGGTGTTGGACACTTGGTGGAAGATTGGGAAAAACCGGGTTATAAAGGTTACCTCTCCAAAAATGCGGTGACTACGGCAGAGGTCTTGAAAGAGAATGGTTATCATACCATAATGTCTGGAAAATGGCATTTGGGAGATGATCGTGAACATTGGCCTAATGAAAGAGGATTTGAAGATTTTTACGGTATTCCAGCAGGTGGAGGCGTCTATTTTTACCCTACAAAATTCTTGAATAGAGAAGTTTATAAGAATGGTGTAAAGACGGAGGAAAATCCTGATACGTTTTATTCTACCAATAATTTTACTGATGAGGCCATTCAATTTATAGAGCAATCAAAAGGAGAACAAAAGCCGTTTTTCTTGTATATGGCACAGATTGCACCTCATTTTCCCTTACAAGCTTTGCCGGAGGATATTGAGAAGTACAAAGGTAAATATGAAGTGGGGTATCATGCCATTCGTGAGCAGCGCTTTGCCAAGCAAAAAGAATTGGGTCTTTTCCCAGAAGATTTAGAAATGACGAAGGGAGAGCATCCGAAGTGGGATGAATTAGAAGATGCCGCAACAGAAGCTCACAAAATGAGTGTTTATGCGGCTCAGGTGGATCGATTGGATCAAAATATCGGAAAACTGATTGATTACCTGAAGAAAGAGAATATGTACGATAACACGGCTATTTTCTTCTTATCAGATAATGGTGGATGTCATCAAATGGTCAACCGTTCTCCGGGTGTAACACCGGGTGGGAAAGATTCTTTTATCTCTTATGGACACTGGTCTAATGTGAGTAATACCCCTTTCAAATTGTGGAAAAGAGAAACGATGGAAGGAGGAATTAGAACCCCTTTTATCGCTCATTTTCCGAAGGATATAAAAGTAAAAAAAGGATTAAATACGCAACCTGCACATATTATTGATGTGATGACTACTTGTTTAGAACTTGCAGGTGTAGACTACCCTAATACTTACCAAGGCAATACAATTTATCCTTCGGAAGGAGAAAGTATTTTATCCTTAGCGAAAGGGCAGAAAACGGATCAGAATAGAATACTTTTCTGGGAGCACGAAGGCAACAAAGCACTTCGACAAGGGGACTGGAAAATGGTGAAAAGAAAGAAGTCAGACTGGATGTTATTCAACATGAAATCAGATCCTTTAGAAGAGAATAATATTATCGATCAATATCCAGAAAAAGCCAAGGAATATACAGTGGCTTATCAGCAATGGATGACGGATCATTTTGTGGAGGAATGGCCTGCAAAAAAGAAAAAGAAGAAACTAAACTAACAATGATGAGAAATAGCTTAATATTTGGTTTGTTGCTATTGTTTTTCGGGCAGGGATTCGCTCAGGAAAAAATAGTATTGAACGGCATCTGGGATTTTAAAATTGACCGTTATAACAAAGGACTAGCCGATGAATGGTTCCTTCATCCTCAAGCCCAGCAATGGGGTAAACTGGAAGTACCTGGAAACTGGGATACTGAAAATGAATACGCCAATTTTTCTGGTGTAGCTTGGTATCATACTTCCTTTGAAACGGAAGCAGGCATGAAAGACAAATTAGTACGTCTTTATTTTGAGTCGGTTTACAATGAAGCCACTGTTTGGTTAAACGGTGAAAAGTTGGGAATAAACCCTTTTGGATTCCTGCCTTTTGAATACAAAATCACAGATAAACTCCGTACTGACGGTCCTAATGACTTGGTGTTGAGAGTGGACAATACTTTCAAAAGAGGAGCCATTTGGAACTGGGGCGGTATCCGTAGACCGGTACATTTAGAAGTCACTGAAAAGTCAAGACTAGTGGCTCAGAAGGTGACAGCAGAACCGAACCTGAAGAAAGGGACTGCCGCTATTGCTATGAATTTAGCCTTTGAAAACAATAAGTCAGAAGATAAAACGCTGACTTTTGAAATAGAAGTGACAAGCAAGGAAAATCCATCAAAAGTAATTGTCAAAAAGAAAGGAAATATTGCTGTAGGAAAAGGGGGGACAAAAGTGACGGATATACATTTCAACTTAGCTAAAAAGTATGTGAAACTTTGGGATTACAACCATCCCCACCTTTACCGCTCTAAAGTTTCTGTTTTTGACGGAAATGAAAAAATTCAAGAGCAAACGGACCAATTTGGTATTAGAAAGCTGGAAGTGGTGGGAATGGAATTACATCTCAATGGTAAAAATTTCAGACCGCTAGGTTTCAATATGGTGCCAGATGATCGTTTTACCGGCAATACTTTACGAAGAGAAAGAATTCTGGAAGATATCGCATTAATGAAAAGCTTGGGAGCCAACTTTGCTCGTGTAAGCCACTTACCATTGCCTAAAGAATACCTTGATTTATTAGACGAGAACGGTATTATGACTTTTGAAGAAGTGGCGCTTTGGGGTAAGGACAAATGGGTAGATCCTAATCATCCAATGCCGAAAGCATGGTTGGAAACAATGATCTCCACGAAATATAACCATCCGTCTGTCATTGGTTGGAGCGTAGGAAATGAGATCGGTTACCGTTCTGCCAATCCATTGGTAAATGAATATGTGAAATCAGCGATTGATCACGCGAAAAAATTAGATCCTTCTCGTTTGGCCGTTTATGTTTCTCACTCTGCTCAGAATCAAGATAACGATGCCTCTCAATATTGTGATATGGTCATGTTGAATATTTATGGTGGATGGGGTAACGCCTTAAAAAAATGCCATAAAAACTTTCCGAATAAACCCATCTTTATGAGTGAATACGGAGGACGATTAACGGAAGAATTTCCAAATGAGGGAATTGTAGACGGCAAGAAAATGCTCGATCAGATGAGAGGAAAAGACTACTGTGTAGGTGCATCGCTTTGGACACTCAATGATTATAGAAGTATGTGGCACGGCAGTACGGGCTGGGCTACCACTGAGTCTCAAAATAGAGCTTGGGGATTGGTGAATACGTACAGACAAAAGAAAAGAGCTTACTTCCATTTTAGAGAACAATATGCACCTTTTGATACGCTATTTGTAGAACATAATCAACTAGTAAATACAAAACAGCAAAGTCAGATTGTATTGCAGCCAAGACCAGAAAAAGGCCTTCCAGCCTACGAACTAATTGATTACAATTTGGTGGTGAAAACTTTTGATAAAGAAGGAAAAGAATTGACTTTTAGCACAAAGAAATTACCGAATATCTATCCTGGAGGAAAGGAATTAAAAGTAGGTTTTGAATGGAACAAAAATGCCGATGTTGCGATGATGCAAGTGTTAGTGACTGATGCCCTAGGATATGATATTTTTAATATCAACGAGTATTTCACCGCGCCAGCAACACCTGCAGTAAGAACGATTTTAAACTCTACGGCGAAGGGAAGAATTGTATTTGAAAAAGTGTGGAATGCTGAAGAATATAAATTGTATTATAAAGGTAAAGATGGAGAGGTAAAAGAAACTGAACCTACTATTGATCCTTATATTCAATTAGGTCAATTGAAGAAAAATAAAAAGTTCGATTGTGAATTAGTAGCCCTAAATAGTTTCGGTGAAAGTGAGAAATTTGCCTTTGTTTTTGAAAAGAACGAAGAAGAATTACCTCCGTTAATCTTCACAATGCAAG
Source organism: Flammeovirga aprica JL-4 (assembly GCF_012844305.1). Lineage (GTDB taxonomy): Bacteria > Bacteroidota > Bacteroidia > Cytophagales > Flammeovirgaceae > Flammeovirga > Flammeovirga aprica. Next base: position 22,963 of record NZ_JABANE010000036.1, read on the forward strand.
GTGGAAATAATTGTATTTTTATTGGATATGATTCACATCCTTCAGACTTTTTATATGATGTGAGGTATGGCACAAAAGAAGGTGAGTTTGAGCAAGAAATGTCTTTCAACTTAAGAGGATCTTATAAGATTCCAAACCTCAAGCCCAATACCACTTATTATGTTCAAATGAGAAAAAGAATGCAATGGGGATTTGCTTCACAATGGAGCGAAACTTATAAAATAACAACTAAGAATAATCAAGAGACTGCTCAATAGTTATTTAGTTAACGATCAGGTCTATTGGGAGGACTGCATACTCTCGGTAACCAAAATAAAGTAGAAACTTAATGTAAGTAACAAAGTAGGAACACTACGCTGTGGTGTTCTTACTTACTTGATTATCTAAGAGCATGTTTGAAACATGCTTTAAGGGGCAATATTTTCATCTAAAGAATATCAATAAAAATGAAATACAAAATAGTAATGGCTATGCTGGCGGCAGGTATGTTTGCTTGTAGTCCATATTCAAAATATGAAGAAGTAAGTTGGGAAGAAAAAACGGAATTAGAGTGGCAGAACCCTTCCGTTTTCCAAATCAATAGATTAGAACCGAGAGCTCATTTTATTCCTTTTGCAACGGAGAATGAAGTGGCTTCAAAAAATATAAACAAATCATCATTGGTCCAATCTTTAGATGGGCAATGGAAGTTTAGCTACGCGAAAACGCCTTCAGAACGACCTTTTTATTTTTATAAAACTGATTATGATATCAGAGACTGGGAAGAAATAACAGTTCCGGGTTCTATCGAAGTGCAAGGCAATGGTTATCCAATTTATACCAACGTAAAATATCCTTTTACACTTGATAAAGCAACGCATAATCAGGGCAAATATATTTTACCGGAGGAAAACTCAGTAGGGTCTTATAAAACAACCTTTGAAATCGCAGATACTTGGGGAAATCATGATGTGATTTTACATTTTGGAGGTGTCGCTTCAGCATTTTATGTGTGGGTAAATGGAGAAAAAGTAGGGTACAGCCAAGGGTCAAAAACACCTGCTGAATTTGATATTACACCTTATCTGAAAGAAGGCAAAAATGACTTAGCAGTAGAAGTATACCGCTTTTCGGACGGTTCTTATTTAGAAGATCAAGATTTCTGGCGTTTGAGTGGTATTCACAGAGAAGTGATGCTACTGGCTAGACCAAAAGCACATTTAGAGGACTTTGATTTGCTGACACAGCTGGACCTTACTACTAAAAATGGTACTTTGGACTTCAAGGTTTCTACTTCAAAAGAGGTGTATTATACGGTAGTGAAGCTTCTTGATGAATCGACAAATCAATTCATTTATGAATCGAAAGTAGCGGTTGAGAGTGGAAAAGGATCACTTCATACTGTTATTGAAAATGTAAAACCTTGGACTGCTGAAACACCAAATGTTTATACTGCTTATATCACGATGATCGATAAAAGTGGAAATGAGGTGGAACATATTTATCAGAAGGTTGGCTTTAGAACGGTAGATATCAAAAATGCTCAATTGAGAGTAAACGGACAGCCTGTTTATGTGAAAGGTGTCAATTTACATGAGCATCATCCTATTACAGGTCACTATGTTGATGAGGCTACAATGTTGAAAGACTTGAGAGTAATGAAAGAGCATAACATTAATGCGATACGTTTTTCTCACTATCCTCAACCAGAAAGATTGTATGAGTTAGCCTTGGAAAATGGCTTTTATATCTGCGATGAGGCCAACATTGAAGTGCATGGTTTTGGTGCGGCATTGCAAGGGAAATTTAATAAAGAATACCACCCTGCTTACCAAGAATTATGGGCGCCTGCATTCTTAGATCGAATTAAAAGAATGTACAAAAGAGATCGTAATCAGTCCGCTGTGATTGTATGGTCGATGGGTAATGAATGTGGTAACGGAGACGTCTTTTATAAAGGATATGAAATGCTTAAAGATTGGGATGATAGCAGACCTGTGTCCTTTGAGCAAGCAGGTGAAAACACAAATACAGATATTGTAGCACCTATGTACCGTTCACCAAAAGGAGTGGAGAAATATGCTAAAAAGAACCCTGAACGCCCAATGATTTTATGTGAGTATTCTCACGCAATGGGCAACTCGAACGGTGATATCAAAGACTACTGGGAAATTTTTGAGAAGTACCCTCAATTGCAAGGTGGTTATGTTTGGGATTGGGTAGATCAAGGTATACAAACGACGGACAGCAATGGAACAGCATACATGGCTTATGGAGGTGATTTTGGCCCGGATGATGTGCCTAGCGATGGAGCATTTTGTATCAATGGATTGGTCTCTGCGGAGCGTGAACCTCATCCTGCATTATCTTCAGAAGTAAAGAAGGTGTACCAGAATATTGGAATTGCTTGGGATAAAAAGCAAAAATCAGTGAAGGTAACGAATAAGTATGCTTTTATTGATCTATCAGATTTTGTAGTTCACTATGAGCTAAAAGGAGCTGGTGAACTTGTATCAAAAGGTACAATTGATTTGACGGATGTAAAACCGTATGCGACAAAGACTTTTGAATTACCAATCATCAATACAAAACTAGATAATACAGTAGATTATTATTTGAATTTCAAAGTGTTAAAGAAATCTCCATTTAAACTGCTGAAGAAAGATCATGTTTATGCTACAGAGCAATTAGTGTATCAAAAAGCAAGCAGTCAACTTTTTGTCAATACAGATGGAAAACAACTGACACATGATAAATCTGATACAAATCTAGTCGTGAAAGGTGAAGGTTTCTCTGTCAACTTTGATCTTGAAAAAGGAGAAATGATTTCATGGAAACAAAAGGATGTAGAATTACTGGAGAAAGGTTTTAACCTAGACATGTACAGAGGTTGGACGGATAATGACTTCGGTATGAAATTCGACAAGCGTTCTAAAATCTGGAAGTTCAATCCTCAAGATATTTTTACAAAATCCTTTATCAAAATTACGCCTCAGTCTACTGAAGTAACGATGAATTATGAATTGAAGAAAGAGGAAAAAGTGGTAGCGAAGATGTCTATGAAATATAGCGTTTTCCCATCAGGTGATATTGCTGTATCGACTACTTTAAATCCATTGGAGAAAGAGTTGCCAATGATGCCACGTTTTGGAGTACAGGCACAATTCCCTGTAGCGTACAACCAAGTGAGTTATTTAGGTAGAGGTCCAGAAGAAAATTATATAGACCGTAACTATGGTACACATATCGATTGGTATACTTCGAAAGCGAAGGATTTATACTACCCTTATGTTCGACCTCAAGAGAATGGAAACCATACGGATACAAAATACTTTACATTGACCAATGCCGAAGGAGAAGGAATTTTATTCGTCTCAGAAAACGAGTCCTTCAACTTTACTGCCTTAAGAAACAATCATGACGACTTTACTTCTGAAGAGCGTACAGACGGTCGTCAAATTGATGGACGAAAAGTAGTCAACAGACATACGAATGATGTGAAATTGAGAAACGAAATATACCTGAATATCGATCATGGATCAACGGGTGTTGGAGGTGTCAACTCTTGGGGAGCTTGGCCACTTGAGCAATACCGTTTACAGCCAGCTAAGATGTCTTATTCATTTAGAATGAAAGCAATATTGAAAAGTGATAACCTGCATGAAGAAGGTAATAAGAAATTACCGCCATCGAAATTAATGTTATAGACAATGTAGTGTAGAATTTGGGTCACCTAAGTCCTTTCAGGATTTAGGTGATTTATTTCTTAAAGAAAACAAATCATAAGTATGAAAAAAGTAATATACATTTTAACCGTCTTGTGTTGGACAGTGTTCAACGTAAATGCGCAAGAGGCCCGACCGAATATTGTCTTAATTGTAGCTGACGATTTAGGTTTTGCCGACATTAGCCTTCACGGAAGTAAGCAAATTAATACCCCCAATATCGACCAATTAGCATTTGATGGAGTGCTCTGTACAGAAGGCTATACCTCAGCGCCAGTATGCAGTCCCTCAAGAGCTGGATTTATCACAGGCAGACATCAAGTGAAGTTTGGTTATGATAATAATTTAGGAGGAAATCAGCCCGGCTTTGATCCTGAGTATTTAGGCTTACCTTTATCAGAAAAGACAATTGCCACACGTTTAAAAGATCTTGGATATAAAACTGCTTTAATTGGTAAATGGCATTTGGGTAGCCTTCCAAAGTATCACCCGACCAAAAGAGGTTTTGAAGAATTTTGGGGATATACAAGCGGAGGTCACGATTACTTCATCGCCAAAGAAAACGGAAAAGGATATAAAGCCCCTATTGAGTGTAATTACAAAACGCCACAAAAACTTTCTTACATCACCGATGACAAAGGAGATGAGTGTGTAGATTTTATTAAAAGACATAAAAACGAACCTTTCTTCTTATATGCTTCTTTCAACGCACCCCATACTCCACTTCAAGCCACTGAAGCAGATCTTAAATTATTTTCTCATATAGAAGATAAAGAAAGACGAACTTATTTGGCCATGGTTCATCGCTTGGATATTAATATAGGAAGGATCACAGAAACCTTGAAAAAAGAGGGTTTATATGATGATACAATTATTATGTTTATCAGCGATAATGGTGGCCCTGTGAATCACAATGCCTCTGTCAATGCCCCTTATAATGGACAAAAAGGGATCTTATTTGAGGGTGGAATTCATGTACCTTATATCGTTTCTTGGCCAAAGGTTTTACCGAAAGGAAAAAAATATACACAAACTGTTTCAGCACTAGATTTTGCTCCGACAATGTTAGTGGCAGCAGGTGGGGAAATTACGGAAGATTGTCAATTTGATGGGGTAAACTTGGTGCCTTACTTCACAGGAATCAATAAAAAATTACCGCATGAAGAATTGATGTGGAAGTTTACAATCAGTGCGGCTTACCGAAAAGGAAAATGGAAATTGGTACGTTTGCCTGATAGAATGCCTGCACTTTATGATCTGTCAAAAGATGTTTCTGAACAGCATAATGTGTCTTTGAAATATCAGAAAAAAACAGAAGAAATGTTGAAAGAACTAGGGCAATGGGATGTGACATTACCTCACCCTGTTTTTTTAGAAGGTGCCGTTTGGAAAAAAAGACAACTGGATTTGTATGATGCAAAATATCAATTAGAACAACCCAAAAATCCAAAAGTGAAATAATATAAAGCAATGAAGAAAGTATTAATTAGCACCTGGTTGATATTGCTCTTTTATTCTTCGGTGTTTGCCCAAGGAAAAGGAGAATTTAAAATTTATCCCAACGAAAAGAAACAGGAAGTTTGGGGCATTGGGTTTGAAATTCAAAGTGATGCCATCGGTTCTGGAAATACAGGATTACCTGAAGACAGTATAGTTTCTGTCCCTTATGGACTAACTGTAAAAGAACGAGAGCGGTTTGCCAAGGAGATGTTGAAAGGTTTTCGTTTTTGCCGTGTTGCAGGTGGTTTATACTGGAGAGGAACAGATCAAGAACAAAAGCAATTACAGCCTCGATGGTCTACCCAACTAGAGGAAATAAAAGAGATGATGGACCTTGCCGGTGTAGAAGGTGTCTCTTTAGAATATTGGTCACCTACTCCTTATTGGAAAGCCAATTCGAGCTATCTAGGTACAAGTGATAAAGACATTTATAATACACTGAGATGTTTTGGACCTGATTTCAAAGATGATCCTATTTATAAAGGAGACACGACCCGTTTTTTACAAGAGTTTGCTGAGGCGTGCGTCAATGATATCAAGACTTTGCAACAGGCTGGTATAAAAACCGTACAATGGGGATTGCAAAATGAACCTTGGGTATCGAATAATCAAAGGTACTCTTCCTGCAGGTATGGCAAGGCCGAAGATTATGTGACAGCTTATACAGCAACGGCTTCAAAAGTGAGAGCTTACGATCCATCTATTTTACTTTTGAGTGATACAGAAACAGCTTTTCCAAGAAAAATTGCCGTAGGGATGCACCGACCTGAAGTAGCTGACTTAGTAGATGCTTATGCTGTACATACCATTGGCTGGGATTCAGAATCGGTAAAGAAAGTCGGAAAGAAAATTGAAGAGGAGTTGCCCAAACGCCCTTGGTTTCAAAATGAATACGAATACCTTAGTGGTGAAGCTACTCCTGAAAGATGTCTGAATAATGTACAACACATCATGAACTCTTTTCAGCTAGTGGGTAACCCGACTTGGTATTGGATTCATGCTTTAAAACCTTTCAAAAATTCAGAGGCAAGTGGTTATTCTCTTGGTTTCTGGAAAGCATTAAACTCAGAGAAGAAAGAAATGAATGAGGCCTACCAACGTTGGCAAGGAGGCCCTGAGATTCAAGAAATGTCTGCGGAGTTTAAGGCAATGGAATTTGTCAATGTCACAAGAAAATCAGCTAAAAAACCAGGAAGGGACTTCAATTTTATTTTAGGTCAAGAAACCATGGTGTACTTAGTGGTAGATCAACACGGTGATTATGTGCCTGAAGATAAATGGATCAAAACAAATAAAGTAATCAAAAGGGAGGGAGGAACGGACGTTGTTTACACCTGCATTTTGAAAAAAGGCAAACATCAAATCCCATCGCATACCGGACAAAAAGATGAAACTTATGGTGCTCCTCATGCCTTGTTTTTAGATAAAACTGGCCATAAAAACTTTGCCCTTGAGGTAGGCGTCAACAGCCCAATGAAAATAAGGTCTAATGCGATGAAACTTGAAAAAGCAGCAGCAACCATGAAACCAGGACATTGGATTTATAATGATTACAATTGGAATGCTGTAGGTAGTTTTATCAAACATATGCCATGGAATTCTACCGTATTGAAAGTGGAAGAAAGTGAATATAATAAAGATGCTCGAATACTGGTATTTGAAAGACCGAACGGAAAAAGAACAATTGTGATTTCAAATCGAACTGGAGGCGACTATGATTTTACTATTGATACACAATGTTCATCAAAATCGAAATGGAAAGTGTATCGTTATACACCTTATGATAGAGGTGAAAATTCTATGGGTGTGAAAATGGGAATCTTCAAAGGAAAAGAAATTAAAGCCACATTACCTCATTTAAGCTGGGAATTTTGGGAAGAAAAGTAATTGCTTCTTCTTAGCTGGATTGTGATTAATATACTTTGATAATAACTACTTGTGAAACTGATAGATGTGTAAATAAAAAATGTATTTCCTACATTATTTTTTTTGATTTTAAAAACAAGTTGCTATATTAGCAATATAAATACTTTTTAAGCATAAGATGAAGAGCAATCATTTTCTCTATTTACTGACAGTCTTATTTTTTTTAATTACAAGTTGCGAACAACAATCAGACATCGATTATTCATTGTATGAATTGAAGTTTGAAGACAACTTTGATGGGGATCAACTTGATCTTAAAAAATGGGCGTATCGTACTGACAATAAGCATAGAAGCATTCAACAAAAAGAAAATGTTGAGGTCAATGATGGGTATCTTACACTTCATTTGAAACAATTGTCTCAACCATTAAAAGGGAAGTTAGCAACTGGAGCAGGTATTGTTTCTAGAGAGCGTTTTCGATATGGTTATTATGAGGTGAGGGCCAAGTTGGGTAATGGTGTGGATAGTGATCAAGACGGTGAAGTGGATGAAGGTTGGCATCACTCTTTTTGGGCCATGGCGGCTGAAATTGAAGGAGATGAGGTGGCGACTACCTACCCTGGGATTAGAAGAACCGAAATTGATTGTTTTGAAAATTCCAGTGAACATGGAGAAGATCCAGGACAAAAAGGTTTAAACCGTTTTACACAGCATGTCATCATTTGGGATGAAAAAGGGAAAGAGGTAGGCAGGCTTCCTAAACCTCCATCAGACCTCACTAAGATTGACGGTTTTCAAGCTATTGATTGGCATACTTATGCTTTTGAATGGACTGAAGAAACGCTTCGCTTTTTTGTAGATGGTGTAGAAACACATAAAACATCATATCCTGCTTCTCAATATGAACATGATTTTATCAATGTATGGCTAAGTGCAATATCAGCAAATTGGAACAAAGACGGTGCTGAAGATAGTCATGCCATCTATGATTATTTTAGATATTATAGTTTTAAATAACATACCCTTAATCTAAACAAATAATGTTTTTGTAAACTTGATTTGTCATTTACTATTAATAGTTAGTAGATTTTGAAAAGTGTAGTTACTGCTAGGTAATAATAGATGAAAATTGAGTTCACAATAAGTACTAGGTTAAAGAAGATTGATATTTTGAATATATAGAAATGTAGGTTTATTAAGTTGCTACATTACAATGTCTCTACTCTATCTTTTTTTATAAAAAGTCATTATTCTGAATATTAATTATTAGGGATATCGTTTTGTATCATCTTTTCAAACTACCACATTCTTAATTTATAATATCTTTTTTCTTTTTCTTGGTCCTTGAACTATTCTGTAAACTAAGTAATTTGAATAATTGTGATTTTTAGAAATCAGAAGATTTCTGATAATCAGCAGGACACGAATGAAATATAGTTTTTGACTTCTAAGCCTTGAATTTTTTGCTTCAAGACAAAAATGAATAAGAAGGAAGCTTGGAAGTAGAACATAAAAAGCTTGTAGCAATGTCGATTACATGTTACCGATAATTTAGTTTACAATGTATTGAATTATAGACAAACATAATTTTTTAATATAAATACTCTTTAGTATGAAATTTGGAAATAAACTACTCTTATTTTGCGTAGTGCTTATTTTCCCTGTTTTGTCATGGGCACAAGCAGGAAAGGGAGGTACTTTGATTACGCAGCGTGCAGGTATGAACCTCAATAACAATTATGGGGATGACAATACCAAGACGGATTGGCAAGGATTCAGAATCATCCAAGAAAAATCCATCACAGAAAGTCTAACTGCTTTAGACGAACAGCTTCAAGAACCAATCACCAATTACCGAGTAGGTTTCTCAAGACCTATGATTGACGGGGATGTTGATCCTAATGATATGACGGATTGGTTAGACGGAATTGGGGAAATCATTAACATGGAAGGTCCTCAGAAATATGTTTTAGTGTGTTTCTGGGCAAATCCAAAAGTAGGATATGCTGATGATCCGGGCCCAGACCATGATACACGTTACTGGCAAGAGGCTTTAGATTCACTAGAAGACAGAGGTTATCTGGATTATGTAAGTGGATGGGAAATCCAAAACGAACCCGCAAATGGGAATACTTCAACACAAGATACTGCTTGGAGAGATTATGTACGTAAGATTTGGAAAAACATTGGAGGACACTCAAATACTTCTTGGTCAGCCATTGAAAAAGATGAAGCTATTAGAGCTGAAATCAGTGCGAAATGGTTTAACAAACCTATCCTAGTAAGCGGTACTGTATATGGCCAAAGATTCCCTTCTGTTTTAGTAGACGGATTAAAAGCATTGGATAATATTGTATGGGTAGTTCACACTTACCCTCGTTATGTATCAAATAACTTTTCAACTTACCCTGAAAGAGAAGCATGGGGAGTGGAAGAATGGGAAGCTAAATTTAAAGAAGTTTGGGATCAAAACTTTGCTGCATTAGATCACAATTATGTTATTACTGAGATCGGAAATTCAAAGTACGATTGTGACCTTGTGAATAACGGTGGAAAGCCTGATGGTTTAGACTCAGAGATGATCCGTTCGGCAGGATATTTAAAAGCGGCTAATGAGTATTTTGGAAAAGAAACAAATACTTCAGTTTTCTGGTATACTGGATTTCACTGGGGTGATATTGGTGTAGGAAGCCCTGATGGTTCATTTAGAATATCAACATTAAATAGTGCAAAGGCAGTACTTCATGCAGAGTTTTGTGGTTTACCTGCATTGCCTACAGGTTTAATAAATGTAGCTTTAGAAAAAACAGTAACAGTAGACTCAGAATTAAAAGAAAGTTACGGTGGTGCTAATGCTGTAGACGGTGATAATATTAATAATTCAAGCAGATGGTTATCAAAAACAAATGATGAAGAACACTGGTTAGAAGTAGATTTAGGAGGAACATTTGATATTGAAGCATTTGCTTTCTGGACAGGTTTTGCCGGTTATAAAAACCCAATTCAGCAGTTCTCATTCCAATATGAAAAAGATGGTGCTTGGGTAGATATTGTAACGGAAGATAATAACGATAATGCGGCTTACAGAAATGTTTTTGATGTGGTTACTGCAAGTAAAGTGAGGTTATATGTTCCTGCTTACGCAGACAATGATGTAAAACTTTTTGAATTAGAAGTTTACGTATCAGATGGAACACCTCAGGCTCCAGAAACTTTTTCATATGAAGTAGATGAAAATACACACGTAACACTTTCATGGAACATCGATGATCCTAAGGCTGAAGGCGTTGTAATCGAGCGTTCAAATGCAGGAGAAGAGGCTTTTGAAGTATTGTATAATGGAGATTTGACAGTAACATCATATAAAGATGAAACGTCAGTTTTAGGAGAAGTATACGACTATAGAATTCATTCAACGAATACTGCTGGTGTATCTCCTTTCAAAACATTGACGATAGATTTGACACCACGTTTAGTGACTCCATCAGAGTTTAAGGCTGAGATGAAAAATAGTACAGCAGCGACTTTAACTTGGACTAAAATTGAAGAGGAAAAGGAAAATGTAGGTCTTCGTCTAGAAAGAAGAATTCAAGGAGAGGCTGAGTATACTTTAGTTGCGGAGTTATCAAATACTGATTCGGTTTATGTGGATACTGATTTAGTAGCTGAGAGTATCTATGAATATATTATTTATGGTTACGCTGGTGACTTTAGTTCAGAAGGAGCTGAGGCGTCTGTTTTAGTCACTAAATGGATTAATGTAGCATTAAATAAAACGACTGAAACTTCTACTGTTGATGGCTCAAAAGATGGTTCTCGTGCTGTAGATGGAGATATTATTGATAATGGAAGCCGTTGGGTATCATCAAATAGTGGTGAAGAGCAATGGATTACTGTAGACTTAGGAGCGGAATATGATATTCAAGCAATGGGACTTTGGACAGGTGGATCTGGTATTTACGATAAGCCAAATACACAGTTCAGCTTCCAGTATTTTAAAGATGATCAGTGGATGGATATAATCTCTGAAACTAACAATACTACAGCAGCTTACTTTAAAGAATTTGAAAAAGTAAAGACAGGTAAAGTAAGATACTATGTACCGGCTTATGCTGATAATAGAGTAAGACTTTATGAGATCATGGTTTACGTAGAGGAGCGTCTTCCAAATGCACCTACAACTTTAGAAGTATCCGTAAACGAAAATATGCAAGTTGATTTATCTTGGGCAGATGTTGAAGATGTAATGGGGTATGAGTTTGTAATCGAAAGATCAATAAAGGGAGAAAACAACTTTGTTGAAGTGCAAGTGATACAGGAGAATTTAGTATATACTGACACTACTGTGCAAACAAATACATCGTATGACTATCGCCTTTACACAAGAAATAAAGTAGGTAAATCAGAAACATTTGCAACAGCTTCAGCGGATATTGATCCAGTAGTAACTCCTCCAACAGATATCAGAGTAACGGTGTTAGACCCGACAACTGTGAATTTGACTTGGACGTTGCCCGTGGCAAGTGATCATGATAAAATCATTGTAAGCAGAAAGCTTTCATCAGAAGATACTTATACTATAATTGCCACTTTAGGGCAATCAGCAACCTCTTATGAGGATAGTGACTTAGCCGTAGCAACAGAATATATGTATGCAATCCATACTGAATTGGCAGAATTGAAATCTGAAATTACAGAGGTAACTATTACAACTGAAGCACGTGTTCCTAATTCACCAACTACCTTAGAAGCAGTAGTAAACGCATCATTACAAGTAGAATTAACTTGGGCAAATGTTGAGGATGTATTGGATTATAAGTTTGTGATTGAGAGATCTGTAAAAGGAGAAGATAACTTTGTGCAGCTTCAGGAATTAGATAAAGTATTAGCATTTACTGATGCAGATGTAATGAGAAGTACATCTTATGATTACCGCTTATATACTATGAATAATGTAGGGAAATCTGAAGCATTTGCATCAGCAACCGTAGACGTTCCAGCATTATTAGCAACTCCTTCAAATTTAGCCGTTACAGCGAAAGGACAAACTTCAGTGAGTTTATCATGGACTTTACCAGAAGTAAGTGATCATGATCAAGTGATGGTAAGTAGAAAGCTTTCTGGAGATGAAAACTATGAAGTAGTTGCCACTCTTGAAATGAATGAAACATCTTACACAGATATTTCTGTAGTAGCAGCAAAAACATATACTTATGCAGTTTACACCGCATTGAATGGTAATTTCTCTGATTCAGTTAATGTAGAGGTAACAACAGATTTACGTGTTCCAAATTCGCCAACAACTTTAACAGCTTCAGTAAATGAGGCCATGAAAGTGGAATTAGCTTGGACGAATGTTGTCGATGAATTGGAGTATGAATTTGTACTTGAAAGATCATTAAAAGACGAGGATAATTTTGTTCAAATCCAGGTACTTGATGGAGTAGTTGAATTTACAGATACAGACCTGAACACAAATGCTTCTTACGATTATCGTTTGTATACAATGAATGAGGCAGGAAAGTCAGAAGAATTTGCATCAGCATCTGTAGACGTTCCAGCATTATTGGCTGTGCCTGCGAATTTAGAAGTTGTAGAAAAAGGTTTTACTACTGTGAGCTTATCATGGACATTAGCAGACGTGAGTGATCACAATAATGTAGTGGTCAGCAGAAAGTTATCAACGGAAGAAGATTACACATTAATTTCTACTTTAGAAAAAGAGGCAACGTCATTTGAAGACAGCGAATTAGCATTGGGAACTGAATACATTTATGCCATCTACACTTTATTGAATGAAAGCTCATCAGATACTGTCGAGGTTACAGTAACTACAGATTCACGTGTTCCAAGTTCACCAACAGCTTTAACAGCAGTAGTGGATGAAGAATATGCAGTAGAATTAACTTGGGAAGAGGTAGAAGATGAGTTAGCGTATGAGTTCGTACTTGAAAGAGCTGTAAAAGGTGAAGACAATTTCGAACAAATTCAATTACTTGATGGAGCGTTATCATATACAGATACAGAGGTAGATATGAATACTTCTTATGATTACCGTCTATATACTATGAATGAGTTCGGTAAGTCGGAATCATTTGCCACAGCTTCAGTAACTATTCCAGCTTTAGTTTTGGGAGTCTCTGACTTAGAAGTAGTAGGAAAAGGTCAAACAACTGTAAGCTTATCATGGGTGTTACCTGAAATGAGCGATCATGATCAAGTGATTGTAAGTAGAAAGCTATTTACAGAAGAGGAATATGTAGTAGTAGCTACATTAGATCATGATGCAACATCATTCGAAGATACTGGTTTGGAGCTATCAACAGCTTACACTTATGCTATTCATACTGTTCTTGGTGAGCAGAATTCTGAAAAAACAGAAGTAACTGTAACTACGGATGCAGTACTTTCAATTGGAGATTTTGAAGAAGCGAAGTTTGTTGTTTACCCGAATCCTTCGTCAGGACAATTCTTCATAAAATACACAAAACCTGTTAATGAGGAGATCACTATTACAGTGCTTGATGTGATTGGAAAAACACAAATGCAAGTATTCAGTGGTAACTCCAACCAACTTTATCAACCATTAGAAGTACGACACCAACTAAGAAGTGGTATTTACTTTATTAGAGTTGATAATAATAAAGAGTCTGAAATCTTCAGAATTTTAATCAAATAGAGGAACACAAATAAGGACCGACCGCTTTGTTTGAGACTTCTTAAACAAAATACACCCGAGATCTGTATAGACCTCGGGTGTATTGTTTTATAAATAAAATGTATATAAGTGCATTGTAAACTTGCTTTCGAATAGAATATGTATTTAAGTACTTGGACAGAAGAAGTAGGTTAAAATACCGTGCACCACGACTAGATGTCATGAGCTTATGGGAAGCTGTCCCATTTTTCAACTTTCATTGTAAACTTGATATGTCTCAAAGATTTACAGTTTTCAAATTTATTTTAATACGAATAATCCAATTTTGAGAAATGAGTTATCTCCCCCAAAGCCCATAAATTCAATTAAAAGAAGACGATAATTGAATTTAAAGATTGCTAATCTCCTTCCTAATCCTACTTAAACTAACAGGCGTAATCCCCAAATAACTCGCAATATCTTGCAAAGGAATTCGATTGGCAATGGAAGGCGTTTCACGCAATAAATGAAGGTAACGCTCTTTCGCTTTTAAATATCTTAATCGATCCGCAAAATAAGACCACTCTAAGGCAAGGTTTTCAGCTAAACACCTTCCCCAATTGGCCCATTCAAGGTTTGTTGCATAAAGAGATCGTAGAAATTCAATTTCAATAGAATAAAGTACAGCATCTTCATAAAGCAAGAAATGTTCTTCAATGGGGTACTCAGGCATATATGAGGAGAACTTCATGCACATATCTCCCTCAAAACCTATTGTTAATAGTACCTCATCACCCTCTTCATTAATAGTGAAATCCTTAAATGCTCCCTTCACAAAAACATAGACTCTTTGAATTTCCTCTTTTGTTTGGAATAGAAAATCACCCTTTTTACGCTCTTCTCTTTTAATGTTTTCGAAGAGCAAACTTTTAGCATCATCAGATAATTGATAATCCATATCAAGTGCTTTGGAAATAAAAGCAATTTCTTCAGGGTATTTGTCTTTTCTTATCATTTGTAAAGTGGACTTGCTGATCTCATTTAGATATTTGAGCTAAAATAATAAACTAAAAACAATATCAATGAGAAGAAGAAATTTAATGGTCTTAATAGGCCTTATCATGACTTTCAGTCCAGTATTAAAAGCACAAAATTTAATAGGAATTCCTCCAGTTGAATATCAAGTGGAACTCAATGACAGCACTTCAGAGTTTTTCACGGTGGAAGTAAAAGGCTCCTCTTATGAAAGAGGTTTTCAGCATGGAAAAGCATTGCGTAAAGTGATCCGACCGACTATCAATCGCTTTAAATATGATATGGTGGGCTCATTTTTAAAGGCTTTAGGAAGTGAAGCTACATGGGAAGATTATCTTGATTTTCTCTATACGAAAACAAAGTTGCTTCAAAATGCAGAAGAACAAGTCCCTGATTTGGTGGATGAAATAAGAGGCATTGCAGATGGATGTGACTTGCCCTTGAAAGATGTTTTTGCTTATAATCTTAATTTTGATGAAACATTTTGGGTACTTGAAAAAATGACCGGTATTGACCCCATGTTAGCGTCTGAAAAAGCTAACTATGAGCAATTTCCAACGGGCCACTGTTCACATGGTTCTGTTTGGGAAAATGGGAAAGCAAGTGTGGGGTATACTTTGGATTGGACCAGGCATTTTGAAGGATCACAAACCTTGATCAAACATGTGAAAGAAGATGGGACAGTTTTGTTGATGACAACTTATGCAGGTACTTTGATTGGTCATGGAATTAATGCCACATATGGCTATACTTTTACTCCTCATTCTAAGTTCCAATTAGCACATGATGTGGACAAGGGATTAGCCCAGATTTTTATTTATAGAAAGTTGATTGAAGCCAATTCGGTTCAAAATGCGATTGATTATTTACACAAAGTAAAACCAGCGGCAGGGTTGGCTTATGCACTAACGGACAAAAATGGAACAAGAACATTTGAAGTTTCAGCCAACAAAATAGTAAAGTTTAAAACAGGAGGTAATTGGATGGGAGTTTTTAATGTAGCCCGTGTCAATAATGACTTATCTGCATCCTATAAAAAAGAATTCAATTTAGCGGGTGAAATCAATATGAAGAACCTTCCAAAACGCTATTGGGAATATAACCATGACAGTGAAGAACGTTATGCAATCATGGAAAAAGAAATTGTCTGGAGAACACCTGATAAAATGACACCTCAAAAATGGGAAGAGATTTTTATTCAGCAACCCATCAACAAACCTGTCAATGAGGAACTGCCCACCTCCAACTTATGGCATGTAATCATCATCGACGAAGACTTCATTGAGTACCACGTTTCACCTGGCAATCCAGGAAATTTACCACTTGAAGAATACCGATTCAAATACAGCAAATAACTAATCACCATGAACAAGATTCTACCCATTCTCCTATTATTAGGAGTATTATTTCATCAAAAATTACAAGCACAAGACAGTACAAACGTACAAGAAAGAGATGTATCAAAACCGACGAATTTTTATACCTTTCTGGATAATAATTTTGAGTATAACAGCACTCCAAATACCACTGTTTGTGGCTACAGGGCCAATCTCACTTTCTCCTTTTCTGAAAGTCATTTACTTCTGGCTGAAATGCCACTTTTGTATAATAGTACTACAGAAAAGTACGGTATTGGTGATTTACGCTTGCGTTATTTCTGGTTGCCATATAAAGATTATTCTAAAACGTTTGGAGCCTTTGGACCATCGATTGATATTTTTGCCCCCACGGGTAATTTCGAAAATGGATTAGGAACAGGACGGTGGATATTGGCACCCGGTCTGACTTTTGGTATTATGGTGGCTGATTGGATTCAGTTTTTCCCAGTTCTCTCTTATCAATATCTTTCAGCAGTATCTGGTCAAAAATCAGATGTCAACAATTCCGCATTACATGGAGCAACATTCCAGGTCATCACACCCATTGTCTTCTCCAAAAAAGTATTTACTCAGCTTACACCCACTGTAGGGATAGAAGATTTTAGTAAAGCTGATCAAATTCACTTTAAAATGGAGATGATGTTTTCTTATGGTTTTAGAGATGATTTTTGGATCAACCTATTTTATAAAGGTGCTTTCAAACAGGATTTCCATTCATTGAGAATTGGGTTTACTACTTATTTTTAACCGAGTAACAACATTCATAAAAGAAGGAAGTTTTGATTGGCTTCCTTCTTATCAATGAAGGATTAATGATGTATCAAAAAGTAATGATATGCAAAGTATCATGAATCACCTCCATGCTTTTTATCTGTTGATTTTTTAATCGCTCTAAATCAACAGCATCCATTAATTCATTATTATAATAATACGAGCCTTTTTTGGTCCATATAATACTTGACAAAACAAGTGTTTGCTTATTTTTATCGATTTCTTCAAGATTAAATAGACTGTCATCGTAATGTTCACTTGATTTGCAACCAGATTGCAGAAAGAGGAGTACAATAGATACTAATAGATAGTTTTTCATTTAATTCGCTTTTTTAAGTTAGTCTAAATACTAGGACATAGGAAAAGGGACATTTTAGTTTTGTCCTAGCATTTATCTATTAGACTCCCATTTTTTAATTTGTCACCACCTATCAGAATAAAAAAATCGTTGTGAGTAATGTTATTTTCATTGAAAAAGATGCAGAAAAGCTTCAATTTCATTTTTGGCTCTAATTGTAACACATATATTTATTCTGAGAAATAATAGAATTTAACGGTTAAATAGCCTCTAAAATGCCCAAATAATGTAAATATTCTATGTTTTATTAACGTTTATTTTAAAAACTACCCTTACGGGTAGTACAGCTTTATGTAATGTTATCTATCTTTACTATTGTTAAGAAGGAATAAGACTTTGTTTTTTTTCTTCTCATTGTTGAAATTTATTTAAAGTACACTAAGCATTTAGGCACTTTATTGATCGCTGTGATTCTTTACCTTCCAGCAGGCGATTGGTAAAGTGCTCTTTTTTTATCCATCATAAAATTTCCCAACATTTTCATGAAAAAAAGCAAGGACGTTGCAATACAACGCCCTACTATTCATTGTCTACTGAACCATTTATTTAATCAACTTTAGCCAAATGTTTTCCTACGTTGGTATTCCAAGAATAAATCTTTTTTATAGAAGGCATTCCCTTTAAAATCTCAAGTCCTTCATCACTGATATTAGTGGAATGAAGATTGATAACCTCTAAGTTCTGAAGCCCTTTTAACGCCATTAAATCATTATCTTCAATAGATGTTTTACTTAAATTGAGTTTGACAAGATGAGTGTATTGCCCAATTTTCTTCAAATCCTCTCCATTGACGTCTTGTTCTTTTAAGTCCAGCCAAAGAATATTGTTTTTGATGAGTTCTAAAGCTTGAATACCTTTATGAATATCGATTTTCTTGGAAATAGAAACATCCAAAGCATTACTTCCCACTATTAATTCCCTAATCTCAAAATGATTCTCTTTTAATTGAGTAATAATTGCCGGATCAATGGCTTCAAATGCATAGCTACTTTTACTCGCCTTAAAACCTAATCGTTGAAGTGCAATTTCCTCTAATTTTTCATCAGGTGACAAAGCCACTAGGGTAGTGTCAAAACTTCCCATTCCTTGATCAATCCAAAATGTAATCAATGCAATATCTTGATCAGAAAGAGGTTTTTTCCCTTCAGGAGGCATAATATCTTCATGATGATGTGGTAAGGAAATTCGCTCTATAAAACTACTTTTAGCAGAGTTGCCAGCAACCACAAAAGCACCATTTTTACCCCCTTTCAAAATAGAAGCTTTACTTGTCAGTGATAAGTTCCCTTTCTTTTTTTCTTCATTATGACAACTGATACATTTGGTTTCAAGAATAGGATAGACCAAATCACCAAAGACTTGAGCTTCTTCTACAGCAGTGATTTCAGGTCTTTCAAATTCGTTGGGTTGTTGGTTGAATTTGATGGGAGCATACTGTGTCAAATAAGTAGAGCCATGCGTGAGATTTCCTCCCATATGACCTGTTGCACTGAGTAATATAAAAAGTAAACCCAATGAAGGTTTATAAAATTGATTGTCTTTTTCTTTTAAAAAATAAGCTCCAAAAACCACTAATGTTGTGATAATTCCCAACCACTGATGTAGCTGAATACTTTCAAAATCGTAGTCACTTTCACCACTTCCAAGGAAATAACCTAATACACATGTAATGATGCCACTCACGCCACCTGAAAGTAAAATCAGTTTGACTACTTTTTTGGTGTACTCTATTAGTTTAAAATGCTCTGCGATTTCAATAATATAAACCACAAAGATAAAACCGATGGGAAGGTGTACCAATAGCGGGTGAAATCGACCTATAAAGAGAGAAAAATTTGAAAAATCCATTTTGTTGAATTTGTAATTATTATATGTCGCAAGTGTTAAGCCGTTAGGCGTCACTTGTGATTCAACATTGGCGAAGTCTCCCGACTTCGAAAATTAAAATAATGCCTTTGTATTTCGAAGTCAGGAGACTTCGCCAAAATACAGTTCCAAGTGACGCTTTCGCTTAACACTTGAAACATATTTTAATTCCTATTAATTTATACACGCTCCAATTTTAAAGGTGCTGTATGTCCTGCGTTCCACTGACAGATGTAAAGGTTTTTATCCTCATCTACACACACATCATGACCGTGGAGAATGGGTTGAGTAGGAAGCTGATAAGAAGCTTGAAGCTCACCTTTTTTATAAGTTGGAGCTGTACCGCCTGGGTTGGAAACCACTTTGTCATCTTCAAGGATAGTCACAAAACCAGTATGTTTTTTCCAGTTATGACCGCTTCCATCCTCAGGTCTAGACCAACAAACACCAGCGTATAAATTGTTTTCATCAAACACTGCACGACAAATGTACATGTTGGTAAGGTGGAGTTTTTTGACAAATTTCCCATCCAATGTAAACCATTTGTACATATTTTCGCTTCTTGAGGAACAGCATAAAAGTGGCTGATTAGGATCACGTAAATCGAGCGTCACACCATGAGCATTCATCAGATTGTAGTTCTTGTCCTTGTTTTTATGCCCGCCCCATTTTCTGATAAATTGACCTTTGGCATCATAATGTAAAATGTAGTCTTTACCGTAGCCATCTGCCACATAAATATCACCATTGGGTGCGATGGCAACTTCAGTGGGGGAGAATAAATCACCGGGTTCATAAGCACCCACTGTTTGAGGATGACCGATATCAAAAACGACTCTACCATCTAATGTAGTTTTAGAAACTCTTCCGTTGTGGTGCACCCATTTTCCGCTTTTATCCAAAAACCAACCTGAGTCCGTCAAGTAAAGGAAATCTTCTTCCCCTTCTATGCTTAAAGTCAGACCATGACCACCCGGATAGGCAGTGCCCCAATAATCTAACAGCTTACCCGATTTATCAAAAATCATGATGTTGTTGTCGGTATTATCACCAATCATGATCAACCTTCCTTTGCTGTCCATCACCATTTCATGGCAGTTGAGAATAGGGTTGCGGACACTGCTGATTTGTGCCCAATCTTTGTTGAGTTTATATTGATAATCACCATGTCCCAAAATGATATCTGGAGCCGGTTTTTTCTTTAAAATATTGAAACTATAAAGAGGAGAAACCATAGCACCACCAAGAGCGGCAATGCTTGTGTTTTTTATAAATTGTCTTCTTGAGTTCATGGTAAATTAAGATAAAATATCGTTGACAACATTTCCATGAACATCAGTCAATCTAAATCTTCGTCCTTGGAATTTATAAGTGAGTTTTTCGTGGTCAATGCCCATAATGTGCATTAAGGTGGCATGGAAATCATGTACGTGAACAGGATCTTTGACAATATTGTAACTGAAATCATCTGTCTCACCATAGCTCATTCCTGCTTTTACTCCGGCTCCTGCCATCCACATACTGAAGCATTTCGGGTGATGGTCTCTACCGTAACTTTCTGGTGTTAATTTTCCTTGAGAATACACCGTTCTACCAAATTCACCACCCCAAATTACAAGGGTGTCTTCCAGTAAACCTCTTTGTTTTAGGTCTTTCAAGAAAGCAGCAGTAGGTTGATCTGTCATCTCACATTGCTTTTTCATTCCCCAAGGAAGTCCAGCATGATGATCCCAACCTCGGTGGTACAATTGGATAAACTTCACATCTTTTTCTAGAAGTCTTCGAGCCATCAAACAGTTAGCGGCGTAGGTGCCTGGGGTTCTACTATCTTTGCCGTACATCTCAAAAACCTCATCCGGTTCGTCTGACATATCAGTCACTTCTGGAACAGAGGTTTGCATTCTAAAGGCCATTTCATATTGAGAAATTCGAGCATCCACTTCAGGGTCACCATAAGCGGAGTTCTGCACTTCATTCAATTCCTTCAAATAAGAAAGCATGTCCTTACGGTCCTCATGGTGATAATTTTCAGGATTGTTGAGGAACAAAACGGGGTCTTTTCCACTTCTGAATTGCACTCCTTGATGTTGTGTAGGGAGGAAGCCATTCCCCCATAACCTAGAGTAAAGGGGTTGGCCACCATTTCCGGAAGTCAAAACAATAAAATTAGGAAAGTTTTTATTATCAGAACCCAATCCATAACTCATCCATGATCCAATAGACGGACGCCCTGGCAATTGGTGTCCGGTTTGGAAGAAGGTAATGGCAGGGTCGTGGTTGATCTGTTCGGTGTACATGGATTTGATGATGCAAAGGTCATCAACCATTGAAGCTGTGTGTGGAAGCAATTCACTTACCCAAGTTCTACTCTCTCCATGTTGGTTGAATTTGAACTTGGAAGGGGCGATGGGAAGTGAAGATTGTTGTGCGCTCATGGCTGTTAAACGTTGCCCTTGACGAACGGACGAGGGAAGTTCTTTGCCAAACATATCCGTTAATTTTGGCTTATAATCAAACGTCTCAAATTGAGAGGGGCCACCACTTTGGAACAAATACACAACACGTTTCGCTTTCGGTAAAAAGTGCGGGAGGCTCTGCGTTATCTCTTCTTGAATGGTCTTCTTTGGACTTCCAAAAACCTTTTCCAAACCCATCAATGAACCCAATGCAAACGCACCGATCCCCATGGAAGTGGTGGTGAGAAAGTGCCTTCTATCCATTTTCTTTTCAACAGATTGAAGGTCTTTATTATTCGATCTGAATTTCTTTTTATTACACATAATGTTTATCGTCTGGTAATGGTAGCATCTGAGTTGAGAATCAAGCTGGCTACAATGGCATTGGCGGCCACTTTTGATGGATTTAATCGAGTATCCAAGGCTGATTCACCAGCGGAAAGCCAACCTTTTGTTTTCTCTGGTGAAGTCTCAAAACGCTGTATCTCTTTCGTTTGTACTTCTTTTAATAGTGCTAATTCTTTGTTGGAGATATTGCGACCTGTTAATTTGTAATAGACCGTTTGAATACCTTCATCAATAAAATCACTCTTTGTAATTTCTTCCCCTAACTTTCTACACGCCTCCAAGTAAGTTGGGTCATTCATAAGCACTAAGGCTTGAAGTGGCGTATTCGTTTTTTGTCTTTTGACAGTACATTCACTTCTCTCAGGCTGATCAAAAGTCGATTGCGTAGGATTGGGAACCGTCCTTTTCCAAAAGGTATATAAACTCCTTCGGTATAAATCATCACCGTGATCTTGCACATAAGTGCCACCGTTCATTTTCCATAGTCCTTCCGGTTGATAAGGCTTCACACTTTTCCCTCCTACTTTCGGTTTTAGTAAATTACTGGCTAGAAGTGCATTATCTCTCATCATCTCACTACTCAGTCTAAATTGAGGACCTCTAGCCAAAAGTGTGTTGTAAGGGTCTTTTTCTCTTAATTCTGGTGAACAATGACTACTTTGTCTATAAGTTGCTGACATCACCATTTTCTTTTGAAGTGATTTTACATCCCATCCACTTTCAATAAACTCTAAAGCCAAGTGATCCAATAATTTAGGGTGAGTAGGCAGTTTACCTTGATTACCAAAATCTCCCGTCGTTTCCACAATGCCAGTTCCAAAATAATTTTGCCAATAGCGATTCACGGCAACTCTTGCAGGCAGTGGGTTACGAGGATCCACGATCCATTTTGCTAATCCTAATCTGTTTTTAGGAAGGTCTTTATCAAAAGGGAGGATTGCATTTGGTGTATTAGGATATACTTTTTCGCCATGTTCACTGTACACACCACGCTCTAAAATATACGCTTGACGAGGTGTTTCCATTTCCTTCATCACCATTACCTCTTTTAAAGTGTCATAAGTATAATCTAATTCCTTTTTGGACTTGAGGTAATCACTTTTGGCCCATTGCACTTCTTTAGAAACCCTCTGTTTATAATGTTCTTTTAATAGTGTTTTTTCATCCGCAGATAAAGAAGAAACATTTTTAGCAAGCAGTGTTTTTGTCTGTTGAGGAGCAAAAAGGTGTTGCACTTCCAAAGGCGTCAAGCAGGTATTGAACACATCTACTTCATCCACTTTAGCGTCTTTCAAACCAAACCCTCTCCAACGTGCACCAACTTGTAAACCTGGCTCGATTGGAGTGGCATAGATCACGTCTTCATAATTATTGAAAATGATGCTTTTGGTAAGGTTGTCTTTGGTAGTGTTCATCTTAGCTACTGCACCATCAACATATAAAGTCACGCCTTCTGCTTTGCTTTTTCCATCATAGGTCAATGTCAAATGTACCCATTGGTCTCTTGGGAAATCGTCTTTTGTTTCCTGAATGATAGCATTTTCTGGGTAGGTATGTGCAAGCATTGTTTGCAGTTTATTATCCTTTAGATACAGCGTATAACCTTTTACAGAGTGAAGCATTACCGCTTTATTTTTATGGAAAATCACACCTTCTTTTAGACCTTCAGGAATGTTCACCCAAATACTAATCGAAAAAGGATCATTGCGGTCAAATACACCTACAGGCTTCATGTCAATCCATGTATCACCATTCAGTAAAATACCTTTTCCTTCTTTTCCTTCTGTATAATTCGCGACTTCATTTTTAGAAGTCTTACGTATCATTTTTGCTTTCTTGCCCGTGATGTCGTTCTTCAAATTTCCATTCAAAGAGAAATCAGCCACTTTATGTTTTCTAGCCGAAAGAGAAGCCGTGTGATAAGCCGAGGTATTGACCCACTGTTCCGCAGTGCTTTCCGCTTTTTGCTCCGCCGATTTTACTTTTTCATCTTTTTGCTGACAAATTTTCTCTAAGTAAGCAATCACTTCTTCTTGTTCTTCCGTTGGCAATGTCATCGTAGGAACTGGAATATCATTAGGGTCCCATGAGATTTGACCGGTTTCATTGACATTATTAAAGAAGCTGTAGATCTCGTAATAATTCTTCTGAGTGATCGGGTCGTATTTATGATCATGACATCTCGCACAAGCGAAAGTCAAACCCATTACACCTTGTCCTACCACCGCAGTTCTATCCGCCACATATTCTACTCTAAATTCTTCATCTACAATGCCACCTTCAGCATTTTGAGGGTGAAGTCGATTAAAGCCAGTTGCTAACACTTGATCTCTTGTTGGATTAGGCAATAAATCACCTGCCAGCTGATAAATCAAGAAAGAATCATACGCCATGTTATTGTTGAAAGAGGAAATCACCCAATCTCTCCATGGGCTCATATCTCTGTAGCGGTCCACCTGATAACCGTGTGTATCAGCATAACGGGCAAGGTCCATCCAATCCGTCGCCATTTTTTCACCATAAGCTTCAGATGCGATCAATCGGTCCACCTGCTTTTCATACGCATTCTCATCATTGTCATTCAGAAATGCATCAATGTCTTGTTGAGTGGGAGGAAGTCCGGTAAGGTCAAGCGTAACTCTTCTAAGTAAAAGGGATTTTTCAGCTTCCGCTGATGGTTTTAGTTTTTCCTGTTTTAACCTTTTATATACATAATCATCAATTTCATTCTGTCCCCAATCCTCTGCTTTTTCAACTTCTGATTTCGCCATAGGCACAAAAGACCAATGCGGTTTATATTCCGCACCTTCTTCAATCCATTTTATAAGCGTCGCCTTTTCCGTCGCTGTAAGACTAAGGTGTGATTCAGGTGTAGGCATGATCAGTTCAGGATCTTCCGTTAAAATTCTTCTGACTGCTTCACTGCTTTTTGGACTACCTGGAACGATAGCATATTTACCCTTCGATTCTGTCAGTTCTTGCGTAGCCGTTGCATAACTATGTAATTGTAATCCGGCTACAATTTTCCCTTTATCCGGACCATGACAAGCAAAGCATTTATCCGATAATATAGGTTTGATATCTTTATTAAAATCCAGTTCAGCCGGTAATTCTTCATACGCTATTTCCACTTCTTGGGGTAGGTCCATTTTACAGGAGGATAGCAAGTAGAGCAATAGCAAAATAAATAAGCTATGAGATTTCATTCCATTAAAAAAGTTTGAGTGTGTGAGATAATTCTGACTCTAAATTTCATGAACAATTCCTCCTTCCCCTAAAAAATGACATAGACTCTATATAGACAAGTGTGAATTTTACAGCAAAAAAATTGTAGACAAACCTTATTACAGGCATATTTAGGAGGGTTTTTCCAATAGACAATCCCAAAACTTCAATTTTTATGTATAGACAAATATTAATAGTACTCTTCAGTGTCATTTTTTCGACTTCAGTTTTTGCGAGCGAAGCTGATATTATCATTACCACGGATTTTTTAAAGGAAATTTATGAAGATGATGATCTTATTTCTGCAGAAAAAGAATTGCTTGAATTTAGAAATGCAGGTGATGTAAGAGGAGAGATAAGAGCCTATTTAAAGTTAGGTGGACTTTATTGTAATAGGGTCAATTATCATAAAGCATACGAGTCGTATTGGGAAGCACTTTTTCTTTTGGATAAGGAGAATTACCCTATGCTGAAAGCGAAAGTGTACAGAGGAATGGGTATCTTGTATAGCTTGTTTGAAAGAAACGATTTGGCGGTGAAATATTATAAGCAGGCCTTGTCGATGAATAGAAAACTGGTAGAGAATGAAGTGATCCCTTTAGAGAATTTACGCCCTAATTATCACTCATTGATGGTGCATTACAGGTATGAAGGAGATGCTGAAAATACCCAACTTTATTACGACAGTTGTACTTCTATTCCAATGGAGGATAACGTTTCTAGAATCTTATTAGAAAGTGAAGAGACCTTTTTATCCTTACTGAAAGGAGAGCTTATAGAGACGGGAAAATCCTTTAAAACATTGATGCCTCAATTGGAAGGTTTAGAAGGTAATGAATCTTACCTGGTGATTTTTTATTCCTCTTATGGAGATTACTTTTATAAAATACAGCACTACAAAGAGGCGATCGATTATTATAAGAAAGCTTTAAAAGTGGCGAAGTTAGAGAAAGCACATTTGAATTTTACGCCTTTGCTTTATGAAAAATTGGTAGACACCTACAAAATGATAGGAGATTATCAGTCTGCTTTAAAGTTTGCCACGGTGGGGAACGACTTAAATCAGTGGCTTTACAGTAGTAAAAGTGAAAGAAACAGGTCGTTATTTGAAATTTCAGATGAATATAAAAAGAGAGAACAGGCCCAGCAATTAGAGATCGAACGACAAGAATTAGAAAATTATAAGCAAGAACAGAAGATTCTATGGTTAACTGTCGCCCTTCTATTTTTAATCATATTGGGAGTGTTCTTTATGGTCAGAACGAGAGTAAAAACATTAAAACTGAAATATGCATTAGAGAAAGAAGCCATAGAGCAGAAACAAAAATTGCATGAAGAGAAAAATCAAGAAATACTGTATGTCAAAAATAGTGAACTGACCAATACTACCCTTCAAATTATAGCCAAAGATGAATTATTGACTTCCATAAAGGGAAAGCTGAAAGACGTTTATAAAGAAACGAAATCAAAGGAAGTTCAAAAAGTAATGAATGCCATCAAACTCAATCAGGATCATAGTTGGCTAGAATTTGAAAATCGATTCACCTCTGTCAACCCTAGCTTTTTCTCTCAGTTAAAAGAAAAACATCCTTCACTTACGAATTATGATTTGAAAATTTGTGCTCTTATTAAGCTTAATTTTTCTGGAAAAGAAATGGCAAGACTTTTAGGGATCTCTCCAGAAAGTGCGAATACTTCTCGTTATCGATTAAGGAAAAGATTGGGTTTGGTGAAAGGGGAAGACTTGGTGAATTATTTGGGGAATGTGGTGACACAAAAAAATCCCACCTCATAGAGATGGGATTTTGCTAAAATAAAGCAAACTATTATTATATAACTATTACAAATGTTTAATACTAAAATGTCTTAGTACTTTTTATATCTTAGATCAATCCTACAAGATCGATGCTTGGTTTCAATGTATCATTACCTTCTTTCCATTTTGCTGGGCAAACTTCAGAAGGATTTTCAGCCACAAATTGAAGTGCTTTCAATTTTCTCAATAACTCCTCAGCGTTTCTTCCCACATTACCAGCGACAACTTCATAAGAAACGATTTCACCTTCAGGATTCACGATGAAAGTTCCTCTTTCCGCCATTCCATCTTCTTCAATCATCACTTCAAAACCTCTTGAAAGTACCCCTGTTGGATCTGCAAGCATTGGGTAGTTGATTTTTTTGATCGTTTCAGAAGTGTCGTGCCATGCTTTGTGCACAAAGTGAGTATCTGTAGAAACCGAGTAAATTTCAGTACCAGTCGCTTTGAAATCTTCATAAAGGTTAGCAAGGTCTTCTAATTCCGTAGGACACACAAAAGTGAAGTCGGCAGGGTAGAAGAAGAAGATGGACCATTTTCCTAAAATATCTTCTTTAGTAACTGTTTTGAAGTCGTTGTTTTCGAAAGATTGTACTTTAAAATCTACTACTTGTTTTCCGATTTGTGACATGGTCTATATTTTTTGATTGATGTTTGTTTCAGTTTTTTTCAACCGCTTTCCGATTGATTACATTACAAACATACGGCAGTATTAGGCATTTGTAAAATTGATTGTTTTTATGCTGGTATAGATTATCCTTATGTCAGTTGGAGTGATGCTAATAAACAAGGGGTGCCCCAAAAATTAAATATAAACTAAAGTCAATTTGTTTTTTATTTGATTTATAAATTGTAAGACACTAATTTGTGTGCTGATTAACTATTTAAAGTAAACAAAAAAATAATGGTTTCACACAAACTGAAAATCACAAAAAACAAAAACACCTTCACAGCAAGTTATAGATGGTTTAAACTTTATGCTCTCTTTTTAGCATTTTTCACCATTACTTGGGATTCCTTTATTTTCGCTTTTTATTATTTGGGTTTATTTTCCAACCTCAATATCGTCGAAAAATTAGTGATAATGATATTCCCTATTTTTCATGTATTACTCGGAATTGTACTTACTTATTTTACACTCACCCTCCTTTTTAATAAAACTGAACTGAAAATTGAGAATAACCGCCTTACCGTTAGGAGTAAACCAATTTTCACTCTAAAACGACGAGTTTCAATAGATATAAACGATATCGATTATTTCTTTTTTCAAAAATTACTAGGAAAGGGAGTTGCCCTTTATGTGATGACTAAAAAAGGGAAAAAGAAAAAGATTTTCACTGGAAGTGTAATGAATGATAGAAATGTAGCTGAAAACTTGAAACTAGAACTTGAAGATTATTTGAATATTGAGCGTTGCTTGATGAAAGGGTAGGTAAGAGTTAAGAATTAAGAGTTAAGAAAAATGATTCGTAAAGTGGTTTTTATGGTGGCTTTTGAGTCACAAAGCATTGTGGCTCTTAATATCAATTCCTTTTCAAATTAAGTGTTTCAGCGATTGAAAGAGGTTCTGTAAAGATGCCAGGTGAAGTTGCTTAAGAAATTAAACAGATTACTAAAGTGATCATTCAGTGTATCATATGGATCCCCTATATGTCCAAAAAAGAAAAGGATTTGGTTGGCTATTAAGCTAGAGGAGTATGTATTGCTTTTTATCCTAGCGATACATACTCCTCTCTTGAAACTATTACTTTTTATTCAAGTTGCATAATGAATTTTATATATTCCTTTAAGGCTTAATGTATGACTTTATGGCTTTAGTTTTATGTTCTTTCCAGCCAACGAAATAACTACTATAGTTCACCCATTCAAATTTAAAATATCCACCATCTCCATTTATCATTGTAGAATAAAATTGATCTAAACTTTCTTCTAAGAAATAACAATATTCTTTTGCATTCTTTTGAAAATAATCATTTATAAAGTCGTTTCTTTTTATGTCTATCTGATTATATTCTGATACAACTTTAACTTCTCCGATTCTAAAAGCATTAGCAATCGCAATTTCATAGTCATTTGTATAAACATAATACTCACCATTTCTTTTCCTGATATGTTTAACAATTGAGCGAAATCCACTGCAAACTCTTCTTAATCGATCAAAAGTCATGCATTGAAGTATTTCATGACTTTCTTCGATATGACATAATTTAACATACTGAAAGTCTTTCTCTGATTTTTCATATATATCCCATAGCGGGTCTGTGACTTGAATATTATAATGTACTGTTCTCTTGTAATCTTCACCTAATAAATCTCCCAATTCTAATATTGTACCCTCTTTTATTTTATGCCCTTCAACTACAATAGAGGTGAATTTTTCCTTGGGTAGATCATATTGATTATAATCTATTTCAAATTCCGATTCAGGGGCAATAATATCATATTCAAGCCTATTTCTTGTTAGCATAATTTCATCCTTGAACGGAACAAATGAGTCTATAAATTCATTAAATAAAATCTTAAACGAATTAATCCAATCTAACCCATTTCTATAAGCATAAGTGTCAATACTAGACTCCCATGAGAAGTGGCGAATTTTATACTGTTTATAGATATAAGTAGCAAAGAGAGTCCTAATATCAGCATATTCTTCTATTGAAGAATCTAAACTTGGTCGGAGTGCCAGATCATAACCTTTGAGGAAGGCAACGGTTACTATTTTACTTTTCAATAAAGTAGTATTCCAGTGGTTATTAATATACTCAAAAAGAGGTATTAAATCTCTCTTCTCGACTCTTACTAAATTGTTCTTATCTTTATTTTGAAATCCAATTTTTACCCCATTTCTAAATGCCTCTATTGTTTGATCATTTTTAGGAAGGTAAACACTCCAAAACCGAGAAATATAACCATTGATTTTATTGTTTATTTGATCTTCATTCATCATAAAAAATGTATTCTAATAGGGACAGTTTTAGTTTACTTCTTCTAAATCCATATGTTAATTGATTCTTTTCACTGTTTGAATCAGTAGGGCTTATAATTTTGAAATCCTTTCTTTATTTCTTTAAGAACTTTTCAATAACCTTATCAAACCTACTGTCCATGCATACGCTAATATCGGTTGTTACAAATTTCCCATTATAATACAGACTAAAAATTGTTGCTGGCGTTGGAGAATTTTTGGCTTCTTCTAAAGTTTCTAGCTTCATCACATTGAGTTTTAAATCTCTATTCTTTACTGTTTCTATAAGCGATTGAGTAACATGGTATTCTGAAAATGGACAACGATTTGTAAAATAGACGGTCACACCTTCGTTGTGTTCACACTCCCCACTTTCAGTATTCTTTTTAAACTTAGGCTTTGCAGATTTATCGTCGAACTTTTTTACGAGAAGACTAAAACCATAAGATAATCTCTCTACTTCTTCAAAACCTTGTTTCAGTAGCCATTTAGTATCGCTCATAAAATGGAATTTCTTAGTGCCGACAACGGTGACAAGCCCTGATTTACCTCTTTCCATTGCTTCATCTTCTGCTTTTTGCAACAAAGCTTTTGCATATCCATTTCCTTTATATTTCCCTGCTACCCACAGACAACCAATAAACAGATGATTTGGAGCATCTATCGGAACCCAAGCTTTTTCAGCATCACAATATTCAATAAATACTTTTGCTCGTGCATCCAAGCGAAAAAACTTATAGCCATTATCAAATTCTTGATTCAGCCAATTCTTTTTTAATTCGTAGCTTTCTTTACATTTTTTGTCTGAAATGGCACAGCAAATATGCTCCTTTTCAATATTCTCTTTGTGCAGTTGTATTATTGTTTCCATAACGATCTATTTTATTGGGATCCATAACTCAGTGATTGATTCAGGGTGATTTGGCCCTAAATATTGATCACCATATCGTTCAAAATCAGCTCTTTTATCAATTTCATATTCTGAACTTTGTAACCAAGTACCATATGCATAATCAAAGGACATTTGAATAGCATTCATAACTCCTTTGTGTTCGAAAACTGCATATTTACCTCCTTCAATAGTGAAACTTTTAAGTTCTTTAGGCATTCTACCAACTTTACTTACTTCAACTGTGACCCATTTCTCAAACATCATATCAACGGTAAAGTCTTCCATTTTGAAGTCTTTGTCAAATTGATGAATTTCATAATAACCCGTGTTACTATTATTAGTAATCTTTTCAACACAAGGCAGAAATTCATCCCATAGTTTTGGAATGTTATTGGAGGCGATTGAGGTGAGGGTGCTTTTACCTACAAAAGTTTTCCGTTTCATATCGACAATCTTTGGTTTTAGTGTGATATTTTTTTTCAAATGGTTTAACCTTTCAATAGTTAACCTTGCACGTCCATAAGCGATCTGATTATTGTTTAGTTTACGGTACTTCCCTGGACTAGTATGATAAATCTTTTTGAACGAACGAGTGTATGCCTCTTGTGATTCAAATTGATAATCAAATGCAATATCTAAGATAGATCGGTTGGTATTGATTAGCTGTTTTGAAGACTTTGAAATTCGTCTTCTTCTAAGGTAATTCCCCACCGTTTCCCCTGTCATTGCAGTAAAAATTCTTATAAAATGATATTTTGAAAAATGTGCCCTCTCTGCTATCATTTCAACTGTAATTTTCTTCATCAAATTTTCCTCAATGAAGTTTACCGCTTTTTCTATTCGTTGATAATAATCCTCTCTAATTAGTGCATCCATTACAAAAGTAAATGTAAGTCTGTTCTTATTTTTGATATTTATTGCGGAGTTGCATCCTCTTTTTTACAAAAGCCTAACTAAGCTCAATTGTTAATCTTTGAAGTATGTTTTTTACCTCTACAGTAGCTGGGGTATTTTTATCATCATGGTTGCTAGTTCAAGTACTTCTAATACTCTTATATTTTCTCAATGTAATACTCTTTATCAAACGAAACTTCAGGGTCATCAAAGTTATCTAAAAAGAGAGCAGAATACCCTTTTTCTGATAATGATTTCATGACTTCTAATGTTTTCATGGCACCTAGTGGATCCTGTCCAACCAAATCAAAAATAATATTTTTATTGTAAGAGAGTTTCGAAGCTATGGATATCCATTTTCTCTGATTGCCGGGAAGAGTAATGATTTTTGTATTAGGTTTCACATCATCTAACCCTGAAAATATTTTAAGATCTTCAAATTTAGCATGTTGTCTTAGGTATCTTTTGATGGTTAATGGATAAATAAATTCTTTAAATCCATGTGGCCAAATAGGCTCAGCAAATACCATCTTCTGATGTATTGTTACATCTGGATGCGGATTTAGACCTGTCAGTATTTTGACTAGTTGATCTTCAAATTCAAAAAAGTGTGAACCTCCATATAAACACAAACGAATAATTTCCCCTTCATGTAACTCAAAAGGTGGAATTAAAAAATTGTCTATTTGAAATCCTTTGTTAGCTAAGATCATAGCTTAAATTTTAAGTTATTTATACCTATAGTTGCTTATCAAAACTGTCTGCAATTTAAATTAATAATTAAGTAAATTGCAGTATTAAGGCAAAAGAAAGCTTGTCTGTTCATTTCCTTTAATTTTTTGGTATGCGAAAAAGCAAAGAAACGTTTTGTATAACTAGATGAAGAAATTCGGGTATATAATCAACTCTTTTGATAAAGTAGTAGAAAGGTTCAGAACTAATAATTTAAGAGCTGCAGAATTTGAATCTCTACTAGAGGTTAATTTGTCGGATATACCAACGGGGAAGTTCTACAAAATCACCAACCAACTCATAATTAAAAATAAATTGGAGAGTAAAATCAGGTATTATTTGAGCATTAGAAATAATGAAAATCCAGACTATGAAATAGAATGGAAAGGACGTTTTTTAGAATCAGATATGTTTAACTTTGTAATGGTTTTAGGTAACGAAATGAAGCTCTTCTCAGGAAATGAAGATAACTTAATTATGTTTCTCTCAAATATCCATAACCAACTGAATGATGGGGAGATAGAGCTGAGATGGGTACTTGTTAAAAATCATGCTGAGTTCTTAAAATTAAGAGTTTAGAAGCAGAGTACCACATCTAACAGGAGTGGAGCAATTTGTAATAGTATTACTGAACAACTTTCATATCAATGTATTAACGAGAGAATAAAATTCACCTATGGCAAGTAAAAATAATCACAAAAAATATTTTAAGGTAATTTTTGCAATACCTATTCTTCTAGTAGCAATATTATCAATTGATCAATATTTATCTCCGAAATTATATACAGTTGGTGTCATATCAGATATTTTACCCTCTAGAGGAACCAAGACTCTAGTGATAAAAATTTTATATTCAGATAAAGAATCTATTCACTTTAATTCATATCCAATGGATGATGATATTAAGAAAGGGGAGTTTAGAATTGTAGAATTTGTAATAAACGACGATAATGAAATAAAGTATGCCAGGATAATTTTTTCAGATAAATTATATGGCCATAGTGGTTATGGAAAAGTATGGAAGTCTATTGAGGAAATTACTTCTAGCTCACAGGAATAATCTATACTTGAATTTTTTATAAAAGTATAACTTAGAAATTAGTAGGATTTCTTTTCGCCGACTCAAACTAAAATTTCACTATATTTACCCCATAAACGAGCAAAAGTTATGTGCACTTCACGTTATATCAACCCTTTTACAGATTTCGGATTTAAGAAAATATTTGGAGAAGAAGCCAATAAAGATATTCTGATTGATTTTTTGAATTCGGTATTGCCAGCCGAAGATCAGATCTATGATTTGACGTATAAATCAACAGAGCATTTACCCAAAAATGATACAGATCGTAAAGCGATTTATGATTTATATTGTGAAAACGATCAAGGTGAAAAGTTTATCGTGGAATTGCAACGTGCAGAACAGACTCACTTTAAAGATCGTACGATTTATTATTCAAGCTTCCCTATTCAAGAGCAAGCCAAGCGAGGAAAAGGATGGGATTATGAATTAAAAGCTGTTTATGTGATTTCCATCATGGATTTTATCTTTGACGAAACTGATGAAGATTTCCATCATATCGTACAGCTGAAAAATCAAAAAAATAAGGTGTTTTATGATAAATTGAAATTTGTGTATTTAGAATTGCCAAAGTTCAGAAAACTGGAGAAAGACCTGAAAACCAATTTTGATAAATGGCTTTATCTTTTAAATAATATCACTACTTTCGAACAAATGCCCTCTGTTTTGAAGGAGCATATTTTTAGAAAAGTACTGAAATTGGCAGAGTATACAGCCCTTCCCAAAGCAGATCAGGAATTGTATGATGAAGATTTAAAACGTTTTCGTGATTATGTCAATACTTTGGATACAAGAGAAGAGAAAGGAAGAAGAAAAGGTAGAGAAGAAGGTATTGAAATAGGAGAGAAGAAAAATGCTATTGAGAATGCTAAAAATTTTCTTCAAATGGGATTATCTATAGAGCAAGTAGCCAAAGGTACAGGTTTGACTATTGCTGAAGTTGAGGAATTAGTAAAAAAATAGGAGAGTAACATTGAATCAATTTCAAGACTCAATACAAAGAAAGAATCAGTTTTAGGGACTGATCCTTTCTTTATTTTTTCTTTACTAAAGTCAAATGTTTTTATAATGCCAAACGACTCAATTCATATTTTCTTGTAAACTCATTAAAGCCATTACGGTCTGCATACAAAATTGGAGTGTCACCATCAGTCGGTAATCGGAAAAATGTTTTGCTAATGGAGAATTGTTTTAATACAGTATTACATACTTCTAAGACACTATACAAATTATAATATTCTTGTAGATAACCAGAGCGTAAAATTGACATGAACATTTTATCATTCACCTCAATAAGGACAATGAATATATAATCATCTTCATCTATTTCATACGCCAAATCACAAATCATTTCAAATTTTATATCCTGTTCTGCTAATGAAAGTATCCGTGAAATTGGGTAAGAATAATCTAATCTTGGATCTCCATGTTTTTCACCTATAACACTATAGTTCGGTAATTCTTCAATGAGATAATGGGCTTTCTTTTGAAAACCGTATTTTAGAAAACTATCCTCATTTTTAGCTATAAAATCCTCTTCGAATTGCCCATTATAAACATTAAAATGATCTAAATCTTTGATGATTTCTTCAAATGGGATAGCAACATTAAGTAATTCTTTTAAAAATAAATCTCTGTTTGCTTCATCAGACCAATTTAACAATATATAGTCTTTGATGTTGTTGATTTTTAGTTGGTTGATCTGTTTTGCCAATTTGTAATAAGCATTCGTTTCAGCATTTTTTATTAGTTCTAAAATCTCAATGAGTAATGCCTCATCTTCCTTTTTAGTATATAATTGACAAAATAATTCTAATCCACTATCAGGGTTTTCGGTGGATATACTTTTTATTTCATCTAAAAATTGAAAACTAGATTCTTCATTCGGGTTAAACACTTTGATAAAGTAAGACATTAGATCACATTTTTTGTAGAGATATAGCTCTGCCGAATGATAATAATCTAATACTTCATTAAAAAAAACAGGATTATCCGAATTTATAAATAACTCTATACAATCGCTTTTCCGATGTAATTCTTTCAGGTATACATACTTTAAAATGTTAATCACCGAACTGCTTAATATATGCTTGTGCTGAATTTTGATTTTAAAAGCCTCAAATAGAACACTACTAAATTCTAATTCATTATTGATAAGCTCATTATATATTTTCTCAAATATTATTTCATCATCCTTTCCATATTCAACCATTTTTTGCAGTGCATAGGGATAGGTTTCCTCTAACATCAAATTCATTAAAAAGGCAGGACCATCTGCAACATTTGTAACTAAACATTCCATAGAATACCTCTTCAATATTCCAACTAATGTTCTTTTAGCAACCAATCCTTTGATCAAATTACAGATTTCCTCATTTTCAATATTTTTATCTTCAGGAATACGTTTTGAAAGGTCTAAAATAGTATCCTCCATTTCATCTCTATCACCAGAAGTTAAATTTTTAATATACAGATCTGCAATTTCTTGATCGCCCTCTAAGAATTTGACTACTCTTCTTTTACGAGCGTCCATTTTATTTTTATGTGCAAGACTATGCAACAAACTACCTTGATCTAATTCATTTTGTAATTCTGCTGAAACAGATTTTATTCCTTTTTGAAGTTTAAGGTCTTTTATAACAGATACCCTACTATCAACCTCTTTAAGGTCAGCAACAGTGCCACCATTAGTTGCAATTTTTAAGACAGTATCAAGTAAATCTGATTCTTTTGGAGATAATTCTCCTTCTAGTTTTCTAGTTAATGTTAAAGACATGGTTAAAAGTTTGTTTTACTAATTTTATCAATTTTTTGGTCAAAATAACCCACTCATATTATGTTAAGCACCTAACACTGTGGATGAACAATACCTAACTTTTTTTTACTCGTGAATTCTAATTTAGAAGCTCCACTAGCATTTATTCTCCCAAGAGCGTATGTTTCACTTCTTGCCAATTGGGATAATATTTACCATTAAGTTGAACACTTTCTAACTTCTTCAGTTCGAATACTCCTTTTGGTAATTTGATAGGTGATTGAATATTATTGTATATGCGAAGTTGCTTCAAGTTCTTTAACGCTCCAATGTCAGATGGGATTGTGTTATGACGAAAATCAAGAAGTGCAAGCTCTTGGATTTTCGTAAGCTTACAAATAATTCCTGTGAAATCAGCCATGTTTAGTTTATTTATGGAGACGTGTTTAATATTCGGAAAATTTAGAATTTTTTCTGGTAAATGATCTATTGCTTCAATTCTAATTCTAACCAAATTATCACCAAACATTCTATTACTTAAGACATACTCTAATTCATCTTTGTAAAAGGGAATTGTAAAAATATGCCCAAGTGTACTAGGCCTTCTACTTAACTGTGAGAATAAACGATCATCAATAATACTTCGACGTAATTGTTTATTTTCTCTAAGAGACTTCAATGCTTCTATCCAAAAGTTTCGATGATCAGGATAAAATAACTCCATAAATTGATCTAAAATTTTTGGTTCTAAAGCATTTCTAAGGTCATCATAAACAAAAGTATTGTTCTCACCTGTTTGAGTTAACCTCAATGATAGAAAACGTTTTTCTCCCTCTGAAACAATCCCTTTTAGATAGTTTCTATACTTTGTGCGTACTTTATTCTCTTTCGAACATTTCGCTACAAACAAAATATAACCTCGAAGTTGTTCTGGCATTCCACCATTTTTTATTAACTCTAATGCCAATAGCTCATTTTCTATAGTATTTGACATCAGCAATTCCTTAACGTTCTCTACTAATGTTGTGTTATCTGAAGTTTGATTTTCCAAATATTTCGGAGCGGTTGCTTTACACAATTCTACTAAGTCCTTTTCAGTACAGAAAAATACATGAGAAGATGGAGTAGATTTAAACTGATATTTTTTCCCAAGTAAAATAATATCTGCTTGTTCTACCTTAGTGGTCGCTTGCCAATTGAGGTTTTTGACATCCTCTTTCAGCTGTGTTTTCCTTGTAGAAGTATTACCAAGCAGGATAATTTTTTTTGCATCACCTTTAAAATTATACTCATTTATTTTCTTGCCTTCAGGGTTCAATGAAACATAATATTTTTCCAAGTATTGGTTTAGAACGGGAATATTTTTTCCATATAGAGAGAAAAACACTTGACGATATTTTAATGGGACTTCTGATTTATGCTCAGCAATTACAAAATGATATAAAGCCTCTTTCTCTTGCTGAGATAACTGTTCTTGGTATTTATTATGGATGTCAAAGTATCTCCCAAATTTCTCATAATGATCACTTGAGGATTTATTATACACTTTGATATTATCGAAAGTTGTAATGCTTGGTGCAACATATTCAATTGTTTTACAGCACAAAATTACCGTTTCAAGCGAAGGGAAATTTTGAAGTGAAATATCAACTTTTTGAGGAAGAACTGCATTAGGCAATTTTATTTTACCATCAATTGAATTGATATCAAGGAGCTTCAGGTGCTTAAATACCTTAGATGTAGAGATGTCTTTTACTTGATAGCACTTATCAAAATTGACGTATTCAACATTTTCCGGGAGGTCATCAATCGACAAAATACCACGAAGCCAAGATACTCTTATTTCTTTTAGGTTTGGATTTTCAGCGTAATGAATCTTACACACTGTTTCAGATTTAGGGGCTTGGTCTATTTTTATCTTTCTTAAATTCTCAAATCGAGTTAGATTCATATCAGACGAAAGATTTTTTACCTCAATCTCTCCTAAACCAGGAAAGTTTTTAAAGCTTTTATCAAAGCACTCTAGATTTTTAATATCTAAGAATAAAGAGCTCACTTTCATTGCTGAAAATTGTGGTAAATCTACTTTTTCAGTGCTTTCAGATTGAATTAGTAACTCTTGAAGATCAGCATTCAACTCTATTTCTTGTTGCCCATTTAATCGCTCCAGATGTCCAGAAAGTACAATTTTTTGAGATGGAAGATTAAATAAATTGGAGTTGTAAGACACTAAGCTTGAAGGGACATGTAGTTTAAGTTCTTCAAGTTGCTTAGCATTTTCCAGATGAATTGTGCTACAATTGAGGAGGTTCAACTCCAACAATTTAAGATCTTGCATCTTGTCAAGTGTAAGTTGCTCACCGATATTTCCTTGAATCTTTAACTTTTCAAGTTTATTGTAATTTAAAAAATGACCTATGCCTTTTATTTCCTCTGTTTTTAAACTTAACTCCGTTAATAATGATGGATTTTTTATTTGAAGTTGTGTTAGGTCAATCGAGTGTGTACTGATAGAAAGTGTTTCGAGCTTTTCTACATCAGCCAACTGATATTGATTATGTTTTAGTTTATCAACAGATACATATAATGATTGTGTAGATTTTATATTTTCGACCTGATAATCATCCACCCATTCTTTTGCTACTAAACCAATTGTTTTTAGGTTTTTTAAAGTTGAAAAATCACCAGTAACAATTTTTTCTGCATTAATAAGCAACTTCTCTAAGTGTTGTAATGTAGGTAATACATCAGATAAGTCAATCGTTCCTTTTACGTGGATTCTGAGATACTTCAGTTGATGATTCATAAGGTTTCTTGGAAGTTTTGAAACCTTTCCGCCTAATTCTATTTCGAAATATTCAAAATTACCATACGTAGTTATTTTTTCAATCAGTTCATTTGCTTTGTCTTCTTTTAAGCTTGAAAGTTGCCCCCTCTGAAATTCCATCTTTATGGCTTTCATCCTTTCCAATAAAGAAGAGTATTCTTTTGGATCTCTTTTTTGAGTTATTCTTAATCCATTGTTTTTCTTATCATAACTTAAATACCCTTGGGATGTGAAATTATATTTTTGAGATTCAGTATACATTGCTTTAAAGTTTTAAATGATCCATACTTTGACAGTTAGTAGCTTCTTCTACATTATTTCTTTGCCAATTATTCTAAGTACTAATAGAGGCCAATATTTTTTAGGTTGACACCTTTAAGAGTTGTTTCAAACATGCTCTAAGTTGTTCGTTAGTATAAGTACAAAATCAAAATTATCAAATACTATGATTTATTTTTGACTTAGTACTTATTAGAATTTATCATTACAAAATGCTATTAAAATGCCGAAGGTCCAAAAATCCTATTGCTAAAATATCATCTTTATCTTCATTTTTTTTCATGAAAATGAATTACATTTTTCATGTGATTTTATAACTTATTACAATTTAAAATTCATTCTTATTGATGAGGTAGTAACGACAATTCAACTTCCTTATTTGAATATCAATTCTCCAAACACTCCAGAAATGTTAGAATTAATTTATCTCAAAATATAAACAAACCGTATTACATTATTCATTAGTCTAAAGAGCAATTAATTTGTATCTTAGCCTTTGTAAATGAAGCAAACGCAAACTAATATATTTTAAATCTTGTACCTTTTGAAAATATAGAGTTCTATGTTTGGTCTACAATACAAAAAGTAACTATTAAAAATAAACTTCAACTGAATATGTCTTCTAGTAAGCATAAAATATCAAAAAGCGAAGATGCTTTAATAATTAAAATTAGCTGGTTTGGTTCCAAAGCATTTTCTCAATTAGGTTTTACAATAGTATGGAGCATTTTACTTATCGTTTGGGTAGGTATTGGATTTGTAACGGGAGCACAGGGAGTGATGGCTTTTGCTTTTTTTGTATTTCCAATAGTGCATTTTATGTGGGTTGTAGTATCTATTTACCGCACTTTTTGCTATTTTCTTAACAAAACGATAGTGAAAATTGAGAATAATAGATTTACTGTCGAACATTATCCGTTGCCTTGGAAAGATGAAATAAATATAAGAACGGATAAAATAGAACAGTTTTATATTAAACAAAATAAAGGAAGGGATAAGAACAACAACGTCAAATATTATAACTCTCTTTACTTGAAAACTACTGCTGATAAGACCATTAAGGTTTTATCACATGAGATTTTAAGGAACTATAAAGAGGCCAAAAATCTTGAGGAAATAATTGAAGATTTCTTGAAGATTGAAGATTATGCTGTGGTTGGTGAATATGGTGCTGAAAATAAATTGACAAAGGAAGAACTTAAAAGAGATTTCGACAAAAAAATCAACCCTACTGAAATTTCTTTGTTAGACTTAAAAGATGAGTTTGTTTTCAATTATGATTTATCTTCATGGCTGGTCACTTTTACAATTCAGTACGACTGGTTGAGTGGCAATACTGACAAACTACTTCAAGTGATAAGTGATGCGGGCGACAATAAAATGTTATATGTACAAAAAAATATGTCAATCATTACTCCTTGGATAGAAATAAAAACGGATAATATTAATTTCCCTAGTCTTAATTTAACATCTGAATCAGAAATGCCTGATACACTAGTTTATGATAGCGAGTTGTACAGATTAGCACAAAAAGCAGAAGGAAAACTCTTTCATAAGAATCAACAAGAAGGGCATAGAGTAGCTCAAAGTTTCTATTTGAACAGTGAAGAAAACAAGAGTGTCAGAATAGTTCATCTCTCGGATAATAATCATTCGATTTATCTAGGTGATAAGAAAGAAGAACGTCAGTTTGATGATATTCTTCATAGTGCTGATTCTTAATTCTTCATTTAAAATCTCTTTACTTACAAAATATAAATCTAAACATTAAAATACACAATGGCTTCTAAAACCCTACATGTATCCAAAAAAGAAAACTCATTGGTGATCAGTTATGATTGGTATGAAAAATCTGTTTTTATTATTTTTGGCGGAGTGATAGCATTTAGCTATTTTCTTTACATATTACATGGTGTACTAATTGATCTATTCAATGCTCTAAGTATATTTTTTCTTTTTGTTTTGTTTTTTTATTTAGCTATTCTCGCCTTTATCTTATTTATGACGTACCTCAGCTTATGTAGTCTTTGTAATACCACTACGATCAAGATAGAAAATGAGGAGCTAACCATTGAAAATTCTCCATTTCCGATACCTTGGAAATCTAATGTTAAATTAGATGTAAACGATATAGAACAACTTTATGTAGAAAAAAATAAGATGTATATTTCTGATGGTGAGGGAAATTTGATGTTAAATCCACAAACGGAAGGGGAATTTCCAGATACGATTTCAAGGATAAAGCAAGGGTTAAAAGGTGAAATGTCGCTTTATTTGAGAACGACAACTGGTAAGTCTGTAGAGGTCTTGTCAATGGCACAGTTAGGATCTCATGAAAGAGCAATTAATATTGAAAGAACTATTGAAGATTACTTAAATATTCAAGATTATGCTGTTGAAGGTGAACATGAAGGGGAGAAAAAATTCACCAAAGAGGAATTGAGAAGGAACCTCGACAAAAAAAAGATCAACCCTACAGCGATTGCTATATCGGATTTAAAAGAGGGATTTGTCTTCGACTACGACCTTTATTCATGGATGATCACTTTCATGATTCAGTACGATTGGTTGAGCGGTTCGACAGATAGGTTGCTTCAGATGGTGAGTGATTCAGGAGACAATAAATTGTTGTACTTGCAGGAGCAATTCAGTGGAATTATTCCATGGATGGAAACAAAATCAGAAAACTTTAAATTTCCGAGTTTTGATAAATCAGCAGGTTCTAATATTCCTTATTCATTAGATCATAATGGGGAAAATTACAGTCTTTCACAAACGAATGATGGTAAGCTTTTC
Source organism: Flammeovirga aprica JL-4 (assembly GCF_012844305.1). Classification (GTDB taxonomy): domain Bacteria; phylum Bacteroidota; class Bacteroidia; order Cytophagales; family Flammeovirgaceae; genus Flammeovirga; species Flammeovirga aprica. The sequence goes on from NZ_JABANE010000036.1 coordinate 65,143, forward strand.
CATAAAAAACAGATATTGGGGAGTGAGGTGTCACAGTACTTCTTTTTAAACAGTGATGACACTAAAAGTATTAGGATTATCTGGCTCTCAGACTCGAACTACTCTATCTACCTAGGTGAGAAAAAAGAAGAACGCCATTTTGATAATATTCTTCATAGTTCCTAGAAGTTGGAGAGTGTGAAAGTAATTATTAGGACAAATTGAAACGGGCCTTTTTGAATGAAGAATGAAGAAAAATGTTTCTTGCTCTGGCATATAAGCTTGTTTTTATGACGGAAACCGTTGCAGAGATGTTGTACTGCAAGGTTAACATGGACCATAGTACTGACCATCTTTTCTTCATTCTTAACTCTTAATTCTTCATTAAAAAAGTTCCATAACTTTTGTACTAGTACTTAAAATTGAAACTATTTTCGAAAATTAATTTTAGCAATAACTATTGTCTTTTAAACATCATTAATTATGGCTTCAAAAAGCATTATTGTTTCTTATGACGAGAATGACATTAAAGTAACCTATAGATGGTTTAATCCTCGGATTTTTTCTGCCTTACCCTTTACAATTGCATGGAATGTAGGCATTGGGGTGTGGTATTTTTTGTTACTTTCAAATTTGGATTCATTTAATTTCATTACTCTTATCATGCTTGTGGTTCCTTTGGTCTTTGCCTTACAGGCTCTTGGGATGCTCTACAATACAATTTGTGTTTTTTTCAACAAAACTGAGCTGAAAATTGAGAATGATCAATTAAGCATAAAACACTATCCGATTTACTATTCAGATGCGATCTCTTTGGGTGTAGATGAGGTAGAAAAACTCTATGTCAATAAGGAGGGAGTGAAAGTCAAAGACAACGTAAGATCTTCTAATGGCTTTCCACTTTTTCTGAAGAAGAAAAATGGTGAAGAAATAGAGGTACTTCAAGAATCCATTCTTATTAAAGCAGAAAATGCATATTACATAGAAGATGTATTGAAAGACTATTTGAATACTGTAGAGGAAGAAGTTGAAACCGAAGAAGAACCAATGGAAGACGAAGCGAGAAGAGATGCTCACAAAAGTTTTGACCCTGATAATATCACTTTATCTGATTTAAGAGAGCACTTTGTTTTCGATTATGAGTATTCTTCATGGTTTGTCAATATGTCTGTTCAATACGATTGGATAAATGGTAATACAGATAAATTATTACATCTTGTAAGTAAAAAAGGTGATAAAAAGCTATTGTATTTACAGGAACAGCATTCAATCATTACACCATGGATAGAAAAGAAGGTAGAGAACTCTCAACTCCCAGATTTTGAAAAACCAACTTTACCTGAAATTCCTGATATACCAATACTCAAGAGTTTTTTGGATAAAAAACTACAGGAACATGATACTTCTACTATGGAGAGAATACCTAATCAATTGAATTATGGTACAGAAGTATATAGGCTGGAAGAAAAACTGGAAGGAAAACTTTACCATAAGAGTCAACAGGAAGGGCATGAAGTATCACAGCATCTTTATTATAATGATGAAAGGAATAAGAGTTTGAGAGTCCTTTCTTTGTCTGATGGTAAGAAATTGATTTACTCAGGTGATAAAGAAGAAGAACACCACTTTGCTAATATTCTTCATAAACAATAAATACATCACTGTCAGTTACTCTTAATTAATCAATCACAAATTAAATTAACAAAAGAACAATGTCATCAAATCGATTAAGAATAACCAAGAAAGAGAATTATCTAAAACTTACTTTAAGGTGGTTTAAACCTCACCACTTAGTTTTTTTAATTTTTGCTATCGCATGGAATAGTTTTATCATTGCCTGGTTTGAATTTCTTAAATACGGTGTGAGATTTGATTTTATGACCATTATGTTTTTCATCCTTCCACTTGTACATATTGCAGTAGGATTGGGTGGATTTTATTATTGCTTAGGTCTGTTACTCAATAGAACTATTGTGAAAGTTGAGAATGATAAATTAATGGTGAAACAATTTCCTTTGCCTTGGAAAAAGAAGTTTTCTGTGGATGTATCAGAGATAGAACAATTGTATGTTGGAAGGAAGAAGATCATAGATAAGTGGGATCAAGAAAGGAAAAATCCATTGATGCTGGCGAAAAAAAATGGTGATAAAATAATATTACTTTCAGGACATGCCATTGTTGATATAAATCAAGTCAAGCATATAGAAAGACTGTTGGAAGATTATATGAAAATTCAAGATTATGCCATGCCTAGAGAACTTGATTCTAAAAGTAAACCAAAGAAGGAAGATTTGAAAAGAGAGAGAAACGAGGAGATAAACCCTACTGCTATTTCTTTATCTGATTTAAAAGATGATTTTGTTTTCAATTATGACTTGTCCTCATGGGTGGTCACTTTTACAATCCAATACGATTGGGTGAGTGGAAATACAGATAAGCTATTGCAAGTGGTGAGTGATGGTGGTGAAGATCAATTATTGTATTTACAGAAGCAGAATTCAATCATTAAGCCATGGATAGAAAGCAGTGTAGAGAACTTTAATTTCCCAACTTTTGATAAATCTATAGTATCAAAAATTCCAGATACTTTGGAGTATGATGATGAGGTCTATCAATTGGTAAAAGAACTGGAAGGCAAACTTTTCCATAAGAATCAAAAGGCAGGGCATAATGTGTGTCAGAATCTCTATTTAAATGGTGAAAAGGATAAAAGCATAAGAATTGTCTGGCTTTCAGATGAGAATTATTCGATCTATCTAGGTAATAAAAAAGAAGAGCGTCACTTTGATAATATTCTTCACAGAGGATAAATAATACACCTTCAATTAAACCGATAAATCACTTATTAAATTAACGTAAATAACAATGTCTTCAAACCAAGTTGCAATCGCTAATAACGAAAAACAGCTAAAGCTTAGTTTTAGATGGTATAAGCCCGGAATATATACTTACTTATTTTTCTCGATTATATGGAATTGTTTTGTCATTCTCTGGGTTAGTGCTCTTTCAAGAGACTTTAATGGTGATGTTTTCGATATCGCAAGTTTACTTTTTCCAATTGGACATGTTTCAGTAGGAATAAGTACATTTTATTATTGCTTATGTAATATCTTCAACAGGACTATTGTGAAAGTTGATAATAAAAAATTAACAGTAAGACATCGACCGTTTCCTTGGCTAGGGCAGTATACTTTGGATGCTTCAGAGATAGAACAATTGTATATTCGAAAGAAGACAAATAGCGTAGAACAAGATTACGTAACGCAATACCCGTTGATGCTTAAGAAGAAAAATGGTCCAAGTATAGAATTACTTTCAGAAAAAGTGGTTGGAAATAAGTTCAATGCAAAAAATATAGAAAGACTGATTGAAGAAAGATTAAATATTCAAGATTATGCCATGCCTGGAGAACTTGATGCTGAAAATAAACCAAAGAAGGATGAATTGAAAAGAGATAGAAACAAAAAGATAAACCCTACTGCTGTTTCTTTATCCGACTTAAAAGATGAGTTTGTTTTCAATTATGACTTGTCTTCATGGGTGGTCAATTCTACAATTCAATACGATTGGGTAAGTGGTAATACAGATAAGTTGCTTCGAGTGGTGAGTGATGGTGGAGGAAATAAATTATTGTATTTACAGAAGCAGATGTCAATCATAACACCATGGATTGAAAGCAGGGTAGAAAATTTTAATTACCCAACTTTTGATAAGTCTATCGTATCAAGAATTCCTGATACCTTGGAGTATGATGATGAGGTGTATCGATTGGCAAAAAAAGCCGAAGGCAAACTTTTCCGTAAAGATCAAAAAGTAGGTGATAACGTGAGTCAGAGTTTTTATTTAAATGCTGAAAAGAACAAAAGCGTAAGGATTGTCTGGCTTTCAGATGAAAACTATTCTATTTACTTAGGTGATAAAAAAGAGGAACGCCACTTTGATAATATTCTTCATGTATAAAGGTGATATTAAAAAATGATCAGAATTTCTTTAAGGACAGGAGAAAAAGGACTTTTTAAATGAAGAATGAAGAAAAGATAAACCGTACTTTGGTCCGTGTGAACTTTATAAATCCACATTCCTCCAATTGTATCTATCATAAAGACCAAAGCACGAAATATTTTTCTTAATTCTTCATCAAAAAAACGGTTTACTCTTGTCCTATTACTTGTTCTAAATTACACAAAACACTCATCTCAATGAATCCAAAAAACTTTCAAGCGTCTCATAATTTTACAGTCACTCAAAACGAACAATTTTTAAAAATCACTTTCAAATGGTTCAATGCAGGTTCTTTTTTTTATCTGCTTTTTACATCTTTTTGGAGCATTATAATGTTAGCTTGGTATGCTTCGGGGGTATTAGAATTTAAGCATGGAATATTGGGGATACTGTTTTTTGGGATATTTGCTATCATTAATGCAGGATTAATTTACTTTACTTTTTGCTCTTTTTTCAACACGACAGTATTGTAAAATTGAGAACAATAAAATGAGCGTATCACATTTTCCTCTTCCATATAAAGGGAAATTTTCGAAACGCCTTGAAAATATTAAAGAACTTTATGTATTGGAAAATGAAGTGCATAATGAACCGGGGGTAGGTGAGGTAAATCGGGTGTCTACTACATCAATCACATATCCACTTTATCTAAAATCAACAGAAGGTTATTCCATAGAAGTATTATCGGCTAGATTCACAATAAGCTTTGAAGAAGCAACACTGATAAAAAAGATAATTACAGATTACATCGTAACGTATAATTATGCAGAAGAGGAAGTATCATCACCTTTACCGCGTTCGAATAATAAGGGAAACTATTTTGGAGAGCGATAAGGAAAGGAGTTATTAATGAAATACTTCAATTGAAATGAGATCGGCATGTAGAGCCACAATGCCTTGTGGCTCAAGTACCACCATAAAAAACACTTTCTGAACCACAACATGATCTATTTTTTTCGGAAATGAATAGAGGTAATAGTACAAATGAAAATGGGTATTTCGTAGACCCATAATTGAAATTATGGGCTTTTGGGAAACTATTCTTCTTTTCGGATTTTATTATGAGATATGGTATAATTTTTTGCTCGATATATACAAGTAATTAGCTGAATATGTCAGCTCAGATTTTTGGTTCTGTATTCGATGAATTACAGGGACAAAGTTTGGAGTTTGTACGGAGAGGGTCTGCACTCTACTCGCTAGTGGCTATGAGTTTCTATTTATTAATTGGTACAGTTCATTCAATTTTTTTTGTAATGTTTCTTTTGGTATTAATTTCATTTCATAGTCTGCTACAACAGCAGGGCTCAAAGATCTACTTAAAGCATACTCAACTACTTCTGTATCTTTCTCTCTACACAGTAAAACACCGATACTTGGATTTTCTTTTGGCAATTTTACATCCCTGTCTAATGCTTCTAAATAGAATTCCAATTGTCCCATATATTGAGGCTTGAATTTATCTGTCTTGAGTTCGAAAGCAACTAAACATTGTAACTCTCTATGAAAAAAGAGTAAATCAATATAAAAGTCTTCATTTCCTACTTGTAAACGATATTCTTCTCCAATAAAAGAAAATCCGGTTCCTAATTCTAAAATAAAATCTTTTAATGAATTGATTAATGCCTTTTGAAGATCTTTTTCTTTATGAATTATAGGTAAATTTAAAAAGTCGAAAACATAGCTATCTCTAAAAACATTTTCTGTATTCTGAGGAAGGCTTTTGACTTGACCAGAAATACTCTCATTAGCAATCATAGTTCTTTCGAAAGTACTAGTTTTTATTAGTTGCTCTAATTCTCTAACACTATAATTTTGCTTGGAACATAATTGTAAATAAAATAGTCTTTCCTCTTCTGTTTTTAGTGACATAATTCTTCTATGATGAGACCAACTTACTGATAGCCAAGTGTCAGGTAATTTCTTGACACACTGTGGCAAGTTTTTATAAGTCTCATAGAATTTTTTCATTCTCCATAAATTATTTGCACTAAATCCTTTCAATTCAGGGTCTTTTTGAGATATAAAATGGGCAAGATCTTCAACTATGCTTTTTCCCCATGAGCTTACTGAAACTTGTTCAGAGATAAAAACACCTATATTCCAATATAATTCAATTAAAGTTGAATTAACTTTCTTATAAACCTGCTGTCTTGCTTTTTGTATTGCAGATAAAACTTTGTCAAAGTCTTCGGTATTTTTATTTATTTCTGGACTCATATTTTTGATGTTTATAGGAATACAAAGATAAATAAAAAGTAAATGTTGTATTTGATTATTTAACTGAAATGAAGTTTGCTAATTTATCAACTTGTAGCCAAATGTGATTCATGGAAAAAGTTGAAAATAAGTATCAAAGAGGTAACTTCAAAAACGACTTCGATGAACGAATCAAGAAACTCTTAGTTTGGTGAATATCAAGCGAAAACTTAAAAAGGTAGATGAGTGGGTAAGAAATCGTCTTCGTTATTGCACCTGGCACCACTGAAAAAAGGTGGAACGGAAGTACAAGAACTTAATGTGCTTAGGAATATCTTATGATCAGGCTTACGCTTGGAGAAAAACGAGGAAAGGCGGATGGGCAATTGCTCAAACGAGGAACGAGTTCATGACCACCGATAAAAAATAAAGCCGTGAATAAAGTCCAATTCTTATTAAAACAATTACCATAGAAAGACTAGAGAAAAGCGGATACAATTCTATGCTCGATCTTTACAAGAATTTAGCTGAACGGTAATCAACCACCTTATATCTTCATGAGAAGAGATTCGAAATAAGGGAGCAGAGCTCGTAGTACGTACGGTGGTGTGAGAGGGTCTCCGCTAGGCTAATTGTCAAACGGTACTTTACTCGACAGGGGTACTTGATTTATTCTTACTTAATATTTCTTTCAAGTCAATCGCTATAAAACTTTTGTCTTGCTTATCATACAATGTTGTTCCAATCAAAAACGCTTTTGAAGATGCCTCAATTTCAGCAATTTCTTTTCCCTTGTTGTCGACAATCAATGTTTGTTTGTCTTTTGCGATAAATTTTAAGTCTGCTGTATGTAAATAATAAATGCTTAAATCCTCATAATTAATCATATCTACAACAGATAAATAATCGTCAACAGACAATGTTTTTCTTTGATTTGTAAAAACAAAGGTTTTAGAAGGATCTAAATGAGGAAGGCTTACTAAATTGTTATTTTCATTTCTCACAAATGTCCGATTTCCAACAAAGTATTTCAAATCACCGTAACGATCTTCATGAAATTCTTTTTCAATTATTAGGTTTCCAGTTATCATCGAATACTTGGCAATCCTATTTTTAAAAACTAAGTAAATTTCATTTTGTAATATCTTAAAATCAAGGATTGGGTCTTTTCTTACATTTATTAATGTCAAATATTTCTGTTTCCCTGTTTCTCTATCAAATGCGGCAATAAAAGGCTTTCCAAAGTCTAATTTTCGAGAACCCATAAAAGCATAACCTTTATTTACCATGTAAATTACATTATCATTCATGAAAATCGTTGATTTACTTGCTAAGTCATAAGGTAAGAGGTGATTCCAAGCGATTTCACCTGTTTCTTTATTAATTTTTGATAGTTGCTCTTTTGACGCAAAATATATGTATGAACTATCAACAAGGCTATTTGAAACTACGTCTCTTACTAAACTATATCCTGTTGGCGTGATGAATGTACCAGTACCAGTCATTAATCCTGCTGCTACTCCAACGGCATTTGCAGCAATCATTCCTGTATAAACTTTCTTGCCAGTTTTCGTATGGTAATCCCATCCTCTTCCGTTATTGATATTTATTGAATGTAGCCCAGCTGCAACAACAATCATTGTAGAATCATTTGTATAAAAAACATCATTCCAACCGTACTCTCTATTTATGAATCTTTTCCATATAATATTTCCATTTTTCAAATCGATTCCCTCGAGCTCATTTGAATAACTTGTAGAATTATTAAATCGATAACCGATTCCAATATTTTCTACTGGGTCAACGTAATAGATATTGTTTTTTACCTCCCAAATCTCATCACCAGATTTAATGTCTAAGCAGTTACTTTTTTTTGCAACCGTAAAAATCATGGTATTACTAAATTGTTGAAGAGTATTTGTCTCATAAACAATTTTTTTGCTCCACAATAGGCTTTTATTATTCAAGTCATATTGTAATATATTACCCCTATTAGATAACCACTTTTCTTTTTTTATTCCACGGAGTTGAACTGTTAAGAACCCATTGGTTGTATCGAGATAAGTTTCGTGAATTCTTTCTGGAAATATGTATTCTGTCCCTTTGATTTCGGTACTGTCAAATAAGTTTTTTCCTACAATTTTTTCATTGTGTTCTATTTTATTTTTTTTTTGCCCAAAAGTTACACTTGAAATCAATAGTAAAAAAACAGTTAGTAAAATCCTCATTGTTTAAGTTTGATTTATGTTGCTTAGTTCTTTTTTTGTACCCTAACGTAAATGCTAAATTCGAGAGCGGTTGTGTCAAACGTGATTGGAGTTTAGTTACTGTATGTAACCATTAAGGATACAATCAATATTTCTCTAAATATAGTTCAATCTTCTAGAGTGTGCAAGTTTCGTATGCTCGGAGTACGATCCCAAAACATTAGCTCGTGACAAGATGGTTTTCCGTGAGGAATGCACTGAAGTAAGTCAAACGGCAAAAGTTGGTACTGACAGGCAGGAACGACATATGGGACATAGGTGGTAGGATAAGTAAGCACATCATTACGAAGTCTGAACTAAAACGCAAAAACTTAATGTATTTAGAAATATCTTATGATGAGGTCTATGTTTGGAGCAGAACAAGAAAAGGAGGTTGGGCTGTTGCTCAAAGATTTTTTAATCTTCAAATCCGGTTCTTAAATAACCTTCGCTATTTAGGGATACCGTTCCAATCCGTTTTTCATTTTCATCAAAAAGTTCTAAATCTTCCCATCCCATCTTTTCACAAAAATTGTAAATTCCCCACCAAAGATTTGTTGATTCAGATCTAACTATGATTTTAAGCAGTTATTCAATTAAAATCGGAAGTTTTGGATTTTCTTTTTTAGCCTACTCTGTGTTAGAATATCATCACATAACTATGCTCTTCTATTCTGCCTAGATTAGGCTAAAAAATAATTATCCAACTTCTCCCAATTTTAAATGTTCAACTGCTTATATTCATCCATTTTGATTTAATTAAAGACAACGAAATTACAATTTGACTTGTATAGTTATTTAATAATCAAAAATATGTTCTACCTCAAAACCTTCTTTTTTTATTCTTGATATGAAAGGAATTAGCTCAGTTACAGGCATGAAATACACTAATCTTTTAGAATCATTATCTGTAACTATTTTAGATTCGTAGAGCATCTTGATTTTGTCTAAATGGAATGAGACATCTTTCGGTACAATAATACTCACTGATATTTCATCATTACCACCAATACTATGAAGCTGAATATCCTTATCTGCTAGCTCAATTAAGTTAGTAGTAAAAGCCCCCCAGCGTTCAATAGCAATTAGATAAGTATCATCCTTTTTTGTGTGAATTTTTACCGCATTGTTCGTTGGGATTTCTTCTGTGGAAGTGGCAAGCACATATATGTCTGTAACAGGCTCCTCGTAGGTCGATTTCGCTGCCCACTCTATTAGTTGTCCATAAGCAGCCTTAAATAAGAATTCAAAAGTAAAAAGGGTTTTGCGTTCAACTTTCCGAAACCAGTTACTATCCTTGGTATTTGAAACAGCCCATACCTTGCCTATCCATTGAAGAAAATCAAATTCATACCATGCTTTATGATAGATAAGGTCACTATATGCACGATGGGCTTGATTGATTGTTTCTTCTTCGTCTGAATTGATACCATTATGAAGAAAGCTAAATACTTTACCAATTGTGTTTTCATAGAGTATTTTAATTGTGTATTCTAGAGTGACTGACACTCCTATTACCTGCAACATAGTGATGTATTCCTCATTTGAGGGATAAGCTTCAGAAACTAGCTTTAGCGAACGGTCATATAACGACCAATATTCATCAAGGGAAGCATAGAAAGGGAAGTCCGAAGGATTCGCTCCTGATTCCAAGTAATCGGAGTATTCTTTGGGATTGAATACTAAATACCACTCTGGTACAGTCAATACAGTTTGTTCTTCATTTCGATAGTAACCCTTAATAGTGTTACCTTCTTTCTCGACCCTTTGGCTAATGTATGGGTTATATTTGTCAAGAAGCTTGTTATTAAATCGATGTTTGGGATCAATAGAATCTTTTAAGGCAAAATACACCTCCGCATTTGGGTAACCTTTATTAAATTGATCGACAGTAGCTTGTGGCTGATAGGGTAAATACCAAGTACCTCTTTCACTCAAAATAGCATCTGTCATGGCCAAGGTCCATTGTTTTACGTTTTCTTTTGCTTCATCACTAGTTTCTTGTTTATAGTAAATTACAAAAGCAATCACTTCTTCAGGTGCCCATGACAGCATAGATTCTTTGTCAGGATAGGCGTGACGCAAGGAAACATTGATCACATTAACGTTGTATTGATCATAAACCGCCTTCATTTTTGGAATAAAGGACTCAATATTGTAAATGGGAATGAAGTATTCCTGTAACACATATGTCGATTCTTCCCTCGACTTAGGTTCAAGTTCATTGACATCATAACTCGCTTCACGATTTCTCCACTTCACTACTTCATCTCGATACCAAAGCGGATCAAGAATTTTTCTTCGTACCCATTTGCCAAAATCTCCCCACGTAATCACTTTTAATAATTGATGTTCTAAACTGTAATCTAAACCTGTTGGAGTAACTCTTATGGTATCAGTTAGTTCTTTATCCGTTTCTATCCAAGCTATATTTTTTACCATATCAAAATGGGGAGGATATAAGTCTCCGTTTTGAAATATTACTTTTTTATTATTTCTAATGTTCTCCTTGAAAAAGCTGAGGTAATCTTTCACTTGAATTAAATTGGTTTTTCTTTCAACCTTAACGTTTTCCTCCAATTGTAAAGTCGTTTCTACTATAACACCTATTCCACCATAGCCACCAATAGCAGCGTTAAAAATGTCTGTGTTTTCATTTCTATTCGCATTAATTAGTTTTCCTTCAGCAGTAATTAGTTTAATATTTTGAACAGATGAAATGATCGGTCCGTGTCCAATATAACGTCCATGACAGTTCACCGATATTGAACCACCAACAGTAAAGTTAGCATAGGTTTGCATGATTTTAATAGAGAGATCATGTGGATCAATGTAGTTCTGAAGGTCTCTCCAAGTAATACCAGGTTGAACTGTAACTTGTTTCTTGTCTGTATCAAGGTTTAATACTTGGTTAAATTGACGCATGTCAATATGTAGGCTATTATCAAAAGCTACTTGTCCTCCCATACTAAACCGTCCTCCTCCTATAGAAATGGGACCTGTAGTTGATTGTATTGCATTGATAATGTCTTCTGTATTAGTGGGTTGGATAACTGTACCTACCTGAATAGGATTAAGTTGTGTGATATCATTTACCGTTTTATTCTCCAGCACTTTGTCAAAGTTTGGATCACCAGCAGTTTTGATTATCACAATGACCAAGACGATATACGCCATAAAAGAATAAAAGGGAATGGCGTATCTTTTTTTGCTATGGATAAACCTGAAAAACTTACCAGTTAGCTTGCTTAAAAATTGGAATAGCTTAAAAAATAGTCTCATGAAATTTAAATTTTTGTAAACAGCATTAATGCATTTTTTGTAGGATCGCCCTCTTGATAAAGGGTTTGTGGATACACCGTTCGCCGTTGTGCCACCCATTTCACTCATATTGTGCCAAAAATTCACACGCCATTGTGCC
>NZ_JABANE010000360.1 GCF_012844305.1 Flammeovirga aprica JL-4
CTATAACTTTTGTTTTACGACCCATAATTAGGGTATAAATATAGCTTATATTTTAATTTGTCTCAGTACTTAGCAATTATAAAATAGTAATAAGTTCTGACTTAGAACTTGGATTGAAGAAAGTAAAAAAATACCCGCTAAAAAGGTAAAAACACCTTATTTAGCGGGATGTTAAGCAGTTACACAAACTAATAAATACAACTTATACGCTGTCAAAAAAATACTTAATTAATGATTACCTTTTTGATGGTGGTCTGAGCATTATTCTCTAAAGTCAAAATATAAATCCCTTGGGGTAAGCTAGACACATCTATTGATGTTTTTCCATTATTTATTATTTCTGTCATTTGGACTTTACCTTCTAAAGTCAACAACGTTAGCTTTATATTTTCTATGCCTGATACAAGTGTCGGACATTCAACATCTATTATATCTCTTGCAGGGTTAGGATAAACCTTCACTGACATCAATTCTTCTAATTCGGTTGAAGTAGGTTTTTCTATTGATTCATTATCCAACACAACTATTGGAATTTCTAGTACAGTACTACTTCCTTGTTGGTCTGTTGCCATTACTCTGAAAGTGGCCTCTCCTAATTCCTTTAATTTGAAAACTACTTTATCTTGATCAATAAATGCATCCAATTGATTTAATACTACCGTCGATAAAGAGAATGAGATAGA
>NZ_JABANE010000361.1 GCF_012844305.1 Flammeovirga aprica JL-4
ATTCGTGGTCAGGAAGCTCTGGTCAACCAGTACGTCGAGAAAGTGATGGACTTCGTGGGTGGCCGCGAGCGCTTCCAGCAGGTCTACGGTCACATGAAGACCAATAACCCTGAGGGTGCTGAGGCACTCATCAAGGCTTTTGAATCTCGTGACGTAGCCACCATGAAGACGATTCTGAACCTAGCGGGACAGTCTCGTGATAAAACCTTTGGTAAGAAAGCTGAACGCTCTATTGCCAAGCGTGCTACCCCAGCGAAACCTGTGGCCCGTAAAGCTGAAGGCTTCGAGTCTCAGGCTGAGATGATTAAAGCGATGTCAGACCCACGTTACCGCACCGACTCCAAGTACCGTCGTGAAGTGGAACAGAAGGTCATCGACTCTAAGTTTTAATTAGGTAGCACTATAGGGAGACTGACAACCTCGTAATAACGGCGACCATTCGTCAGGTGCGAGACTGTGCTATCAGATAGACTAGGAGATTATGGTTGAGGCCTAGACTCCCTTCTAGTTACACAATGAGTATCACCTCGTTTCAAGTAGTAACTGCCGCGACCTTAGGGCAAGACCTTATGATAGGCGCGGAGAATCACCCCAAGAGCTTGGCAACGATAGGCCCGTCTGGTCAGCGTAATGACTAATTCTATTCGTAAACAACATAAGGAGATTCAACATGGCTAAC
>NZ_JABANE010000362.1 GCF_012844305.1 Flammeovirga aprica JL-4
GCTAATCTCCGGCGGGGTCTCCAACGTCTCCTTCTCCTTCCGCGGTAATGACCCGGTACGTGAGGCGATCCACGCCGTATTCCTCTACTACGCGATCCGCAACGGCATGGACATGGGGATCGTCAACGCCGGTCAGCTGGCCATCTATGATGACCTCCCGGGCGAGCTGCGCGACGCGGTCGAAGACGTGATCCTCAACCGCCGCGATGACAGTACCGAACGGTTACTTGAGCTGGCGGAAAAATATCGCGGCAGCAAAGCGGACGACGGCGCGAATGCCCAGCAGGCGGAGTGGCGCACCTGGGAAGTGAAAAAACGCCTCGAATATTCGCTGGTGAAGGGCATTACCGAATTTATCGAACAGGACACCGAAGAAGCGCGTCAGCAGGCCGCCCGCCCGATTGAGGTCATTGAAGGGCCGCTGATGGACGGCATGAACGTGGTCGGCGATCTGTTCGGCGAAGGCAAAATGTTCCTGCCGCAGGTGGTGAAATCCGCCCGTGTAATGAAACAGGCGGTGGCCTACCTTGAGCCGTTTATTGAAGCCAGTAAAGAGCAGGGCTCCAGTAACGGCAAAATGGTGATTGCCACGGTAAAAGGCGACGTTCATGACATTGGCAAAAACATCGTCGGCGTGGTGCTGCAGTGCAATAACTACGAAATCATCGATCTTGGC
>NZ_JABANE010000363.1 GCF_012844305.1 Flammeovirga aprica JL-4
GCTACCTTAGAATTTGAAGGAGAATGGACTACTCACCCTAAATTCGGTGATCAGTTCAAAGCACATTCTACCATTGAGAAAAAGCCGGCAAGTTCTTCTGCTTTGGAGAAGTATATCGGTTCTGGGTTGATTTATGGTGTGGGGCCCAAAATTGCCAAGCGGATTGTCAATCACTTTGGGAAAGATACTTTAGAGGTTTTTGAAGAGAACATTGAGCGGTTGACAGAAGTGACGGGAATTGCCACCACAAAACTGGATCAGATTAAAGCGTCTTGGACGGAACATCGTGAAATCAGAAATGTGATGCTTTTCCTTCAGGAATTTGGAGTAAGTACGTTGTTCTCTGTCAAAATTTATAAGACTTACGGGAATGATGCGATTAAGATTCTGAAAGAAAACCCTTACCGTCTTTCAAAAGATATTTATGGAATTGGTTTTTTCTCCGCAGATAAAATCGCTTTGAGTATGGGTATTGCCAAAGACAGCCCAAAGAGAATGAGAGCGGCGATTAGTCATGTGCTTTCAGCAAGCCGAGAACAAGGGCATTGTTATCTTGAGTTGGAAATTATTCATCAAAATGTCAAAGCATTGCTCAAAGAAGATTTCAAAGAGCTGGTGATTTCTGAAATTGAAGCCATGGAAAAGGATAATGATCTCTGTACTAGAATGAAG
>NZ_JABANE010000364.1 GCF_012844305.1 Flammeovirga aprica JL-4
GTCCCTTCAGTTGTTGATCCAACTCAAGAAATAAAAGCGGATTGGGCTGATTGCCCAATTGAGGATTTGAGCCCTGGGCAGGCTAGCTTGTATCTGGGGGATATTGGGGATATAGTTGAATATATTCAAGATGAGGACTCTAAAATAGATATTAGTACTGTGGATGCTTCTGAATTTATGAAATCACTACTGAAGGATGATTATGATAGTAAAGGAGATCTAAATTTATTCGAAAGGGATATTTTATTTCCATTATTAATAGAGAATATTGTTTACACTAAACAATTACCAAAAAAATGATGCAATATTAAATTGTATGTTTTTAATAATTTAAAAAAAATGAAAATAAAAAGAAATATTTATCTGATTGCAATCCTGTTTTTATTAACAAATTGTACTAATTATAGAGATATGACAGAACAAGAAATAAAAGAATATTTAGATAATCAATATGGTGATAATGTAAATTACAAAACGGAAAAAGATGGGCATATTTCTAAAGTTAAATTTGTGGATATTCCATCTCTCAAAGAAATCCCAGAAGAAATTCTAGCATTTAAAAAATTGGAAGAAATAAAAATTCTTAATTGCGGAGTCACCGAAATCCCTGAATTTATAACTGAGTTTTCAGAACTAAAAGCATTACGATTAAATAATAATCCCAT
>NZ_JABANE010000365.1 GCF_012844305.1 Flammeovirga aprica JL-4
GAAAAACATTACTATAAATGTGGTAATTTTAGTAACGGATGTAGCTAGATCAACCTAAAATAGCCATCACCGACTACAGAAGTACTATTTTTAATTTAGTAGCAATATTAGTGGGAGTTTTATTACCTAGTATCATTTTATTTATACCTGTAAGTAGGTCTAAAGATTGATTAATCTTGATCTACGATAAGAAACCCTCAAAGAGTGTAACATAATTATTCAAAGAAGTGTATGTAGATATGTTTTAAATCAAACAAAATAACAAGATACTTATAACAATCAATCACTATTTAAAATTAATTATGTTGTCTTTTATTATTAATACTGTTGTAATCTTATTTATTGGTTATTTTAATAAACCTATAATTCAGAGTTCTTTATTTAGAGCGTAAATACCCGAAAATCCCCATATTTTCTATCATAAAAAACCGGGCTACCTTCGTTTTATGAAAAAGCGAAAACAACTATAGTTACCCCACTAGTTCGGACTGTCTAAGTGGAAAAGATAATAATCTTTTTTGAGAGATTCAGCTTCAAACCTTTTTAAAACCCATTTTATGATTTGTCAAGGCTGGTCTGTGTTGCGCCTGCGACAGACCATTCATCTTGGCCTTTACAACTCATAGAATGTGGTTTTTCTTTTGGTTTTGAGCTTGTGTCTCGG
>NZ_JABANE010000366.1 GCF_012844305.1 Flammeovirga aprica JL-4
AAATCTTCATCAGTCCATCCTTCATAGTTTTCATAGTCTTCGTGTGATTTATCCTGTAAAACTTCAAGCATATACTCATAAGTGAATATACCTCCAACATCTTCCATTGGTGTTGCTCTTTTTCCTTCAATGCATTCGACCTGATGCTTTAATTGTCCTTTTTCAACTTTCTGAAGCGTGATTAGGTGTCTCCAATTATCTCCAAAATCATAAGTATACTTTAATACCGATTTTTTATCCTTGAAAAAGTCATCCAGTAAATAGTCCTCTAATGGACTTTCCATATCAGATTCTTCATCATCTGATTCATCATCAAACATAAAATCATAATCCTCTTCATTTATCGCTACCCATTCTCTTTCTTTTTTATATTCAAACATCGAGAGATGAAACCCTCCCCATCCCATAATTTTCAATAAACATTCTGAGAAAAGATCTAAATCCATGGAATTATTCACTCGGATAGTACGATAAATTGAAGGGTTACTATTTGAAAGTTCAATTTTAAGAGTGAAAATCTTTTCTTCTAATTCTCGTTCATGCTCAAAATTGCCCAGCTTATTTCTAAATAGCTTATCATGATACTTCAACAATAATTCCTTCAAATTATCGGACTTGTCCAATTCAACCATATTCTCTTCAAAAACAACCTTACCTGCACCAT
>NZ_JABANE010000367.1 GCF_012844305.1 Flammeovirga aprica JL-4
ATACGCCTGAGTGTCTCCGTTCAGTTCCTGAGTTAGTACCGCAGAGGTGACCTCCTCCATAAGTGCCTGAGAGATGTTATTAGCGGACACCACGCGGCCAGACTCAAGGAGAACCTCGAAGCCAATCACCTTGCCCTCGTTGGCTAGACCGGGAGTTCCCCAGTTGAGTCCAACAACGACACCATCAGCCTCATTCTCTGGCTTCAGCTTCCACCAGCCGGACTTCTTACCGCGCTTGTAGATACCCCGAGGGTCCTTAACCACCAGACCTTCGTGACCTTCTTCTCGTTTCTGTCGGTACAGCGCATCGAGTTCGTCCATGTCGTAAACTTCATGGGACTCTGAGAGGCACCACTCGACTTCAGGGAAGTGGTCTTGCAGGACTGGTAAGGCTACCTTGACGTGCTCAAGGCGGAGGAGGGTCATCACGTTGTAGTCATCACCGGACTCGATAATGTCAAGCGGAATGATATCGTAGAGGACAACTTTGAGGTTGTAAGGGTCGAGGTGGAACGGTTGACGATTGGCTTTCTTCTTCCACTCATCGTGCCAGTATTCGCAGGTAGATAACGTAAAGTTACTCTGCTTGAGCCAGACGGTGCGCAGAAGGCCAGACCCGGTGTTAAAGTCCACACCTTTGACCATGAGTTCGCCATCAAGCAT
>NZ_JABANE010000368.1 GCF_012844305.1 Flammeovirga aprica JL-4
GATGGTTTCTTCAATTCATGTCACCCAAAAACAGCTTTGTGATTGGGCGACGTAAGTTTATATACCTATATTTTTATTGAACATAAAGTAGGTAAAAAAGCTGGTGATAATGCTAGAATGGCGGCGGAGAAGGCTTATCAAAAGATCGATGATATAGCAAAAAAGAAGAAAGTAAAAGTTTTTGTTAAGAATAGACCTTTAATTAGAATTAAATACCTTGATGATCAAGGTCAATTACAATTATTTAAACCAAATATATAAATGAATATAAAAGAGAATTTCATCTTGTTTAATGGTTTACAACAAGATAAAATAGTTCAAGAAGAAAGTTTTTATAGAGAAATATTTTCAAATAAATTTTTAGGAGATTTTCAAAGAATGATTTTAGAATTTAAATCAATTCAAACTGGTGAATATGAGTTGTTTATGGAAGGTTCTTTTAATCTTGAAAAAATAATTAGTTTCATAAAATCAGACCTTTACAAACAAAATAATCTAAGTATATGACAAAAAATGACTCTCCATGAAATTGATTAAATTTGAATTTCGACATACAAAATTTATCAATTATGGAAAGTCAACACGAATATACGAAATTGTTTGAAAAAATAAATTCACAGATCAAAATCAACAAAGCTAGATTAGATTGTTTGACATATCTA
>NZ_JABANE010000369.1 GCF_012844305.1 Flammeovirga aprica JL-4
CTACATCAATAGTGGCTATCAGGATATCATAGATATTGATTTGAAAAGCTTCTTTGATGAAGTGGATCATACCATTTTACTCCAGCTGATTTATCAGAGAGTAAAATGTCCGCTCACGATGAAACTGATCCGTAAATTTCTCAGAGCACCCATCATGATTGAAGGTAAATTAAGGAAAAGGCGAAAAGGAGTTCCCCAAGGAGGTCCACTGAGTCCGCTTCTTTCCAATATTATGCTTCATGAATTAGATCTCTTCTTAACGAAGAGAGGGGTTCTTTTTGTGAGATATGCAGATGACTTCAGTATTTATGTGAAGTCAGAAAAATCAGCTAAACGAGTCGGGAATAATGTGTATTTATTTTTGAGAGATGTGCTTCAACTCCCGATAAACCGAGAGAAAAGTGGTCGCCGACGTCCCTTCAATTTTGAGGTACTTGGTTACGCTTTTGTATCGAGTTACAAGAAAGGAGCTAAAGGGCAATATCAACTTGTTGCTAAGCATGATTCATGGAAAAAGTTGAAGGCAAGCCTCAAAGAGGTGACACGAAAAACGACTCCGATGAGCTTCGATGAACGTATCAAGAAACTCTTAGAAATCCAAAGAGGTTGGGTAAACTACTTTAGTTTGGGGAACATCAAACGAAAACTCAAGAAGGT
>NZ_JABANE010000037.1 GCF_012844305.1 Flammeovirga aprica JL-4
AATAAATCGTCATTCATAATATTACAAAGGTAGCAACATTATGGTCTGTGCCCAACTTTTGGTACTGACCCGTTAAGAGTTGTACTTCCCTAAATAGGGGTGACCGTTTTGTGTTTCTTTAGATATAGTGGCTCTATTTTTTTTCGTAAAAAAAAGCGACTCTACCGAAGTAAAGCCGCTTTTGAATTTATTTTTGAGATCTTAATTATACTAAGATTCTAACTGGATCTTCTAATAAACCTTTCAATGTATGTAAGAAGGCTGCACCGATAGCACCGTCAACAGATCTGTGATCACAAGTAAGTGTAATTTTCATTACGTTACCTGGTACTACTTGTCCGTTTTTCACTACAGGAACTTGCTTAATACCACCTACTGCTAAGATACAAGAAGCAGGAGCATTGATGATTGAAGTGAACTGCTCAATACCAAACATACCTAAGTTTGAGATAGTGAACGTAGCGCCAGACATTTCATCTAAAGAAAGTTTCTTGTCTTTTGCTTTACCAGCCATTTCTTTCACAGTGCTAGAAATCTGAGATAATGACATCAAGTCAGTATTTCTGATTACTGGTACTACTAAACCGTCAGGAATTGCAACTGCTACACCTACGTTTACGTGGCTAGCTACTTTGATAGAATCACCTTCTACTAAAGAGTTTACCATAGGGTGTTGCTTCAATGAAGCGGCAACAGCTTTCACTACGATATCGTTGAAAGATACTTTCACGTCAGGAAGCTCGTTCATAGACTTTCTTGCTTTCATAGCATTGTCCATGTCGATGTCCATTGTCAAGTAGAAGTGAGGAGCACCAAATTGAGAAGCAGTAAGGTTTCTTGAGATAGCCTTACGCATGCTGTTCATTGGTTGATCATCAAAGCTTTCTACACCAACTGGCGCTGCTACTGCCGCAGGAGCTGCAGGTGCAGTTGTTGGAGCAGGAACGTAAGCTTCAACGTCTCTCTTAATTACTCTACCGTGCTCGCCAGAACCAGGAATCATAGCAATGTTGAAACCTTTGTCTTCTGCCATTTTCTTCGCTAATGGAGAAGCAAAAACTCTTTTGCCATCATGCTCAGGAGCTGGAGCTGCATCACGAGATTGAGGAGTTGTTGCTGCAGGAGCTGCTTTAGAAGCCGGAGCTGCCGCTTTTGGAGCTGGAGCAGGTGCCGCTGCAGGAGCAGGAGCTGCTGTTTCAGCCACAGGAGCAGGTGCCGGTGCTGCCGAATTAGCTTCTTCAGCTTTCAATAAAGTTTCATAGTCAGCTCCTTCTTCACCGATGATAGCAATTACACCATCAACAGGAACAGAACCGCCGTCTTCAACAGCTACATATAATAACTTACCTTCATCGTAAGATTCTAATTCCATGGTAGCCTTGTCTGTTTGAACTTCAGCAAGGATATCGCCAGCTTCAACGTCGTCACCCACTTTCATTAACCATTGTGAAATGGTACCGTCAGTCATGGTATCAGACATTTTTGGCATTTTTACTACAACAGCATTAATACCTGAAGTATCAATTGCCTCTGCAGCAGGAGCAGGAGCTGCAGCTGGTGCTTCAGTAGGAGCCGGAGCTTCCGCAGCAGGTGCAGGAGCAGCGTTGCCACCATCAAGAAGAGATTGGAAATCTTCTCCTTCTTCACCAACAATAGCAATAATTCCATCTACTGGAACTGCTTCTTTTTCTTGAACTGCAATATAAAGTAGAGTACCATCTTCATAGTTTTCCAACTCCATAGTTGCTTTGTCAGTTTCTACCTCTGCGATCACATCGCCTGCAGCGATTTCATCGCCTACTTTTACTAACCAAGATGCTATTACGCCTTCTGTCATCGTATCTGACATCTTAGGCATTCTGATTACTTCTGCCATAATCTAATTAAGACTGTATTTTTTATTGTCTTTTACCAATTTTTCGTTTTCAAGCCAAAAATAAACAGATTATTTGAGAATATCAGAAAAATATTAGGTTTAAGTCACCAATAAAAAATGATCAAAAGCAGAAAATGGTGATCTTTTGTATTTTTTAGTAAACAATCATCAATTTTTTTTATTAAATTAATTGTAATCAATCTCGAAAAATATCTTAATTTCGGTACGGCCGAGAGTGAGCTATTATTTATTAACTCTTTTTGTGATGTGCGGGATTAATTTAAATCGTGTGCAACATTATCTATCTCTTTATAAATCTGACAGCTCCTAGAACGAGCAACCTTTATAATATGAACCGACACTGCAAATTATTTATTTCCATTTTCATCTCGTTATTATTTGCAACGAGTGCAAATGCACAGCATTTTTTCCGTCTTGAGAATTTCGGGAAAAATAGGGTGCAGTATGAAATTTTTGATTGGAGTTTTATTGAAACAGAACATTTCGAACTCTACTATTACGGCTATGGTATTACTATTGCCAAAATAGCCGGTGAAATTGCTGAGAGAGAATATCAGAATATCACCGAAACGGTAGGCTATGCTCCTTATTATAAGACAAAGATTCTAGTGTATAATTCTATACAGGATCTTCGTCAAAGTAATATTGGTATTAATCAGCAGGGCTATGCCATCACAGGACAAACAAGTTTTATACGTTCTGAAGTGGAAGTGGCGTTTAGTGGTGCCAAGTATCTGTTTGAAGAAGATGTAAAAAGAAGTATTGCTGATGCACTCATCTTTGAAATGATGTATGGCGGTTCTTTAAAAGATATGATCAAATCAAGTTATCTGATGAATCTTCCCAATTGGTTCATAGTGGGAGCTTCAGATTATATTGCTAGAGGTTGGTCAAGAGATATGGATGACAAAGTCAGAGATTTCTTCTCAAGACATCCAAAAAAATTCCCGAACATTAGATATTTAGAAGGTGAGAATGCTAAAATAGTGGGGCAGTCTATTTGGAATTACCTCGTAGAGAAATATGGTAAAAGCAATATGGCTTCTATTCTTAACTTGACCAGAATCGTAAGGGATGAGAAAGTGGCTATTCAAAATACTCTGGGTATTTCTTATGAAGAGTTTATAGAAGGATGGAAAAAGTTTTACTTGGACGAACACGAATCTTTAGAAAAGAATTATGTTGATATTGATGAAAAAGAATCAATCAATAGTAATAGAAAGTCAAGAATCTATAATAAGATCAATATTAGCCCTGATGGTACTCGATTGGCTTATACTGAAAATGAAAGAGGAAAGTATAAGATTAATGTTTACGATCTTAATAAGAAGAAAATAAGAACAGTTTTTAAGAGTGGTTATAAAGTAGTGAATCAGCAGATTGATTATGATGTGCCTCTTGTAGATTGGATCAGTAAAGACGAATTAGTTATTTTCTCCCAGCGGAAAGGTCAAAACTATATGTTTATTTATAACCTTTCGAAAGGTGGTTTCAATACTTTCTTCAGGTACCTGAAAAGGGAGATTGAGTTCAAGTTTGACCATATTAATGATATTTCTGTTTCTCCAAATGGAAAGAAAGTGGCAATGAGTGCTGAACGTAGAGGACAGACTGATATTTACGAACACAACATTGCTAGACGTAGAACGAGACAAATCACAAAAGATTATTTTGATGATATCACGCCGTCTTATCTGCCGAATGGATCAGACATTATTTTTAGTTCCAACAGGTCTGTTGATTCCACAAAAACAAAAACTGGCGATCTTGAAGATATCAATGCAACATTTAATTTATTTGTTTATTCAAAATCAAATCCACAAAAACTAGAAAGAATTACAAATAATCTAGGTAAAGATTTCAAGCCTTCGATTTTAGATGAGAATCATCTTCTGTTTTTGAGTGATAGAAAAGGTATTACCAATTTCTTTGTCTATGACTTGAAAGACTCTTTAGCACGACAGGTTTCTAATTTCAAGTACAGTATTAAAGATTATACTACTTATAAAGGAGATATTGCCTATGTGGCCTACAGTAACGAAAAGGAACATATATATACAGGAAGTATAGAAGTCAATAATACCATATTCACGCCTAAGACAAAAAGGCAACAGATTATGGACCTTCGTGAGTTGAGGGAAATTAAAAAGAAAAAAGAACTGCAGGCCAAGCGTAAGCGTGAAGCAGAAGCAAGAATGGCACTTTTCAGAGAACAGCAGAGACAAAAAGAGTTGAAGCGAGTGCAGGACTCTATTTATCAAGCAAAAGAAGAAGAAGAACAATTAAGAAAAATTTTAGGCGATACTGTAGATACAATTTATGAAGGAGACGATATAGTCTGGGACGATGCTGATACAATACAAGTGGAAGATAAATCTCAGTCAGTGGTTGTTCAAGATACTGTGAAAAATAACGAAGTGCAGCCTGAAGAGGTTGTAAAAGTAGAACAACAGCCTAAAGTGGAAGAAAAAGATCCTTTTGACGAAGAAATAGATTTTGAGAATTATTCATTTGTTACTACTAATGGATCTGGAAATAATGGACCTGATATTGGTCTTCTTCCTCAAAAACCTACGTACACGGAAGCTGAAGATGAAGATAAAGCAAATACTGATAATTATAAGTTTTTCTCTTACAGTAAAAATAAAAGAGATGCTTTCTGGAGTAAATACAATGATAGGTTAAAGGCTAAGCAAGATGCTTCGAAGAAAAAGTCGATGTTCTCAAAGTCTAAAGATTATGAAATTCGTTTTTCTGTAGATGGCTTTAATACCAATATGCGTTTTGATCCGTTGATGGGTTCTGGTTTGCAGTTTGAAGTAATGATGACTGATGCCATGGAGAACCATAAGATCAATGCTGGTTTATTCGGAACCTTCTCATTGAATAATGGTAATTTCTTTGCTGAGTATCTTTATTTGAAGCATCGTTTAGATTACAGTATTCGATATGAGAGACAATCTTTGGATGTTGATCAGCTTTTCCACCGTTATAGTAAGAACTATTATGAGGCGGGAGTATCCTTACCTGTGAGTATTCGAAGTAGAATACAAGTGTTGCCATTCTTGACCAATACACGTTTTACAGATACTTCCATCAATCCAGGTTTAGATAAAAATGATGTCAACCGATATTGGACAGGTTTTAATGTAGAATATGTATTTGATAATAGCTTGGAGAGAGGGAAGAACATGTTGATTGGCACTAGAGCAAAAATCAGATATGAAAATTATGTAGGTCTGAATAGTATTTCGGAGAACTTCCAAAATATCTCCTTTGATATCAGACATTACCAAAAGGTATTACGCTCAATGACACTTGCATTGAGAGGTTCGGCAGGTTCTTTCTTTGGTCAAAGTCCTAAAACGTACCGATTGGGCGGAATGGATAACTGGGCATTTGGTAATATGGACAACGATCCAAGAGGAGTACAGCCAGAATCAGTAAATGATATTCCTGATTTAACGGATTTGATGTTTACAAAATTTACGGGTCCGTTGAGAGGATTTAACTGGAACAAATGGGAAGGAGAGAATTACATGTTGTTCAATGCTGAATTGAGAATGCCGGTGATGAAATTCCTTACAAAGCGTCCTGTGAAATCGAAACTATTGAGAGATTTACAGTTTACAGTATTCTTTGATATAGGGTCAGCTTGGACAGGAGTCAACCCATTTGAGGAAGATAACAGTTTGAATACTGAGGAAATAGGGCCTGTAGGTTCGTTTGATGCCACTGTGAAAAACTTCAGATACCCGTTCTTAATGGGACATGGAGTCGGTGCACGTACTACTTTATTAGGTTATTACTTAAAATTAGACGTTGCATGGGGAATTGAAGATGGATTTAGACAATCAAACCCAAAGTATTATGTAACTTTAGGACATGATTTTTAAACTCTAATTTATCTTTTTATGAAAACAACGAACTTACTATCAATTTTTTTAGGGATTGTTTTACTAAGCGTGGCTTCAAGTTTCAATGTGCCTACTAAAACAGAAAGTCCTTTTGCTTTAATCGGTCTTCAAGTGACGGTTTTAGATGAGAAAGGAAATGTTGTAAAAGGTGCAGATGTAGTACTTTATAATAATGAAGATGATGCTTTTGATGAAGTGAATGGAATCAAAGCCAAAACAAAGACGAATGAAAATGGTAGAGTGAAATTTACTAAAGGTCTTAAAGAGATCTCTTACTATGTAGTAGCAACAAAAGGAGATATGAGAAGCGAGGATGATTTGAAATCATCGAAACTGAAAAAGAATAAAATGAATAAGATTAATGTAATCGTCTCAAAGAATCATGGAATGTCAATTCCTAAAGTATCAGGCGGTAAAAAACAATAAGCTTTTTCTTTTCACATAAAAAATCCTCTTGGTTTAACAACAGTAACTAAGAGGATTTTTTGTGCTTAAAATAGCAATGTGAGTTTATTTGATATATCTGAAATCATGCTCATTAGGTAATTGCTTCAAGAATTCTGTCATTAATTTGATAGTATTCTCGATGTCATCCGCATGAGCCGTTTCAACTGTAGTATGCATATATTTTAATGGTAATGAGATCAATGCTGAAGGCACACCTCCATTAGAATAAGCAAATGCATCCGTATCAGTACCTGTTACTCTTGATGAAGCTGCACGCTGGAACGGAATTTCCTTTTCCTTTGCAGTGTTAACCAACATCTTGAAAAGGTTATTCTGAACCGCAGGAGCAACTGTAAGTACAGGACCGTTACCACCTTTAGTATCTCCCTCCAATTGTTTGTTGTACATAGGAGCGGAAGAATCATGACATACGTCAGTCACGATTGCTACATTAGGCTTAAGTGTTTGTGTGATCATTTCTGCACCTCTCAAACCTACTTCCTCTTGTACTGCATTGACAACGTATAAACCGAATGGGACCTCGTGTTTTTCCTCGTTGAGTCTTCTTGCTACTTCAGCAATCATAAAGCCACCAATACGGTTATCTAGTGCTCTGCCAGAGAAGTAACGTCCTTTATTTAGCTCACGAAGTTCATCTTCATAAGTAATAACAGTACCAACCACAATACCCATTTCTTCTACCTCCTCTTTTGAAGCTGCTCCTACATCAATAAAGATATTTTCTAATGAAGGGTTCGCTTCTTTACCAGGTTTACGTGTATGAATAGCAGGCCATCCAAATACACCTTCAACTACACCATTTTCACCGTGTAGTAGAACTCTTTTAGAAGGAGCGATTTGATGGTCAGAACCACCATTTCTAATCACATAGATATACCCTTCTGGAGTGATATAATTCACATACCAGGCAATTTCGTCAGCGTGTGCTTCGATGACTACTTTATAAGGAGCCTCAGGATTAACCACTGCCACTGCAGTACCATAATTGTCTACAAACGAAGTATCAACGTATGGTTTGATATAATCAAGCCATATTTTCTGACCTTCAGCTTCGTGTCCAGTAGGAGAGGGGTTATTTAAATATTTATATAAAAAGTCTTTGCTTTTTTTATCCATTTTTCCAAAAAATTAATGGTGTATAATAGAATCAATTACGTTAAGTTACATAGATACATTTATTCTAATAACAACTTTATGTATTTTTTTAAATGTTATTGTAAATTGTAATATTATTTGAAAATAAAAATATTGAAACTTACATATGCGAGCGCTGATAATCGTCGATGTGCAGAATGATTTTGTTTCAGGTGGTGCCCTAGAAGTACCCGAAGGAGATCAAATCATACCAACAATAAATAAAATATCATCAAAATTCGATCTTGTAGTTGCTACTAAGGATTGGCACCCTGAAGAGCACCTCAGCTTTGCAGACAATCATGAAGGCAAGGAACTAGGACAAATTATCGACTTGAACGGACTTCCTCAGATTTTATGGCCTATACACTGTGTCCAGAATTCAGAAGGATCAGAATTTGTTTCTTCGTTGGATACTACCAATATAGATGCGGTTTATAAAAAAGGAACCGATATAAGTATTGATAGTTATAGTGCCTTTTTTGATAATGGAAAAAGAAAGGACACTGGACTAAATGATTACCTAAAGAATAAAGGAGTCACTGAGGTTTATATCACTGGGCTTGCTACTGATTATTGTGTCAAATTTACCGCATTAGATGCGATTACATGCGGATTTAGAACATTCCTAATTGAAGATGCAACAAGAGGAGTTAATTTAAAACCTAATGATGTACAGAATGCAATCACAGATATGAAAGTTTCTGGAATAAGAGTCATTCAAAGTACAGAAGTTTAATACTTCCCATTCATACATCTGAAATGAAAAAATAGGCTGCATATATATTAGAAGATATGCAGCCTATTTTTATAAAGCAGATTAAGCCTCAGCTGATGGATCTTCTTCAGTCTGCTGACCGATACGGCCAATTTCCTGATCAATAAGCCATAAACCTTGTGGACTGTCTTCACCTATCAAATCAAAAGCATCTAAGATTGTACGTGCTGTTTCTTCTTCTTCACGTTGCTCTGCTACAAACCACTGTAAAAACTGGAATGTAGAGAAGTCTTTGGCTTGAAAACAGCAATCTACGATTTCATTGATAGCTTTCGTTACTTTCACCTCATGTTCGAGCACCATTTCAAAAATCTGACGAAGTGATTCAAACTCATGTGGCACAGTAGTGATTTCTGCAGCTAAAGCATGACCACCTACGGCATTAATATATTTAAAAAACTTCAACATATGCTGACGTTCTTCTTCTGCATGATCGTATAAAAACTCCGCTGATTTTACGTACCCCTCACGTTCACACCAAGAGGCAAATGAAAGATAAAATTGAGAAGATTGATCTTCAAGTTGAACTTGCTGATTTAGCATTTTTTCAACATTACCGTCTAAAGCGGTTTGTAATCTTTTTTTTGCAATTCCCATTTGAAAATTTTTTTGAGTGTAAATGTTATTCTTTAAATTTCTATTACAGAAATTCAATGATATACTGTTTATACTGATTAAGTACAATAGCAAAGGTATAACTCTCTGTTAACTTTTGACCAAGTACTTACTTGTTAATATAATTTTTTGTGTTTGAAAATGTTTAATACTATATCAAGAAACCACTTTTATGCGATTCTTTTATATTTATTCTAAATAAAACTTGCAATTTATTATGCTTGCATACTATTTTAGCTCTACCAATAAAATGAATTTAAGATAATTATTGCTTTCAAGCACGGAAAGTAATCACCAATTAATAACACAACACATGAAAATTTTAGTTTGCATTAGTCACGTACCTGACACCACTACTAAAATCAAGTTTGCAGATAATAAGCTTGACACTAACGGAGTTCAATTTATCATCGGGCCTTATGATGATTTCGCACTGGCAAGAGCTGTAGAAATCAAAGAAGCTACTGGCGGAACTGTAACTGTTCTGAACGTAGGTGAGGCTGATACGGAACCTTCTATCAGAAAAGCATTGGCAATTGGAGCGGATAACGCTGTAAGAGTAAATGCAGTTCCTACTGATTCTCTTTTTGTAGCTCAACAAATTGTAGAGCATGCAAAATCTGAAAATTATGATATGATTTTAATGGGCCGTGAGTCTTCTGATTACAATTCTGGACTTGTACACGGTTTGGTAGGGGAGTTATTAGGATGGCCTTCTATTGCACCTGCTATGAAACTTGAAGTGGATGGTTCTACTGCAAAGTTAAGCAGAGAGATCGAAGGAGGACACGAAGACGTTGAGGTAGCAATGCCATTTGTGGCAGGGTGCCAAGAGCCAATTGCGGAGTGGAAAATCCCTAATATGAGAGGTATTATGATGGCAAGAAAGAAGCCTCTTCAAGTAGTAGAGCCTGTTGGCGTAGATGGAGTAACAACTTATAAATCATTTGAGTTGCCTGAAGCCAAAGGTGAATGTAAAATGGTAAACGCAGGTCAGATGGACGAACTTGTAGGTTTGTTGAAAAATGAAGCCCGCGTACTATAATTTATTATCCCAACTTAACACATAAAATAATCAAAAAGACATGTCAGTATTAGTATTTATAGAAGCAGATAATGGAGCGATCAAGAAATCTTCATTGGAAGCAGTTGCATATGGTTCAAAATTAGGTGACGTTACAGCCGTAGCTATGGGAAGTATTGATGCTTCCGAATTAGCGAGTGTCGGTAAATATGGAGCGTCAAAGGTGTTACATTGTTCTGATGACCGATTGAATGATGGTGTAATTTCGGCAACAGCCAAATTAATTGCAGAAGCGGCGAATCAAGCTGGAACAGAGACTGTGATTATGTCACGTTCTTCTTTGGTTGATGCAGTAGCGGCAAGAGTAGCCATCAAAATGGGTGCAAGTGTAGTAGCTAACGTTCAAGAGTTACCAGATACTTCTAATGGTTTTGTAGTAAAACGCGGTGTATTTACCGGAAAGGCATTTGCCTATGTAGAAGTTCCTGAAGGTAAAAAAGTCCTTACGGTTACTAAAAATGTAGTTCAACTAGAGGAAAGTGGATCAGATGCAGCGGTAGAAGAAATTTCTGTAGCGTTTGATGATGCTGATTTTGGGGTGAAGCGAGTGGGTGTTCACAAGCAAGAAGGAGATATTTTATTGCCGGAAGCAGATTTAGTAGTTTCTGCAGGTAGAGGAATGAAAGGTCCTGAGAACTGGCAGATGATTGAAGATTTAGCTTCTACGCTTGGAGCGGCAACAGCTTGTTCAAAACCAGTATCAGATATGGATTGGAGACCGCATCATGAGCACGTAGGACAAACGGGTATCAAGGTAGCACCACAATTATATATTGCAGTAGGTATTTCAGGAGCGATTCAACATTTGGCAGGGGTAAACTCTTCTAAAGTTATAGTAGCGATCAACAAAGACCCTGAAGCACCATTCTTCAAAGCGGCTGATTATGGAGTAGTTGGAGATGCATTTGAAGTAGTGCCGAAGCTGATTGAAGCTCTGAAAAACAACCAGAATTAAGTAATAAGTGTAAATTAGAAACTATTTTTAAGATTTATTTGTTAATTAACATTTGATCTGTTGATAATTATTAATAGTTCTATATCTTTGTAATACTTCGAAGGATTAATTGTCTTTTACGAAGATTTTTTAAACTTAGTCGGAATTTTTTCCTCATTCTGGCAAAACTACTGATGAAAATCGTATAAGAACCTTACCATGAAAGTGGTAAGGTTCAGTCATTTATAATGGTTTTGGTTTTAATTTTTACCTAATTATCATTTTACTTCTCTACATTTTTTTTGGAAGCCAGAAGTTGACGAATACCAATTGCTTTGGTCTGAAGTGACTTCAATTGATGTTTCTTTTTAATATCAAAAACACAAAGTTCAATAGCCTTCTGATACTGTTCAAAAGCATTGTTAAGATCACCTACTTTTGTGTAATAATCGCCTTTAATTTCTAGATTGGTAGAGTTGACTTGTAAATCCAAGCTTTGGTCAATCAACTCTAGTGCATCTTGAAGGTTTTCATTATTGATAATTCTTTCTTTTGCTGACTCAGCATAGTAAAGCCAATCAGACTCTTCAGAAAGTTTATCTTTCTTACGGGTTCTGTCTTGTTTCGTTTTATCGTTTTCTGCTGATAATGTAGGGTTAGATTTAACGGGAGAGAAAGAGAATAATGAAACAAACAGAGGTAATAGTAACAGAAGGGCGACTCGGTATTTCATGATTAAAATAAATGTGAGTTTTATTACAACACTTTTATACATACCAAAAATCACTTAAAAATACATAACTAATTGATATTCAGTTTTTTATGATTTTTAAGTGATTTTGTAAATGTTCACAAATGAACGTCAATTCAAATTATGAACAGAAATAGTAGGTGAAATACCTGAAAAGCAATATTTTATTTTGAAGTAAAGGCGTCTAACTGTGGTGTATTTCTGATATCTACAGGAACTACAGTAGTAACACCCTGTTCGATCATCGTTACACCATAAATGACGTCAGTACTTGACATCGTTCTCTTGTTGTGCGTCACAATGATAAACTGTGAGTTAGAAGAGAACTTGTTGATGATTCTGTTGAATTTGTCCACATTGGCATCATCAAGTGGGGCATCTACTTCATCAAAAATACAGAAAGGTGCAGGTTTGATTAGGTAAATGGCAAATAACAATGCCGTTGCCGTTAATGTTTTTTCTCCACCAGAAAGCTGATTGATCGTCAGAGGTCGTTTACCTTTCGGTTGGGCCAAAATCTCAATCTTTGCATTCAAGGGGTCATTATCATCAGCCAAGCGTAAATCACAGTTATCTTCATCTGTAAATAATGACCTGAACACTTCCATAAAGTTCTCACGGATCTGCACGAAGGCCTTCATGAACTTTTCTTGAGCTACGGCATCAATATCTTCAATAGTTTGTAATAACTGTTCCTTGGCCTTATTAAGGTCTTCTCTTTGGCTTAAGATAAATGAGTTTCTTTCCTTGATTTCATTAAAAGCATCAATAGCGGTGTGATTGATAGCTCCCAATGAACCTAATTTTCTTTTAGAATCTTCGCTGATTTGCTCCAATTCTGCAATTCCCATTTCTTTATATGGATTCTCTTCTTCCTCTGATTTTTCTTCTTCCTCATTTTCGGTAGAAGGAGATTTTGGGTTAAACAGAAGCATTTGCTCAATGTCAACTTCAAACTCAACTGCAATTTTCTCTTTTACAGAAGTTAAAGAAAGACGAAGTGCATTGATTCTCTCATTGGCTTTTAAAAGCTCTTGATCAATTTCTTCTTTATGTACTTGTTTAAGCTTGATATCGACTTCAGTGTCAGAAATCAAATCCTTGGCATCTTGATAAGCTTTTTCCGCTTCTTGGACACCGTGTTCTATATTTTGTTTTTCTTCTTCGAGTTTAATTAGCTCTTGATCACCTTCCTCGTCCAAAGAATCAGCACGCAATAAATCTTGCTCTACTTTTTCTATTTCCTCTATATTCTGATCAATTCTATTCTGAGCTTTTACCAATTCTTCATCTTTAAAATCAATCTCTTTCTGAAGCCCATTGAACTGGTTTTCTTGCTGAAGGAAATTAATGTGAAGTTGATTGTATTTACTTGAGTACTCAGTCTTTTTCTCTTTTTCGATCGCCAAGTTCTCTTGCATTTCCTCCAACTGTTCTACCATATACTCCATTGCATAGGTTTCATCTTCCAGTTGAGGTTTGCCTTCGCTTATGGCAATTTCAGCATCACCAATTCTTTCCAGAATCTCTTCTTTCTTATTGGCACTTGCTTCCAGGAATTTCGCAAACTCTTCTTTCTGCGTTTTGATTTTAATTAATTCCTGAGAAACGACTTGAAGGTTGTGCTGTGCACTTTCTAATTCATGAGAGAAATTAACTTGAAGAAGATCTTTATGAAGTTGCTGTTTTTCAACTTTCTTAATATGAATCTCTTCAGCCTCTTTTTCAAGTGCATTAATTTCTTCCGTCAGATTTTCAAGGTGTCTGATTCTACCTAAAGATTTACCTTCAAAAGAGCCAATAGAACCACCTGTGATCGCTGACTTTCTACGAATAGCCTTACCATTTTTAGTCACTAAAATAACACTGTCGTTCTTAGGAAGGTTATTTTGATTTCTATGAACGATATAAACACCATCCAGCAGGTAAGTGATCAGTGAAGCGTATTTATCATCAAAATCTACTACGTCAATAGCAGAGATAGCGTCTTCGATTGCTTTACGAGGCGAAGGAGAATAGCCTTCAAATTTATCTAACAATAAGAAGTTGGCTTTACCTTTTTTCATTTCTTCCAAAAGGTTGACTGCACGCCAAGCTTCGTCCTCATTTTCAAGTACAAAGTAATTCAAGTAAGGAGCAAGATAGCCTTCAATAGCCACTCTGTAATCATCTTCACAGTGCAATGTATCCGATAGCATAGGAGCTTCCTTGGCCCAATCGGTTTCCTGTTTCAGGTATTTGATGGCTTCTGGATAACCTTCTAAATTATCCACTAATGATTTTGTCAAAGCATGCTCATTTCTTTTGGCATCCAATGAACGGAGGATTTCAGAAGACCTATCTTTAATACCTTCCAGTTCTTCTCTGCAATCATGAATTTTTTGCTGGTGGAGGTCGTGTTTCTCTTTCACCTCTTCATATTGCATGCTCGCACTCAGTCTTTCACCTTCTAAAGAAGCAAATTGTGTATCAAACTCTGCCAAGCTTGAAGACTTTTCAGAAGACTCAACATGTGCTCTTTCCAACTCTTGCTTTAATGCAGAAAGTTGTACCTCATTGATTTCAACTTTTTGTTTGAGTTGAAAAATGATGGATTGTTTATTTTTTACTTGTTGCTCAAACTCTTTAGTTCTTACTTCAAGTTCATCCGATTTATGTGTCTGTGTATCACGTTTCTGTTGTGTTTTCGTCAATTCAGCTTCCGTTTCATTGACCATTCTTTCAATGGAACTCAACTGAATCTGTAAACTCTCAATACCTTGCTGTGCTAATGCTACAGCCTCTCTATCCAAAGTAGATTGTGTTTCGAGCGTTTGTTTTTTCTCTTCCAGAAAACGTTTTCTTTCCCCTTTGATTCTCTTTTCACTCTCTATCTGACGCATCTTTAAGATGTGTTCATTCAGTGTTTTTTGTCTTGAAGCGAAAAGAGTTTCCTTATCAATAGATTCCTTTTTCTCTTTTGCAATCGAAGCCTCAAGTTCATCGATTGTTTTGATCGTAAGGTTTCTTTCTTCATTCTTGGCAGTCATGTTATCTGCCAGTTCGTTTAATTCTTTCGCTTGAGAATCTACCTTTTTAAGGGCCAATTGAATACTCGACTCCTTATATGTTTTCTTGAGTTTGATGTAACGCTGTGCCTGCTTGGCCTGACGCTCCAGTGAACGCATATTTTTCTCCACCTCAAAAAGTAAATCATCCACACGTTCTAAGTCAGCATCTGTGTCCTTGAGTTTCTTTAGTGTTTCTTTCTTACTTTTCTTGAACTTTGAAATTCCTGCCGCTTCTTCAAAAAGGGTTCTTCTTGCATTTTGTGTATCGTTCAAGATTTCATCAATCATTTTCAACTCAATGATTGCATAACTATCTGAACCAATACCAGTATCTAGGAACAAACCATGAATATCTTTCAAACGGCAGGGGACACCATTTAGGGAATATTCACCTTCACCTGAACGGTAAAAACGGCGACCAATGGTCACTTCTGTATATTCAGTAGGGAGTAAGTTTTTATTATTGATAAAAGTAAGATAGACCTCCGCCATCTGTAATGGCCTTCTACTTTTGGTGCCATTAAAAATGATGTTGTCCATTTTTTCAGAACGCAATGCCTTGGTACTTTGTTCACCAAGCACCCATCTGATAGCATCAACTACATTGGATTTACCACTGCCGTTTGGTCCAACTACGGCAGTAATACCTTTATCAAAGTTTAGTGTTACTTTTTCACCAAAACTTTTAAAACCTTTTATCTCTAATTTACTTAATAACATTATTTACGTCCCCCGATCAAAAAATGAAGCTGTATGAGTTTTCGGTAACCCATAAAGTTTGCAAGATAGTAATTCTAGAATTTTGCCTAAGATAAATAAAATTTTAAAACTTACAGGGGTAAAATGTAAAGCAATTACACAGAAGAAGTGATTTATTATCTTAAAAAAGTTCAATAAAAAAAGAGATGCAGTTTGAAAAACCGCACCTCTACGTTTTGACTATTTGTAGTGGAATTCAGATTACTTTGATAGATCGAATTTCAATCCTAATTGAACTCTAGCATTATAGTATTCCGATTGCATAGTATATTGCTCCGATCCTTGGTAATATCTTAGAGGAGTATTTAATAAGTTATTGGCTTCAACATATAATCGCAATTGATCAGTGAATGCATATGAAGCGTTGGCATCAAGGAACAATTGCTGATCATAATATCTGTCTTTGAATGCTTCATCACCTAACTCGTCGATGTAAGCCGCAGTGTAGTTTAATGAAACTCTGAAGCTTAATTTCTTTGAATCAAATGAAAGTGATCCGTTCACTGTGTGCGGTGCTGTACCCGGTAATGATAACTTCTCATCTTCTCTTTCCTCAATTCCTAAATCTTTGATTTCAGAAGAAGTGTAAGTGTAGTTTGTGTAGATGCCTAATCCTTTTAATGCACCTGGCAAAAAGTCTAATTGACGTTGGAAAGCCACTTCGAAACCTGTTAAAGTTGCCTTAGCACCATTACGAGGTTGTGAGTAACGATCATAAACATTTCCGCTTACAGGGTCCGTATAGTTACGTGCTTGATAGTTATAGATAAAGTCATTTAATGTTTTGTGGAATAAACCACCTGAGATAATACCTACTGATTTGAAATAATGCTCACCCATTAAATCAAGGTTCATAGAAGTAGTAGGTTTCAAGCCTGGATTACCTTCTGAAAGTTCATTGTCTTCTCTGCTGATTTCACGGTAAGGTACCAAATCAAAATAACGTGGTCTAGCTAAAGTGTTGGTCCAAGCGGCTCTGATGATTGTGTTCTCATTGATATTGTAACGTGCTTGAACTGATGGAAGAACGTTAGTGTAGCTGTTTGTCCCTTCAATTGTTTTTGAAGCAGCAGGATCAAAATCTCCTTCTTCATTAAATTCTACTTGGTAGCCTGTGTACTCTACTTGTGTATTTTCAACTCTAGCACCAGCAATGAAGAACCACTTTGTACCTAAGCTTTGCTTTAACATCGCATACCCAGCAGTGATTTGCTCTTTCGCATTATAGTTTCCACCTAAATATTCCTCTGGAAGATCTGACTTTTCAAAAAGTGTAGGGTTGTTCAAGTCATATTTTCCAAGGGCAGAAGGATCGGTGAATTTTCCTCCTTTATATTGATTTCCAGCCAAGAAAGGATCTCTTGTTTGATCTTTCAAAGGTTGATTTATCATAAAATTAAAGTTCTCCTCATTGGCAACTGATGGCTCGAACTCGCTGTAGTTGTTGCTTCTCATCTTTTCCTTTCCTCTATAACGAGCTCCGATTTTAATGATGCTTTTGTTACGAGTGTTATTCAAAGGAATTTCTAAGTTGATTTTAGCGTTTTGGTCAAGCTCTTCAGTGTATTGATATTCTTCAGTGATTTCTTTCAGATCAAAACTACCGTAATCAACACCAGCACCGTTATCATTTACATTAGGTTTTTCTGGGTTAGAAAGGTCTTGAGTTAAAACGACATCTTTCAGTCTCCAGTTAATGTAGCGTTCGTGAGGTCTTTCTTCTGAAGCTTTCGCTAAAGTACCTGACCAGTCTAATTTGAAACGATTAGCAATCAAGTGCTCACCACCTAAAGTGACATTGTAAGTTCTTTGGTCTTCTAAACGTGTATTTTTATTGTTGTTGTCATCTAAACCACCTTTTGTTTGTCTTCTGATTTCAGCAGTGTAAGTGTCATCACCATTGGCTTCAATATCTTTATATCTGAAACGGTATCTGTTTTCTCTGTCGTCTCTGTGGTTATAAATCCCGCTTACATAGATTTTAGAGTTGGTTCCTAAAGCATAATCCAAAGTAGTAGAAAGCGATCTTCTGATTCTGTGTACGTCATACGTTCTGATTTGGAAGTCAGTCATTTCAGGATTAGACTCATTGTCCCATTCTGCTTCAATATTGTGAGAACCTAAGTTGTGGTCAAAATAAGATCCACTTACAATCACACCTAATTTATCATTGAAGAAACGGTTACCAATAACTACAGCACCATTCAGCATTGCTTTTTCAGAAAGGAAATTATAACCTGTACCCAAAGTACCTGAGACACGAAGATCATTTGGAGCAGATCTTAAAACCAAGTTGGCAGAACCGCCAATTGCATCAGCATCCATATCAGGAGTCAGCGTTTTTGATACTTCAATCGACTGTACCATATCGGCAGGGATAAGGTCTAATTGTACAGCTCTTGTTTCACCTTCAGCCGAAGGAACTCTTTCACCATTAATAGTGATTGAACTCAAGTCTGGAGAAGTACCTCTGATTAAACCAAATCTTGCTTCACCTTGATCATACTGCATTGTAATACCTGGAACTCTTTTCAATGCATCACCAACATTTGAATCTGGAAACTTACCCACTTGATCAGCACTGATCACGTTCATAATGTTATTGGCATTTTTTTGTTGTCCTAAAGCTTTCGCTTGACCTTGAAGATTAGAACCCATGATGACAACTTCGTCACCAAGGATGATACTGCCTTTCATTTTAATGACTTTCAAGTTCGCTTCCTCACCTGCTTTTAATTCCACACTTTGTTTTAAAGTCTCAAATCCTAAGTAAGAAATTTCTAATTCCTGTGTTCCTTCAGGTACGTTTACTAAGATAAATTTACCCGATGCATCTGTCAGCGAACCTAAATACTGATGATTGGATACACGTACGGTGGCACCAATCAATGGAAGGTCGTTTTCATCAACAATGACACCTGTAATAGATGAATTTTGAGCGTTTACATAAGTTGATAAAGTGACTAAAATAGTCATTACCAATAGCTTGTAGAAATGTTTCATGTTGTATAGATTGAAAATTAGTTGTTGATGCAAAAGAACTATCCCAATATTATTTGGTTATTGTTCATAGATGAAGAATAGATGATAATTGATGAAGTTGAGAACCGTAAATATGAATGGATTATTACTTTTTTGAATTTGATTTCAACCTAATATGACATAAACAAAAAGCCACACTCAGAGGATGTGGCTTTTATGCGGATAAAACATTCTAATTCAATGAACTAGAATTTCGTAAATATCCAATTGAAGAACGTATTACTGGTACGTAGTATGTAATATTTCTTTGAAAAATGATAAATTTTGGCTAGTTTGCAGGTACACAGTTATTTAACGTTACTCAATATAATTCAATTATCATATGAAGACGTCTAATGTATCTCAAAAGCAAGACAATTCTTCAATGAAGCCAACAAAAGAATCAAGCTACTTAGACAAACTTATGCTTGCCCAATTAGAAGTAGCTAAACAAAAGTTGTTTCCTCAGTCTAGCAAGACGAAATGATTAATACCCCTTCATTGAAAAAAATGCTTTATATCTAGAAGAAGATATAAAGCATTTTATTTTTGAGTCCCATCAAAGTTGTACTAAATATACATTTTGATGGGGCTTTGTGTATGTATCGAACATGCTCTTAACTCGCAATTGTTTTTATTTTATTTTCGAAAACGATAGGGTCGATGTACTCATTTACCCATGGAATACCCGAAAGTGCTTCTTTTGTGAAATCAATACTTTCGGTAATCTTATTCTTTAAAACTCCCTTCTTCAAGTTTTTGTAAGTATTACCTTCTCTGATGTAATTTGAAAAGCCTGTTTCAACGATCATATTGGTATAAATACCTTCTTGCTTCACATATCTTCCATTGTCTACAACAATTTCGTAGTTCACAGGTACATCATTTTCAAATCTCATTTCATATTTTTCTACTTTGAATGTGTTATCAGGGTAGAATATATAATTCTGAACGAAAATGCTTTCATTCGTTTCGTGAAATAACCCTTTGTATGAAACAGCTTTTAGATTTCTACTATTAGCAGGATTGCTGTTCGAAAGGTTATTATCAGTTCTTAAGGCTGATGCTAATTTATTTAATCCTTTATGGAGTAGTTTGAAATAAACATTTGATTTCATAGGTATTTTTCATTTAAACAATAATACAATGTATCCTTCTACTGTAGCTATTTTATGCTATGAGAACACATTCAGCTTTACACAGTTAGAAGTGTAGAATGAAATCGAAACACCTATCCGGTTTAAGATTGTTTAAATAAAAAAAGCCCATGAACTGTATTCATGAGCTTTTTTTGGGAAAGTTTAAGACTAGTTGAAGTAAATCTTGTCACCTACTTTAGCATCAGATTCTTTTGACATTTCATTGATTTTTTTCAATGCATTAAGATCAATACCGTATTTGATAGCGATATAATTTAATGATTCCCCTTCCTTCAAGACGTGGTAGGAAACAGGAATTGATGTCGGTAAAGGCTCGATGTAATAATGAGTGTCTTTCAACAACTTATCTTTACCCTTGATATAATTATACTTCTTCAGTTTGCCTTTTGAAATGCTTCCTAAAGATTTAATAAGTTCCTTCTGAGTCATTTCCTCCTTCAAAATCACAGCTTTCACACCGTTGACAATCGCAAAGTCATATTTGCTGTTATCACTTTCTGTATGGGTAGGCAATACAAAAGGATAGTCGTCTTGGATACTGTCAGCGTAGAATTGGAAGATGGCGCTTCTCGCTCTTGTTTTCCTTGTTTTAGCATAAGGAGAAAGCTTGGCCACCAACTGATTGATTTCATCGGGCTTCGCTTCAATCATTACAGAGTAAACTTTATCTTCTGGAATGTAGCTTCCTGAAAGCCAGATATTATTTGAAGAAATAATATTCAATGGCTGACCAGTAAATTTAGAAACCTGTGATAAAGAATAACCACTTGTAGGCAGTTCAATTAATACCATATGATTTTGATCCTTTCCTACTTTATCTTTAAAAGCAAAATAGTGTGCTAAATAATGAAGTACATAAGGATGTGTTTTTTCATTAATAGTCACCTGAGAATAATAGTTCAATTTATTCTTCTTGATGTGATTTTTTGCTCCCGTCAATCCATCATGATAAGAAATCATGGCATAGAACCAGTTGCCAAGATAATAATGGTTTTTTGAAAGGTAATCTGCCGCGCCAATACTAGCCGCAACCACATTTTTTCTTTCATCTACAGTTCTGTTGATGATCATGCCTCTTTCTTCAGCAGTGAAATCTTTGAACTGCCAGAAACCAACAGCAGGAGGAGTAGCATTTGAAATGGCATTGCCATCCAAAAGAGATTCTTGTAATGCAAGGTATTTGAATTCCTCAGGCACGCCTCTTGTTTGAAGTTCACGGGCGATGTATGGGAAATACGTGTTACATCTTTCTAAAAGAATATCATAGTGTTTTTGTGAACGGGTAAGACTATTGTATTTGGCCATAATCTTTTCCATTCCACCCTGTGTTACCACTACCTTAGAGCCCATTAAATTAAATGAACTAGGCAGACTTACTTCCGGGTTGGCAAGTAGGGGTTGAGTAAAGAAAATACTCAAGAGAATAATACAAAATAGTTTTTTGCTTGTCTTCATACACGAGTTAAGTCATTAATTAGGCAATAAAGATATTGCGAATTCTATTTAATTTCAAACAAAGTTTAAAGGAAAGCTTACTCAGCATATATTAAGATAGTATTTAGATCTCAATAAATCACTTATTTAAACATGAAAAAGGCCATTCTGCAAGCAGAATGACCTGAATTGTTGGAATATGTTAGTTGTTATTGTTCTTTTTTGACCCTTGGCTTATTATCAAAACCAAAAAGATCATTTAATGACAATTCCTGTACTTGACCATATTTTGCTAAAGTTTCCATATTGAGCTTACCTCGGTCGCCTACTACACATACGTTGTAGTTTTTGCCTTTGATAAAGTCGCTGTGGAATTTCATAACATCATCAATTGTCATTGTTTTGATGGCATTGTAAACGTCCTTGCGGATGTCATGATCATTTCCTTTTTTCAATGCTGTTTCATAATTAAATAAAACACCACTCTTTGTTATACGCTCGCTTTCCAGCTTACTCAATATCGCTTTTTTAGCGGCATCAAATGACTGATAGTTTTTAGGAGGGTTTTCTAATAAACCTTTCATACCCGCCATTGCTTCCGTCAATTTATCCGACTGCGTACCGATATAAGCCAAAGTATAATCACTCTTACCTTTCTCACTTGCCACTCCATATTTACTAAATACAGAATAAGCGAGACCTTGTGCTTCACGCATTTCCTGGAACACGATGGCATTCATACTTCCTCCAAAGTACTCATTGAATAAAGTAGCGGCAGCAATTCTCTTCGGATCATATTTTTGACCCTTCGCTAAGAAAATTACTTCAGCCTGTACCATATCATAGTGTGACCAGAATACTTTTGGCTGCTCAACATCTTTGATATAGAATTCTTTTGCGCTCGGAACAGGTTGTAAATCAGAAGGAATTTTATGTTCCGCATTTAAAGTAGCCACTACTTTGTCCAATGTTTCAGGACCGTAGTAAAGTACTCTGTGCTCCATCTTCGTTAATTGATGGATTCTTGAAATCAATTCCTCTGATTTGATAAGGTCTAATTCTTTGTTTGATAAAGCATTTGTTACAGGGTTGTTATTGCCATATAAACCGTAGTTCATCAAACCAGTGAATAAGATTGCTCCTTTATTTTTCTTCGTGTCTTCTCTGCCTTTCTTCTCAATGGCAATCATGTTTTGCAAAACTGCTTCATCTGCTTTTGCATTATTCAGAAGGTCTTCGAATAACTTCATAGCAGGAACCATATTTTCTGTCAAGCCATTAAGAGAAACATACACTTGGTCAGAAGAAGTATTTACACTGAAACCGGCACCTAATTTATAGAACTCCTGCTTGATTTGAGCCGAAGTCAACTTATCAGTGCCAAGGTATTCCAAGTATTGGATAGCAGTACTTAAAGTAGGGTCTGTATCTTTTCCTACATTAATAATATAGTATAATTCGAAAAGATCATTCTCTACATTTTTCTTATAGCGAACAGTTACATCACTGTTCATTTTTGTTTCCTGAATATCTTTAGAATAATCTAAGAATAAAGGATTCAATGCTTCCACTTCCTGTCCTTCTATCTTCTTGAAGAATTCAGATTTTTCACCTCTGTTCAATTCCACTTTCGTAATAGAAGGTTTTTCTACTTGCTGTTTGTTCGGGTCTTCACCCGTACGTTTATATACAACAACATAGTTGTCTTTATAGTTCTCATTGGCAAAAGCTACAATCTCTTCTTTTGTGATTGTTTGCATTTCCTCAATATCATCAATGTAGTTTTCCCAAGGGATATTTCTTGTGAATGCCTGTACAAATGCATCAGCACGAGCACCATTGCTTTCCAGTTTCTTGATTTCTGATTTTTTGAAGTCGTTGACGATTGCTTCAATCAACCAATCTTCAAAATCACCAGCTTTCAACTTTTCAATTTCCTCTAAAAGTAAAGCTTGTGCTTCTTCAAGTGTCTGACCGTTTCTAGGAATAGCATATAAAGTATGAACAGTATAATCATTAAAAGGATATACAAAGCTACTTGCGTTCAATACTTTTTGTTGCTGATTCAAATCAAGGTCTATCAAACCTGCACTGCTGTTGGCAAGGATCATATCGCAAAGTTGTTCTTTCAGAACGTCTCTAGAGTTGGTTTTTAAACCAGGCATTCTATAGCCCATAAACACCATTCCTGTCTGTGGACCGTAAACTTCTTTCTTGATTGGCTGTGTAAGCGGAGCTTCTTCCTTGTAAGTAAATGCAGGAATATCGCCCGGCTCCCATGAACCGAAGTATTTATCAATTAATTCAATTGTTTTGTCCGGATCTAAATCACCACTCAAACAAATGGCTACGTTATTCGGTCTATAATATTTCTTGAAATACTTTTTAATCTCAGTGATTGAAGGATTCTTCAAGTGGTCGATTGTACCGATTACTGTCTGAGTTCCGTAAGGGTGATTAGGGAATAATGACGTAAACATGGCTTCAAATACCTTACGTTGATCATTATCCAAAGCACGGTTTTTCTCTTCATATACCGCTTCTAATTCTGTATGGAATAAACGAGGGATAATTTCTCT
Organism: Flammeovirga aprica JL-4; assembly: GCF_012844305.1. GTDB lineage: Bacteria > Bacteroidota > Bacteroidia > Cytophagales > Flammeovirgaceae > Flammeovirga > Flammeovirga aprica. Next base: position 23,582 of record NZ_JABANE010000037.1, read on the forward strand.
AAAACGGTCTGATTCAATTTCCAGCCAGCGGTTTAATTCATTTGCAGGGATATCGTTGACATAAACCGTACGGTCTTCAGTAGTATAAGCGTTGGTTCCTTTAGCACCGATCATACCGATCATACGGTCATATTCGTTGGCGATAGAGAACTTAGAAGCATCATTTGATACCTGATCAATTTTGGCATAATAAGCTGTTCTTTCAGCAGGATCGTCTAATGTTCTGTAATGCTCGAACATGTTTTCGATACTGTCTAAATAAACAGATTCTTGAGCCCAGTCTTTTGTACCGAAGTGGGAAGTACCTTTGAACATAATATGCTCTAAATAGTGAGCAAGTCCGGTAGAAGTAGCAGGATCATTTTTACCGCCTGCTTTCACTGCAATATAAGTCTGTATTCTAGGAGCGTCTTTGTATTCAGATAAATACACTTTCAATCCATTGTCCAACGTATAAATCCTAGTGTTGAGCGGGTCGTTTTTTACAGTTTTGTATGGAAAAGCGGATTCTCCAGTACTCATTTCGGAGGCATTACAACCACCAAAAAGAAGTGCACTTCCTAATAGTACACTTTTTATGACATTCGTATAAGTCATGCTTAGTTAATTTATGAATATAATTGATTTGAGAAGTATGTTTTACCACCGTATTATTTTGACACTATTTAGTTACTTGATAAGGAGTAAAACGGAATTCTTTTTTCAAATTACAGAATTTATTTTACTCTATAAAATCCCCTTCTAAAAACATTGGTTCTTATCGTTATTTATTATTTGAGGTGTGTCAGAAAATCATTTGGTCAGTTTGTGTGTATAAAATGATGAGAGTTAGCCGTATAAAAAATCCCTTTAACACATCTGGAAGTATTGCATGAACTTCTTTTCTTAGCTTTAATTAATCTTATCATTATTGTATAAAAGTTACTGGGAATAGACTTTTTTATGGTCTATCTTTTTTGAATTGAAAAACGAGAATAAAAAGTGTTATAGTGAAATTTTTTCACCTTTTAATGCTGTTAAGTGATTGATATTGAAATAATTTGGTTAAATTATAAGAATATTTTAAGTGAACTGAAATTGCTACTTTATGAATTTAACTTCTCATTCTGTAATGACTACTCCACCCGGTAGGCAGTCATTATACTATCTTTCAAAACTCAAAAATATCATTGCCACTACAAATTTTATGGGTTTATATGGTATTACCTTGAAAACAGCAAAACTCAATACTATCACAGATATTGATGGAAATCATTACCTCGATTGTCTAACTGGAGCATCAGTTAATATTATAGGTTATGATAACAATGAAGCGGCTTATGCTTATTATGAGCAATGTTTAGAGATACAGCATTCATGCTTTACCTACTCTCCTCATTCCAAAGTGATAGAATTTGCAGAGCTACTACTATCTATTACACCTGGAGGAAATAATAGAAAAGTGATACTTGGATTATCTGGTTCAGATGCAAATGATGCTGCTATCAAGGTTATTCGTTCTCAAAAACCTAACAAGAAAATTCTCTATTTTGTAAACAGCTATCACGGTACTACAGGTTTTTCGCAGCAAGTTTCAAACTTTAAAAATTTTAATGATAACCTTTATAATTTCAGTGAGGATTATATCGGGCTTCGTTATCCAAAGAACGAATTTCAAGAACAGAATACTTTAGCTGTTATCAGTAAACTGTTTATTACAGGAGAGATTGGTGCAGTAATCTTAGAACCTATTCAGGGTGATGCTGGTATTTTACTATTATCTGATCATTTCCTGAAATCACTTTTTCAACTCACAAGAAAGTACAATGTTATCTTCTCCATCGATGAAGTACAAACTGGAATGGGGCGAACTGGAAAATGGTGGGCTATTGAACATTATAACATAGTCCCTGATATAATGGTGGTAGGGAAAAGCCTTGGAGGCGGTTATGCACCAGTTGCCGCTACTATCATTAAGGCAGATTTTGAAGATCAAATGATACCAGGTCAGCATGTACTTACTTTGGCAGGACATCCACCTTCCTGCGCAGCTTCCATAGAAGTTATTCGCTATATCATGAATAAAAACCTCATTCAAAATGCATCAGAATGTGGTGAACGTATTAGAAAACAGCTTCAATTTAAACTTCAGCATTATGACTTTGTAAAGGAGGTAAGAGGCAAAGGGTTAATGATTGGTATTGAAATAGATGTAGAGAAAGATGAATTACTAGCTAAGAAAATTGCTTTTAGATGTGTAGAAATGGGTGTGTATGTTGGCTACTATGGCGAGTTGAATAATGTAATAAGAGTTGAGCCTCCTTTGACTCTTACAAATGAGGAAACTGCAATTATTGTAGATACCCTTCATCAAGTTTGTGAAGAATACAAACTGTATAGGTTCCCTGAGAGAATCAACCAAAAAGTAAAAGAATTTGCAATTGGACTATAAAAAACTTTACTATGGATTTATTAAAAAAGTTCAACTATTTCTATGTGCCTAAGAGAAAAACTACCTATGAAGAATTTACTGAAAATGCACTAACTGGAGACCTCTTTTTTATGCATGGCACATATAAAGTAAGCCGTATATCAGAAATTGTACAAAGATCACTTTGGTCTCACTCCTCAATAATTATTAGAAGAGAGGATGTGGAAGGATTTTTACCGCTAGTAGATCATGAAGACCCTTTACTTTTATGGGAGTCAAACTTAAGGACTCCTGTGATAGACCAACTCACTGGGGTAACAAAAAGCGGACCTACACTAGTGAGTTTGAAAGACAGGTTAGTCTACAATTATAAGATGAGGTATGATACAAAATTTGCTTATAGACCGCTATACACTGATCGCAGTATTCAGTTATATCAGGATTTATCAGCATCAATTCTGAAAATGCACGGAGGAGATTTTTGTAAGCCAGTGAGTAGGTATATTACTAATTTCAAGCAAGGTAGACTTCACAATGTTGAAATTAATGATAATACTTATTTCTGTAGTCAAATTGTGGCTCAATCATATATTGATATAGGGTTATTGACAGATTATTATCCAGCGAATAGTTATGCTCCAATTGATTTTACACCCAAAAGGAGTACTCTATTGAAAAACAGATCCTTCTTGGGTGATGAATACCGTTTGGATATTAATAAAAAGAATATCAAGCTAATAGAGGATGCTCCATATCAGTTGAAACATATTATTAGTTAAAAAAGTAACCTTTGATGGTATGACAGCTATGTGATTAAATTACATAGCTGTTTTTTTTAGGTAAAAGCTTTCATTTTAATAGTTTTCTTAGGTAACACTTTTCAGATCAAATTTCTAATAGTTATTAATACTGCCTTCGATCATTTTTATTAGCTTGTAAGAATGATATACTTGCAGTTCAATATCGAACTGCTGAATACTAAAACAAATGATCTATTTCGAATTATTTTACAGCTTTTTCAAAATTGGGATGTTTACCTTCGGAGGAGGGTATGCTATGATTCCACTTTTAGAAAAAGAATTAATAGAAAATAAAAAATGGTTGACCAACGATGAATTGTTGGAAATCATGTCTATTGCTCAAATGACTCCTGGAACTATAGCTATCAATGCCGCTACATTTGTGGGGTATAGAGAAAAAGGATTTTTAGGAGGCTTGTTTACCACGGCAGGAGTGATAGCACCATCATACTTAGTCATAACAGTGATCTATCATTTATTCTCTCATAGTTTTGAACATCCTATTGCACAAAAAGCATTTATGGGAGCAAGAGCATGTATCGTTGCATTGATCGGGCATTCTGTATGGAAAATGTTTAAAGGAAGTGTGACGGACAGATATGGACTAGGCATATTCTTAATAGCCTGTATTTTATTATTTGCCTTCCAGCTTCACCCAATTTTATTAATTGTCACAGGTGCGGTAATGGGACTTGGCCTTTATGTATTTTTCCCAAAACAGATTAAAGATTTATTGAAATAATATGGAAGCGTTTTCATTAGAAGCATTAAAAACATATGCAGAATTGTATTTTGTATTCTGTAAAATTGGTTTTTTCAGTTTTGGAGGAGGATTAGCCATGGTACCCCTTTTTGTAGTTGAATTTCAAAAGCAAGGATGGATGACCGCTGATCAGTTTTTTGATGTCTTATCATTGGCACAAATGACACCCGGTGCTATTGCTGTAAACTCCGCTACTTTTGTGGGCAATGAAGCTGGAATGGCAGTAGGAGGAAGATTAGGAGCAGTAATAGGTGGTGTTTTTGCCACAGCAGGTTTGGCTACTCCTTCTGTAGTCTGTATTGTCGCTTTGTCTGAAATATTGAAAAAACTCAAGAAAAATAAATTCAAACAAGCCTTTTTCTTTGGGATCAAACCTGTGACGATCGCTTTGATTTTGTATGCAGGTTGGAAAATAGCAGAAACTACTTTCTTTAAAGAAGGCTTTTCAGATGTACATTGGGGGAGTATAGCAGTGTGTGTAATTGTTGGAGTAATCCTTAAGTTTTATGAAAAAAAGGTGCATCCTATAGCATTAATTGCTGTGTGCTCTGTTATTGGTATCTTTCTTTTTTAAAGAGAAAATATATATAGTAAAGCATGTGTGTAGTTTTTATATTCGCAGATAAACTTAATTATCAACAGACTACAAACAACTTATGCTAAACTATATTATATGGAACCCTGATCCGGAAATCTTAGATATTAATGGGTTCCCACTTCGATATTACGGAGTATTATTCGTGACAGGAGTATTTTTGAGCTCTTATTTCTTAAGTAGAATATTTGAGAAAGAAGGTTTGCCACAGTCCAATCATGATCGTTTATTAATCTATGCCGTTCTAGGTATTTTTATTGGTGCTCGTCTTGGACATTGCTTGCTTTATGAGCCAGCCTATTTCCTGTCGAATCCATTAGAAATGATTTTCCCTATCCAATTTTTACCAGATGGAAGTCCTGAATTTGTTGGTTATGCAGGTTTGGCTAGCCACGGTGGAGGTATAGGGCTTACTATTGCATTAATTCTTTACGCTAGAAAAACGAATCACCATTTTATTGATATTGTTGATTTGTTGGCTGTAGTAATAGGAATTGCATGTGCTTTTATCCGATTGGCTAATTTGATGAATTCTGAAATTATTGGAACACCAACAGATCTTCCATGGGCTTTTGTTTTTGAAAGAATAGATTTAATCCCAAGGCACCCCGCTCAACTCTATGAGGCTGTTTGCTATTTTATTATCTTTGGTATAATGATGTATCTATACCAAAAACATAGAACTAATTTGAAGAGTGGTTTCCTATCCGGTACAGTAATAATATTAATATTTTCTTCAAGATTTCTTATTGAGTTTATTAAAGAAAACCAGGTCCCATTTGAGGAAGGTTTGTCTTTTAATATGGGACAAATGTTGAGTATACCTTATATTTTAATCGGGGTTTGCTTTATTATTTATGGCAGGAAAAGATCATTTTCTGATGTTGAAAAACAAACAGATGGCAATGATCAGCCGTCAGATGTTTTTTAGCTTGTTATAAAATTATTTCCAATTATCAGTGCTTTTGTGATGTTGTTTTACAAATTATAAGAGTGATTTTGTTAAATTTTAACCAATTAATTCTTAATGCAGTAAACTGTTTAGATGATTGACGCCGTATAAAAGAATGTGGTGATGTGTATAAACGATCTTCAAAAGATTTCTATTCTAATAACCAATGAAGCAAATGCCACAACTTAATTAGCTAAAACAAATATCATTCAACGAATTAAACTACTGCGTCATGAATTTAACCGATTTAAAAATATTGATACTTTCACTGTTCCTGAGTATTCCATTTTTGGTAAAAGCACAGGACGTGACTACAGTTACTGCTACTGATGATGAAATTAGTCAAAACTTAGATTTAGAAGTAGTGGCAGCTGTCTTTGGAGAATCTAAAGATTTAGAAGATTTCGAAAAGAAATTAAATGATCCTGAAAAACAGATTTCTAATCTTGACCTGAATGAAGACGGTGAAGTGGACTACTTGAGAGTAGTGGACACTTCTAAGAAGAATACTCATGTTGTGACCATTCAAGCTGTGATTGGTAAAGATCAATACCAAGATGTAGCGGTGATTGATGTGGTAAAAGATGAGAAAGGAGAAACTCAGGTACAGGTAGTAGGAGATGTGTATATGTATGGTTCAAACTATATTGTAGAACCAGTTTACGTTCATCAGCCTGTCATCTATGTATGGTTTTGGGGACCTTATTACCACCCTTGGAGATCACCTTTCTATTGGGGATATTACCCTCCATACTATAGACCATGGAGGCCTTATCCGGTGCCTTATTACAGAAACAATGTGAGGGTGAATATCAATATTCATCATAAGCATAAATACCGTCACACCACAGTAAGAAGGAGTAAGTATGCGGTAAAAATGCAGAAGCAGGCAAGAAGAAGAGATTACGCAAAACAGTATCCTAACAAGTCTTTTGAGAAAAGACATAAGGACCTTTCGAATGCGAGTCAATTGAAACAAAAGCCAGCAACTTCTGATGTGAAATCAAAACCTCAGAATAAACCGGCTACAAAACCATCGACAAAGCCTGAACAAGGTGTTTCAAAAGATAAAAGACCTTCTAATTCTAAAGAAGCTTCTAAGCCTTCAAATGATAAATTTGTGAAACCAACTCAACCGAGTTTAAAGGATAAGCAGACGGGTCAGGTTTCCACTGGACAGAAGGTCAATAAGGATTGGAAAACAGCTTCTGACCGTTCGGGAAATAAGTCGAATGTGAAAAATAATAAGGTGTCTGTGCCTACTCAACGCCCTTCTAATAATAAGAGCAATACAAGGCAGAGTACACCATCGAATAAATCGAATTATAATAAACAAAATAAGACGAGAGAGAATAACTCTTACAATAAGTCTAATTTTAATAAATCGAATTCGAATACAAAACAGAACAAAACGAGGCCAGCGACTACTTCGCCAAGTAATAATATGAATAAGTCGTACAACAGACCTCAGACAAGGCCATCAACGGTAAAGCCAGCGACTACAAGGCCTAGTAATTACAATAGATCAGCTAGCCCTTCACCATCAAGATCCGTTTCCCCAAGTAGATCAAGAAGGTAAGGCTGTAGAAGAGGTTCTTTATGAGCCTCTTTTTTTATTTTAAGTACTAAGACAAAAATAAATAACACTAATTCATATTATTTTTTCTGATTACTGCCTTCCAAAAACTTTAAATAGAACCACTATTTATTCGTTTTTTCGCGTTGTACTCACAAAAAATAATTACGAATTAATTATCATTTATTTTCGGCTTAGTACTTATTGAAAATGATGGATAACAAAATGCATCCATAAATTTATCTTTGAAAATAGTATTGAATTTCGGTTCGGTTTGTATATTTGCACTGCTCTTTAAAATAGCACACCCTAATGATGAACAAACTGAACATATCAGTTACATTTTTTCTCGCAACACTCGTATTTATGCAGACGATTTATGGGCCATTGGTAATGATGGACTTCCAACTTCGTCAGGATTTTTATGCGAATGTTTTGTGCGTGAACAAAAACCGAACAGACCTTCCACAGGTTTGTGGGGGGCGCTGTCAGCTAAAATCCAAATTAGCGAATCAAGCTACTTCAGAGTCAAGCAGTAGCAATGAAAACAACCTCAAAGAAGTGGTGGCAGAACCACTTTCACTTTCTATCTTTTTGTTTTCATTAAAGGGTAATAAGAGAATTATCAATCAGTTACCTGCTTTAATGGATGAGAATGTAGATGGAGACTATATTTCTACCATATTCCATCCTCCCATTGCATAATTGCCTTTCATTTAACGACTTTTTTTAACATCAATTTTTTGATGATGGTATTGTAGTGTCTAAACTTTAAGCACTTAATTCAATACTTTTCAAGGGTGATTTTTTTAAGCAAAATCAATTCTCCTTCAAGTCGTTAGAGCATCTTTGGAACATATATTTTAGAAGTAAAAATTCTCCATTTTAGGTTGTGAGGAAATTAATTTCAGAGAAAATAGTGGTTCTATGGTTGATGAAATTAATAAACTCACGTTCTGAAAGGGTGGATTTTTACTAAAAGAGATGTTTCAAACATGCTCTTACACCCTATTAATTTAAAAAGATTTCATAACAACCTTATTCTGGGCTTTTAATCGTAATTTTTATTAGCGTTTAAAAGTGTTAGTGGTTCGTTATGTCCAAATAAAAACGTAATGAAAAAGCAATTACTAGGTGCTCTACTTTTGATTTTGAGCATCACTTCTCTTCATGCCCAAAATTTAGAGATTTCGGGTACTATTACTGATCAATTATCCAAAGAACCTTTAGTAGGGGCAATCATTGTTAACCTGAAAACCAATGATTATACGGTATCAGATGCTAGTGGAAATTACTCCTTCGAAGCAGAATCCTCAGATGTGATTGAGTTTAGAATGTTGGGGTATTCAACGTTTTCAAGTGTAGCAAAAAATCTGAAGTCACAAGTCTCTTTAGCACAAGATGATTATGTACTGAATCAGGTGGTTGTTTCAGCAAGTAGAGATGCTCAGCAAAGAGAAGAGGCACCGATGGCCATTACATCTATCGGTACTACAATGTTGGAGGAGACAAAGGCACAGTCATTGGAACAGGTAATCAATAAAGTACCGGGTGTTTTGATGGCAGACTTAGGAAGTGAACAACATATGATGGCCATCCGTCAACCTATCTCCACAAAGAGCTTGTTTTTATACTTAGAAGATGGATTGCCTATTCGTCCCACTGGTATTTTTAACCATAATGCTTTGAATGAGATGAACATGACTATGGCTCAAAACATTGAAGTGGTCAGAGGTCCTGCTTCTGCACTTTATGGTTCTGAAGCTATTGGTGGAGCAATCAATATGATTACAAAAACACCTTCTTTGGTTCCAACAGTAAAAGTACAGTTAAGAGGTGATTCTTATGGTTACAAAAGAGTCGATGCAGTGGTGGAAGGTACTACTGACAATGGCAAATTTGGAGTAAGTGTTGGTGGTTATTCTGCCATTAGAGAAAATGGTTATTTAGATCACAGTGATTTTAATAAATCAATTGTAACTGCTGTATTGTCATATAAAGTAAATGAGAGCTTGAAATTGACTTCAAGTACTACTTACATGAAGTATCAGTCAGATATGGGGTCTTCATTAGATAGCACATCTTTCTATGATAGAGATTTTACATCATTGCATAATTTCACTAAGAGAGAAATAGAATTATGGAGATCTACTTTTACAGTGGATAAAAAATGGAATGAGAACAGCAAAACTGTAGCTAAAGCATTTTTTCGTACCAACACTTTAGGACAAATTCCTAGTTATAGAATCAAAAATGATTGGACCAATCCAAGTGTTGCCAAAGGTGAGGTAAACGAAAGTTCATTTGAAAGCTATGGTGCGGTCATTCAGCATAATCAGAAAATCCCTTCTTTGAGAACGACATTAAGAGTAGGGGCAAGTGTGGACTATAGCCCAACGGCTTTCTGGGCCAATTATATTGATGTTGAAAGAGATGAAAATGGAAGATATGTAGGTTACACTTCCACTGATTCAGTATTGACGGATTATCAAACTAACTTACTGAATACGGGACTTTATGTTCAAGTTGAGGTAAATCCAATTGATCGATTATTTATAACGGCAGGTGTTCGATCGGATCATTTTAAATATGATTATAAAAACAATTTAGGAGAAGAGGCATTCTCAGGAGCTCCAAATTCTATCAATTATTTCAACGCAATTACACCAAGAGTAGGGGCAACTTACACTATGGAAAATGGATTAGGTTTTTATGCCAATTACAGTGTAGGTTTTATGCCTCCTCAGGTTTCAGAGCTATACAGAGGAGTAAAGGTTCCGACACTTGAACCCTCTTATTATAATAATTCAGAAGTAGGTACTTGGTATTCTTTACCTAAAGGAATTGGCTATGTAGAAGTGGCTTATTACAATATGAAGGGGGAGAATGAGATTGTTTCTGTGTTGCAGGATGATGGATCTTACAATAATGAAAATGCAGGTTCTACTATCCATGAAGGGATAGAAGTAGCTCTACATTTCAAACCAATTTCAGAGATTTTTGTAAGAGTAGGGGGGACTTATGCTAATCATACTTTTGATCAGTTTAGTACAGGTAAGGAAGATTTCTCAGGAAATACGATGGCCAATGCTCCAAACTGGATCTCGAATATGGAATTGACTTATAAGCCTAAGTTTTTGAAAGGTTTTAGAACATCATTAGAATTCCAGAAGGTAAGTGATTACTACATGGACAATCAGAATACCAAGAAATATGAAGGATATCAAGTTATGAATCTTCGTTTTGGTTATCAATTTAAAGGATTTGATACATGGTTAAATATCATGAACCTTACAGATGAGTTGTACGCAACAAGAGTGTCAAGGTCAGCTTGGGGTGAAAGCTATAATTTAGGAGCTCCACGCACTTTCCAATTGGGTATCGGATATACAATTAGCAAAAAATAAATGAACTTATATAAAATTCACAGACAACTTAGTTTAGTTGCTTTAATACCAGTATTAGCATGGACATTGAGTGGTGTAATGCACCCTTTGATGTCCAACTTAAAACCTAATGTCAATCAAAGGCTGGTCGTAAATAAAGACGTGAAGGCAAGGGATCATTTCCAGTTGTCTGTTGATTCCATAATGAAAATGAACCACTGGGAGGATATTATGTCTTTCCGGTTGGTTTCCATTGATTCTTCTGTTTATTACCAATTCAAAAGGGAAGAAGGCAATACCTATATTAATGCCACATCAGGGGAGAAATTGATGAATGGAGATATTCATTATGCAACTTATTTGGCAGGGTTGTATTCAGGAGAAGAGAAACAGAAAATTGATGAAATCAGTATTCAAAAAGAATTTTCCAATGAGTATGTGAAAATTGCAAGAATACTTCCTGTACATAAAGTGCAGTACAAAAGAATGGACGGCTTAAGGGTATTCATAGATGTGAATACAGATAGAATGACCTATGCAACCAATTCCATCAGAAGCACATTTCAACGTGTTTTTCTGTGGGCACACAGTTGGACTTTCCTTGATTTCAACAATACTTTCCGTTTGCTGGTATTAGGTTTCTTTATTTCGATCTCATTTTTTGCTGGAATAACAGGGATTTTAGTTAATACGAAATTCAGAAAAACTTATCAATGTCAACAAAAATCAAGAATACCTTGGCAAAGAAGATGGCATAGAACATTGGGAATTGGCCTATCTTTCACACTACTTCTTTTTGCTTTGAGTGCCTTTATGCACATGTTGCCGAAGTACACTGCTTTGGATAAAACGAGTTATGTATCTTCCACTTCATTTTCTCAAGAAGCAATGATTTTTGACTTAGATACTATAAAAGGAGATTGGATCAATTATCAACCATTGAAGATTGATGGAATCAACTATTATCAATTTCATTTTAAAGCCGGAAGAGGTATTACAAAACGATATTTTCATAGTATTTCTGGAGAAGAACTCATAAAAGGAGATAGTATTTATGCCGTTCAATTAGCCAAGCAATACAGTGGTCTAACGAAGGTGAAAAATAGCACAGAAGTAAAGAAGTTTGCCAATGAATACGGTTTTATCAATAAACTATTGCCGGTTCAGAAAATACAGTTTGAAGGGGAAGGAAACCCAAGATGGTATATTGATACAGCGACCACTTTTGTTGGGGCAATTATTGAAGATAAATCGGCTTTCTCAGGTTTTATATTCGCCTATTTTCATAAATACCATATGTTTGATTTCTTAGGAAAACAGGCAAGAGACACCATTATGTCTCTATTTGCTTTAGGAAACTTTTTAGTGAGTTTGTTAGGTCTTTTGATGTATATCAATCAAAAGAAGGCAGTGAAGAAGAGAAGGAGATCGAAGGAATTAGTGTATTAAAAAAAAAGCCACATTAAACAATCGTTTAGTATGGCTAATAAGTACTAGGGCAGATGGAAACGGGCAATTTTAGGTTAAGATTTTTTATTCTAATCGAGGCAGATTTGCAGAGCATAGCCTTAGTTACGCGATAAAAATCTAACGAAGAATAGGATAAAAAAGATAAGTTAAAATGCCCGTTTGCTTTTGTCCTAGTACATGTATTAACTATATGTGGATTCCTTACCAGATAAAATACCCAACACTAACCATAAATTGCTGAGATTTTAAAGACGTATCAGCATTTGAAACTAGGTTTGCACTTTGTTGGTATTTTGCATCAATTGTAAACTTTTTGATATCTACACCTACACCAACTTGCCATCCTAAACCAAATTTTTCAGGATCAAGTTCAGGGCTTAAATCGCTAAAATTATCAATCACTACTTGTTGAGCGACAACACCACCAAATGCTCTAGCATTGATTCCGCCAATTCCCAATTTACCACCAAGCAAAAGAGGAACTTCAACACGGTTGAGTACAAGATCTTGTGATTGTTCACCCATCTCAAAAGTACCACCTGTGTTGGTGTAATTCAGTTCAGTTTGAAGATAAAGAGGCACTACAGGAATATTAGCTCTTAGCATTACACCACCTTCCCACGACTGTCTTGTATCATCAGACATACCAGTGAAGTTGTGTGAAAAACCAGACATACCCGCAGTTGCTTTCACACCGAAGTTGAATGTTTTGTCTTGTGCAAAAACAGTAGCGGACGTCATTACTAATAAATTGAAAATGATAAATAAAATTGATTTTTTCATGATTATATGAAAGTATGATAATAAATTAATATGAATTAAAATTATGATTTAATCTTCACAAGGAAGTAAAATGAAATACTATTTAAAGTTTATTGATCCAGCCAATCTTTGAAGTCCTTGACACGATCTCTACTTACGATCAAGTCTTCTAAAGGGGAAGGAGAAGTTTCAATCTGAAGCCTTGAGTTAAACCAAGTATTGATTTTACTAATGGCCTCCACATTGATGATGTATTTTCTATTGACTCTGAAAAACTGAGCCGTATCTAATTGAGTTTCCAGCAAAGAGATACTCTTATCTATTGGATATTTTTTCTCATCAAATAAATGCAGAAAAGTCAACCCTTCATCAAAGCGAATAAATGCAATTTCGTTGGCTTGAATTGTTTTGAATTGTTCGCCGATAGAAACTAGAAAACGCTTTTTGATTTTCTTCTTATTACTTTCCTTTATGTCTTCCATGGAAGAAGCATTGGCAGTAACGAAGAGATTACCGTACAATTCAAACTTATCCAACACTCTTTTTATATCATCAAAATCATAGGGCTTAACGATATAATCGATGCTATTAAGTTTGAAAGAGTCCAAAGCATATTCACTAAAAGCAGTGGTGAAAATGAGTGGAGATTTCACCTTTACATTTTTGTAAATATCAAAGCAGTTTCCATCGCTCAAGGCTATATCCTGAAAAATTAAATCAGGTTGTTCGTTGGAGCCAAACCACTCAATACTGTCTTCAACTGAAGATAAAATAGCGATGATCTCATAGGCAGGGTTATACTGCTGAACGAGTTTTGCCAAATAATTAGCAGTAGGAAGTTCGTCCTCAATGATTAAAATTCTCATGATCGATGGTAGATAAAGCTGGTAAACTTACTTTGAAAGTGTCTTGATTTTTCTCAATAATAATATTTTTTCCAGCAATAAGCTGATATCTCTTATTAATATTTGAAAGACCCATTCCAGTTGAGATTTCTTCCACTTCTTTTTTATTATAAGTGTTAGTGACAAGAATGGTTTTATCATTTAATGAGATATTGATTTGAAGCGGTTTTTTTAATGAAAGCTTATTATGCTTCACGGCGTTTTCAACTAAAATCTGAATACTTGCCGGAGGTATCATCACTTCATCAATATCATTTTGATCAATATCAATCTGAAGTTGAATACCCTCTCCAAAACGTGTTTTCAACAAAAAGAAATAGTCTTCTACCACTTTTAATTCTTCTGCTAATGACACCAAAACCCTTTGATTTTGCTCTATGATATAACGCAAAGTTTTAGAGAGTTTAATGATAAACTCAGAAGCAAGGTTTTGATCTGTATGCACAATACTGGAAAGTACACTAAGACTGTTGAATAAGAAGTGTGGTTCTATCTGTGCCTTGAGTGACATGTATTGAGACTTGAACATTTCCTTTTCCAACTTCTCAACATCTATCTCTTTTTCTTTCAGTGTGTTAATCTTCTGAATATACCCAAAAACCGTAAAAATCAATAAGTAGATGATACAAAGTGCAACGGACAATTCGGGGTTATAAAAAGGAATTTCTTCCCACAAATGACCATTATTGAAAAATAGCGTATCTCCCCACATATACAGCATTGTAGAAGATAACCCTGTATAAATACCAATCAGAATATTGATACCAATGACTGAAGGTGCATTTAAATGTCTTATCTTCTTTTGAATATATTCTGAAGCATACCATATAAACAGCCAATAACTCACGAAGGTGACTGAGAAAATTAAACCTCTAAATGTCAATGGAAATACCCCTCCGAAACTATAGTCAAATGCTTTAATAAACAATTGCAGTAGATAAATTACTGTGAATCTTAAGGCAAAACTGAATCTTGTGGATGAATTACTATTTATTTTTGACATAGGATTAATACTTTTTACACTACAAATATACGGTAATACCCATTTTTTTTGTCTATGACTTCCTGTGAGTTGTCATATTATTGATTGAATTGTATGGATTAGACTTTAAGTTGTAATGGATTCTTTTTCAGATGTTTCAATTTTAATTAATGCTAAATTCTAATTTACTTCAATCGATTATTCTTTTTTATCATGTTCTAAGCAAGCTTTTATGTATCGTTACTTATTGATAGGCTTAATAGCCTTTACCTTAAAATCGTGTATCCGCATCGGAGATGACGAGATTAGAGGTGATTACGAACCTGTAATCATGTCTAGAGCCAACTTTGAAAATGAAGTTGGTATAACTAGTTCTCAACCCCTTGAAAACCCCGGGAAAATTTATGTCTATGGAAAATTTTTGTTTGTCAATGAAAAGAACAAAGGTTTTCATATTTATGACAATCGCTACCCTTCTTCACCACAAAAGGTGAAGTTTTTGAAAGCATTTGGTGCAACAGATATTGCCATTAAGGGACAATATTTTTATGTAAATCAAGCTACCGACCTTCTCACTTTTTATTATGATGAAAATCAAAATGCTTACACACTAACGAAAAGGGTGAGAAATGTATTTCCCCAAAAACGTTCTCCTCAAGGTAGACACCCTAATGTAACAGAGGATGAAGTAGTTGTAGATTGGATAGAAAAAACAGACATTGATGATGAATAAATTAAATATTATAACACAAGTTCTAGCTATTCTAATCCTTTTTTCTTGTTCAGAAAATATGGAAAATGGTAGTGATGCAAGTTCTGAAAGTGGAATAGGGCAAGGTGGCTCTCTCGCTACATTTGCTATAAAAGGAGATTACCTTTACACTGTAGAATACGAAAAATTAAAAGTATTTTCTTTACAAGATCCTCAAGCTCCAGTTCTGGTCAACAATATTTGGGTAGGTTTTGAGATCGAAACCTTATTTAGTTACAAAGAATTCCTTTATATAGGCTCTAGGGGTGGTATGTATATTTTTAGTTTAGAAAACCCAGAAGAACCTAGAAATAGGGCTTCTGTCCAACATTTCACAGCATGTGACCCTGTTGTTGCGAATGATACTTTGGCATTCGTGACATTGCACTCTAATTCAAATTGCGGAAATAATATCAATCAGTTAGAAATCTATGATATTAAAGATGCGGATAACCCAGTTCTGTTAAATACAAGAGGGTTAATTGAACCCAAAGGACTAGGTCTTTATGGTAATTATTTGATTGTTTGTGATGATGAAATAAAAGTTTTTGAAATCAAAGAAGGTCAGGAAGGTGAAGTAGCCTTTGTAACTTCCATTGACAAAGAAGCTTTTGATGTTATCATCCAGAATGACTTATTGATAGCTGTAGGAAATGAAGGAGTATATCAATATACACTTTATAAAAATGATAATACATTCTTAGTAGGTCACTTAAGCACCATTAATTTTTAAAGACTAATAAGAGACATCTAAAATCCATAACGAAGGTCATTAATATATATTTACATATTGATGACCTTTGTGTTTTGAAGAATTACCCGCACACATCACATCAATTTTATTATTAACTAATTTACGACAATGCAAATTGTTGATTTATTGGCTATTAGCAAAACTATCTTAACTAATCAGATTAACGATGAAAAGATTTAAATTCTTCTTTATTAAGGGTGTTGTTTCAAGAAAGGGTGAACCATTTAATGTTGTTTTCGGTACTGACAATGAATTAGAAATCAAAGACCTTTATAACTCCCTTTATGACCTGCATATAAATATAGATACCGTAAAAGGGATTGATTTTGACGAACTAATTCATTTTAATGATCATGTGATCACTACTGATCTTGAATCATTAAAGTACTTTTAGGCTATTCCAATTTACCAGTGTAAAACTGTAAAAAGGGATTGAAGTACAGGGCAAAGTTGACAAAACACATAATCAGGATAAATAAGAAACAAAAAGGATCTATTAAACCATCTTCATGCTTATCTAAAGTATTGAAAATTAAAAAGAGACAAAGCAAAATTAGAATAATAGGCATGATAAAATAAGAGGTTCTAATATTATAAACCACAGGAAATATCATGTCTTCATTCAGCAGGACAATTGGGTCAATACGTTTTAATATTCGTGTTCTGAATACAAACATTTCAGCATCTGTAAGTACATAGGCTGAGTCTCCCATGTCTATAACAAATGATGCTGTATTATCAGACCACATTAGCACGTCATTACCACCATGTTCCAATGTTTGATGACCATAAACATATGAAGTTGTGGTTTCTCTGGGTAATAAAAAATCAAACATTGTAAACAGGCATATAAAAATGATAGAAAGAGCAAATATGATTTTTGTGTTTGATTTTGATTGAGGTATTGCTCTGAAAAATAGAATAAAAGGGAGTTTGATTTTGTTAATTATCTGCATGATAGAAAAAAGAATATAGTTTACTTTTGCTTTAATTTTTTGAGTAATACCAATGATTACAACTTTAAAAACTCCATTTTAAACGCCAGTTTAGTTGTGAACCTCCTTGTCCGTACTGTGAGTTTTCGTCTCCGAAGAAAAACAGACCAAAGACAAGAATTTCAAAGTTATCACTTAATGATGTAGTTGCATTTCCACCAATATAATACGAACCATCATTGGTATTGATGATGTTATTTACACCCAGTCTTGTGAGTGGTGTAAGTTGATATTGTAATTCATTGAAAAATGCGAACCGCCCTAAAGATAATGTTTTTGGTGTTAATTGAAAACTAGGGTCAATGGGACCAATAGGACCTGTTGCTCCTGCACTGTTGAAAATGCTTTCTATATGTAAGTATAAAGAGTTTTTGAAAGTGTAATCAAATGAGATATCCATGACCACAGATGGGTCTTCACCTGCATAATCAGGATAGAAGTAGGTACCTTCTCCTTTAAAGCCAGCACCGCCAATCTGTCCTTCCCAGCCTAAGCCTAAGTTGTAGTTTTCTCTAACATAACCAGCAAGGAATTGAAAATCATATTGCCATAAATTGGTTTTATAAAGTGCGGCAAAGTTGTAGTAATCAAATTGATTGGAAGGGGAGAATACCACCTCAATTGAACTCACTGGACCTAGATAATTTCTAATTAGAACTGCATCAGCACCAGGTCTTTCTTCATAATCAAAATCAAAGAAGGAATAGGTATTAAAAAGGTCCATAGGATTCCAGACCATAGCCACACCCCAGTTAATACGCTGTCTACCGATTCTTACTTGCCAATCTCCAGAAGAATAATCAAAATAAGCTCTGTCAATTTCAGAATTTAAAACATAAGAAGTACCCGTAGCCCAATCATGTGACATATTGAAAGCGTATTGGTTTTGATTACCAAACTCGTTGGCGTAACCAGGAATATTTTTAGGGCTCGCTCCATAGATCAATCTGTTTCTTCCTTCTAATGCTAAAGTAATTTTATCCGAAGCATAGTATTTAAAATTCAGTCTGTTGTGAAATAAATTATCAATATACCATTCATCATCAAGGTCTTTAGGGAGGTTGACGGTTTGCATAAATTTCAGATAACCGCTTGCTACAAAGTTCTCTTTAAACTTACTAGTTTTCTGTTCTTCTTCTTCTTGAGAGAATACAATAATTGGAATTAAAAAGAGGAAGGTAAATAAGCTTTTTTTCATTACAATAAAAAAGGAGTAGGTGGTGTTGAATGAAAAATGAAGAGTTAAGAATGAACTACCAAATATCATTTTCATTCATCATTCTTAACTCATCATTTTTAATTATTTCACATCAATAATTTTTCCATCATCAAATTGAATCACACGCTTTGCTCTGTCCATTACACGCTGATCGTGTGTAGCAATCACAAAGGTGATGTTTTCCTTCTCATTCAATTGACGCATAATATCAAGCAAATCTGAAGTGGATTTAGAGTCTAAATTTGCAGTGGGTTCGTCTGCCAGTATCAATTTTGGCTTCGATGCCAATGCTCTTGCTACTGCCACTCTTTGCTGTTGTCCACCCGAAAGTTTGGTAGGAAATTGTTTTCCTTTGTCCCCAATTCCAACAGCATTTAATAACTCTTTTGAACGTGCAGCTCTTTCTGCCTTTGGTCTGCCTTGAAGTTCCATAATAAACTCCACATTTTCTTCTGCCGTTAAGACGGGCATCAAAGAATAGTCCTGAAAAACGAAACCGATATTATCTCTTCTGTAAGTAATCATATCTGCCGAAGAACGGTTATGTAAATCAGTCCCGTCAATTAAAATTGTACCATCGGTAGGCGTATCTAATCCTCCAAGGATATTAAGGAAAGTAGTTTTTCCACAGCCAGAAGGACCTACAACAGCTGTAAATTCACCTTCTTCTATTTTTAAGTCGACATGATCCAAAGCCTGAACAGGAATGGTATCGGCATTATATGTTTTGACTAAGTTTTTGATTTCAATCATCTTAGTATTTTTTTAATTTGAAAAATGGAAAGTTGTTGTTTTGAGACTTAACCTTTATACCTTACTGCTTCGGCAGGGTTTAATTTTATAGCTCTGAATGCTGGAGGCAGGGCAGAGACAATTGCCGTAAGCAGGATCATTAAGAATAATGGAATAAAAGATTCGGGCATTACGGGGTACACTACGTTATTAAAGCCAGCCAGACTCATTTCTGAATATTTAATACCATGTTCACCATAATAGGTAATCAACCCAATTGAAAGCAAAGCACCCGCTACACCGCCAATCATAGAAATATAGATGGTTTCTAGTACAATCATCAAAAAGACTTTAGCACGTTCTAACCCAACTGCCATCAATACGCCAAGTTCTCTTGATCTTTCCCAGATGGCCATGGTCATCGAATTCAAAATCCCGAATCCCAAAGCGAACAAAATAATTCCTAAAATGATATAACTATTGGTGTTTCCAGACTCAGCCAAAGCACTTAATTCAGGTGCTATTTCTCTCCAAGTTTGAATATTCAGGTTGGGTTCATTGATTTCAGATTTCAAATGATCTCTCAACCCTTCAGGACTAGAACCACCTTCAATGGAAGTCATTGCAATCTCATGAATAAATTGCTGACCAGTGTTTCTCCACATATCTTTTGATTGAGTGAAAGCAACACTTTTGTCAAAGTCAGGTGAACTTGTAGTGAAAATACCTGCGACTCTGTAAGCCGTATTGATCATTTCATTTTCAGGTCCCATGTAGGCAATCACAATTTTTGATCTGATTTTCACCTTCAGTTTTTTTGCAAGGCTAGAACCGATCACAATCTGATTTTTCCTTTTTCCTTTAAAGTAATCCCCTTCAATCAAAAAGGATTCTATTGCTGTAACTTCTTTTTCCTTCTGAGGATCAACACCGAGTATTTTTATTCCCTGACTGTCATTCGCTGATGAAGCCATACCATTAACTACCACTCTAGGTGAACAACCTTTAGTAAGAGGATCAGCCTCTGCTATTTCGACAATAGTTTCAAAATCTGGAATAGAATCTCTGAAGTTATTATTGATTTCAAATCCTTTTCTATGAAGCTGTACATGGGCCATTTCTGTGATCAGTGATTCCTGTACTTTGGATTCCATCATACCTGTAATCAGTGCCATTGTGAATATTCCACCCAAGAGGCCTACAGCAATGGAAGCAATCAGAATACCGCTTCTCACTTTATTTCTCCAGACGTTCCGCCAAGATATTTTTGTAATCATCATTGTAAAAAGGGGTTAAGAGTGAATTGCTTCTACAGTTTTGATGCGGGCAACGTGAATAATAGGGTAGATGGTGCAAATGATCATAATCACAGCCATTAATAAGGCTTGAGGCCAAATGATATCCAAACTAGCAGTGAACCTTAAAATCGGTTCCATTCCCATTTTAGCCATAGCTTCTCCTTGAGCTCCGTCGATATGAATTGGATGATTTTCCATATAAAGCAATATTGGATATCCCGCAATAATGGAAGTGATAATACCAATCAAACCTATAAATAATGATTCTTGCAAAAGCATACTGTAGATTTTTCTTCTCACCATTCCTACAGCGGTCAAGATTCCAAACTCCCTTTCTCTTTCAATAGTCATCATTAAAATAGTACTGAAAATCCCGAAGGCAATCACCACATACAGGATATAGACCATAATCTTTCCTCCTTCTCTATCTGTATTAATCAGCGTAACCATCTCTGGAGATAATTCCGACCAGCTCATAACCTCATACTCGTCAAGGTTGAGTTTACCTTTTAATTCTTTTACCGTCTGATCGACTTCGCGATTGTCATTGACATCAAGGATATAAGCATTGATCATATTAGTAGCAGAAACAAAGTCCTGCACTGTGGGCAAAGACATATAAATCACCTGATTATTCATCTGCGGATTGGGGTGTTTTAAAATACCTTGAATCCTATATAATTCGGCAGCGCTAGCCCCGTGGTATCCTTGTCCTAAAAGAGCTAACGTATCATTGACCGTAATACCAAGGTAGTTGGCGAGTCCTTCGCTGACAATGATATCTTTACTTTCTGAAGTGAGGTATTTACCTTTCGTGATTTTTTTCGATAGATTGCTCAATTGATCTTCACCTTCAGGTTCAGTTCCCACTATCATCACACCTTTTGTCAAAGTGTCTGTAGCTGCCATTGCATAAGTTTCTAGTCGGCCAAAAGCTCCTTTTATATTCTTATCAGAAAGAATTTCTTGTCTGGTTTCCTCAGAATCTGTCATCAGATTATTAATGGATTTATCTTCCCAGAATCCCTTTTGATGCACTTGAGCATAACCCATATAAAAACGGGCGGCAGTATCGATCATCTGTCCATATGAGCCCTCCTGTAAAGACCGCATCAAGATAGCCAGAATTACAGCGAAAAAGATGGAAGAGATACTTGTGATAGTTCTCCGTTTATTTCTCCATAAGTTTCGCCATGCAATTTTTGTAATCATGGTTTGTGGTTATAGGGTTTTATCGAACTCTTTTCATATTCTGTTGCGTAAAGAAATTCTCAGCAATTTTCTGATTGAATTTAGCATCATTATAGATCATCACGGTTTTCTTTCCTTCCTCATCAGCAGGCACCATTTCCATTCTAGAAGGCATTTTTCTGTCTCCCAATTCTTTCACATCAAAGCAATTCAAGGTGTTGACCAAATACATGTCTTCATCGTAATTTTCAACTTTGATTTGATTATAAATGCCATCAGTAGTAACCCAAACCAATACTTTGCCCCAAACAACCGCAGCATCCTCATGAGGAATCATTTCTATTTTGTAGCATTCATAGCCATTTACTTCTTCCTTTCCCAAAAGTTTGTGACTATAGTCTTTCACTACAGAAGCACCTTTCATTAAGTCATCATTGGTAAAATCAGATCCCATCCAAGATTGCGACATCATAGAAGGAGAAATTTTGATTGTCCTTTCAATACTCGGTGTCCAAGACCACATTTCTTTATATCTTTTCAAAGAAGCAGAACCCTTATCCTTCGCGGGAGCAGTCAATAACACCAAGAAAAAATCGTCCGTACCCTTAGACCATGATTTCATTTCCATCGTCCTAGTCCAGTCCGGTCGTATCACTTTCATTGTCATATTAATATAACTGCTCTGTCCTCTTTGTTGCTCCTGCATTTTGGCTACTATTTCCGATGCCGTTTCCTGAGCCATTAATGAACCTGAAAAGAACAAGATCAAAAGGTGGATTAATAATGTGCTGACTTTTTTCATTTTATATAGTGATTGAATTATAGATTTGGTTTAATAGGTTTTTCAGTTCTTCTTGAGGATCATCCAATACACATGATATAGTGTACAGGCCGTGTCCTTCAGCCGCACTTAAAATTAAAAGTGCCGTAGTTTCGGCTGAAATGTCTTTCTTGATTGTTCCTCTTTTCTGATCATTTTTGATGCAGTTGATCAATTTATCTTTAAAAGCTCCGAAATATTTTTTTGGAATTGGAATCAGCTCAGGTTCTTTTCTGACATAAAAAAGCATTGAAATATAAAGTTCAAAAATGCTGTCATTTTTCTGTTCTCCTTCTTGAATAATTTCAGAAGACTTCAGCTGAAGAAATGAAAGAACATCTTTCAATGGCATTTCTTCAATTGGAGCATTGATAACTTCTATCGTCATTTTTTCCCAAAAGGCAATTACACAAGCCTTGATAAGTTCTTGCTTACTGGCGAAATGATGATATACCGCTCCCTTTGAAAGTCCTGATGCTTTTATCACTTGATTGAAGGAAACGTCTTTCATTCCATGATCTCCAAACAGTTGCAATGCAACCTCTACTATTTGTCCTTTGCTGTCTTTTTCCATAAATAAATTATCTAACAAACCAACTGGTCGGTTTAAAGGTAATGAAAAAAATATTTAAAACAATGAATTGGAAAATAAATTGAAGTAAAATCCACTAAGTCAATTGATAAATGCAAAAAAAAGCAACACCAAGGTTTAACCTTGATGTTGCTGTTGTTGTCTAAACTCTTATTTGTGATTGAATATTACTTATGGATAAAAGCAGGACGTTCCTTGAAGGAATCTGTATGAAACTGCTTCACCACTTTTTTGTCTTTAGTAATCGTGATTTGTTTGTTTTCAGAATTGACATTGTACTTATGATGTTCCATGATTACTAAGAAATCATTTTCATCTACTTCTTCAATTCTGTATCCTGATTTCGTTTTAAACTCTGTTAAAAGAATGTTCTGATAATAAATTCCCATCCATTTTTTGTTGTGGGGCTTTAATAGAATATCATGGTGAACGTGGTAAGTCTTCAGTTTCAACTTGTCACTGTTCATCATTTGGAAGTATTCACTGTAAATATCAATCATGTATTCACCATCAAAAGCAATATTATCACCAGACTTCTTCTCTTTTAAGTGAAGCCAAGAGTAGTAATTATTGACGATGTCATAATCTTTCTCTATTGATTTAGCTTCTTTAGCGATAGAAGGAGGTAAATCCTTTTTCAAGCGGATATTTTCATGGTTGTCTACTTTGTGAATGTAGTGATTGCCAAGAAGGAACTGTTCCATTTCAGACAAGTCTGAAGCAACAACTACTTCCTCAATCGTATCTTCCAATTCTATTTCAATCTCATCTTCCTCTTCTTTTTCTACAATCTTTTTCTTGCCTTCTACATCAATAACCTCAAACTCTTGTTGTTGGTCACTGATAAAGATGATGCTTTGAGGATCGTAAGCCACAGAGTCAGTTTCTTTTTTAGTCACTTCTGGATATTCAGAAGATGTACTTTTTTCAAGTCTGCCCATTCTAGCATTGGCATCAGATACCCTGTTTCTAAAGTAGCGGTAGTCCATTGTTTGAATATGGCGTAGTCTGACAGAGGAAACAACTTGTTGATCTTTCTTTACAGCAACATACCCATAATCATTAGGGTTAGTCTTGAAAGAAACTACATTGTTTTCTCGAGTAATAGGATATTCTTTTTCAACGTCGTTGATTCTAGTAAGGAGTGATAACTGGTTAAGATCATTGACTTTATCGACGAAAGCATGATATTCACCATTTTTTTCAGCAATTAGTAAGACTCCATTCCATGTACGGTTATTGTTGAAAGCACTGATTATAAATATTCCTAATGTTAGTAATAATAATCGTAAAGAGTTTAGCGAGGGCGAAATTCTCATAATTTTGAATTAAAGAGATACATTTATATTTATTAAAGTAATATTATTTGCAAAAATAGAGATTATTCTTTGTAGTAAAAATGATCTTCCTGATGAAATATACCTTTATTTATCTTATGAATGACTTTTTCTTTATTCTTGATGATCAAAAACTCATTATCATGGTAGACTGAATAGGTTTCTGGGCCGGTTGTTATAAGTAATGTATTGTCGTCTACGACTTTAAAATGATAAATCTCATTCGATTTTAAAGCAGAAAGCTCATTTTTCTCATAGAAAATACCAAGCAGTTTTTTATTATAGGGCTTAACGAAGAAATGATTCTCCACGAAGAACTTTTCTATCTGTCGCTCATTTTCATATTGAATATTGAAATAATCTTCGTTAATTTCAAAAACAGCATCCCCATCAAAAGAATATTTCTCTTTTGTTTCTTTATGCTCTAAGTAGAGCCAAGAATGAAAATCAGTAATAATTTTGTAATCATCATCAAATTGTTGAGCATCTTTCTTTTCTTCCTTCGTTATTTTACTTGTTTCTGAGTTGTATACTGGGAAATTTGATTCATGTATATACTTTTCAAACAACATAAAATCAGAATAGTTCAATTTTTCGCTTTCTACACTCTCTTTTTTTACTCTGTCGGAGGTTTTCTCAGTATTCTGATTGTCATCAAGAATTATAGTACTTGGGGTATATACGTATTGTTGACTTGTGTCTATGACAGCATTTATTTTATCGGGGTCGCGCTCTTCCACTAATGTAAATCCTGGATTAAGATTTTCAGTAGATAAAATATCGCTGGTAGACAGTTTGTCTTCATCATCTTCATTTTCCTTATATATGGCCGCATATCTTCTAGGAATAAATGTACGGCCGTTTTTTTTGTCTACTGATTTCATCACAGACATACGGGCATTCATATAATATTCTTTTGAAGACATTGCTTCTGCTAATCGAACAGACGCCACAACAAACCCTAGCTTTTTCACTAAAATGAAACCTCTATGATCTTTTTCTGGCGAAATTGCAATTCTCACAAGCCGTCCAAAATCTTTTACTTTATGAGTAATGTTTTTTCCATCAATATTCGCAATGATCACTAAATCATCGATATTTTCAGTTTTATCAATAAATGCAGTGATTTCCTCATCAGTTTTGTGTGTCAATAAAATTCCGTCCCAAAATGGAGAGAAGTTACTGGCATTCAAGGATAAAGAGGTGGTCAAGAGTAATGATAGTAATATAATATAACTTCTAGCGTACAAAATCATTATTTTAATCCAATAATATAAGAAGAGCGTCAACTAAACAACGGACAACTTATATCTATTATTTTTAATGAATTTTTTTTTTTGTTGAATAAGTAAACTTTTAAAAGGTATTGTTCAATAAATAGCAAGACCTAGTGTATAATTGAGAGAATGATTCTTAATCAATATTGTTAATAATGTTGGGTTAAACCTAACGAGATTGTGTTTAATTAAATTACATTAACTTAAAAATACATATTTATCTTCGACTTCTAAAATTTGATGTAAGAAAAAGGGTTATAAACTATTGCAAGTTCATAACCCTTTTTTGTATTCTTTGTGAAGTTCTAAGTACAAAGTCAAAAATAAATCATAGTTAATTTTTTTTACTTAAGTACTAAGACAAAAATAAATAACACTAATTCATATTATTTTTTCTGATTACTGCCTTCCAAAAACTTTAAATAGAACCACTATTTATGCGTTTTTTCGCGTTGTACTCACAAAAAATAATTACGAATTAATTATCATTTATTTTCGGCTTAGTACTTAAAAGAAATTAAGCTTCCTTCGCTTCATTTTTAAACACTGGCTTGTCATTTGGGTTTTGCCCAATAGCATCAGTAATAGTCTGTACTATCTCGTTTACTGAAGCATCATTTGAGAATTGAATCGGATCTTTGATTTCCACTTTCAGTTTTGTTCCTCTTTTCTTAAAGAACAATCCTTTTTTGTCAAATGCTCTTCTGAATCCGTCAATGACAATAGGAACAACCACAGGGTTGTAACTCTTGATGATGTTTCCAGTTCCTTTTCTAACAGGAGCGTACGGGCTTGTAGTTCCTTGAGGGAAAGTAACGAGCCATCCTTGGTCTAATGCTTTTTTGATTTTCAATGGAGCATTAATATCCGCACCTCTTTTGACATCCTTTCCTTGTGCTCTCCATGATCTTTTCACTGTTACTGCACCTGCCAATGAGAAAATTTTAGGTAGCAGACCACTTTGTTTCATGGTTTCTTCCGCCGCAACATAATAAGTATTTACACGCGGATTAAGCATATATATAGGTAACGCTGCTACTCCTTTTTTGAATCCCCATTTTGCACTGGCAAAAATGTGATAAAAAGAGATAACATCAGTGTAGTACGTTTGGTGGTTGGAAACAAACAATACATTGTTTTTTGGGAGATCTTTTAATTTCTCCATACCTGTTACTTGTAAATTGTTATGCAACTTCAAGCGGGGATAGGTGAATGCAGCCAGTGTTCCGATGATCATTCTTTTTAGAAAAAGAATATTCCCGAAGTTATCTCTCCTTATAAGTTGAAATTTCTTTTTATTAGGATTAATTTCTTTTGTCTCATCAAAAACATCTGTAATTTTTGTTCCAACCTCTTTACTCCCTTTATTCTTGTCTTCCATGTTATATAAATAATGACGTTTTATAGCTCGATAATATGAATTCGCGGCAATGATTATGTATGCATGCATACTAAATACACCTCTTAAAAACTAGGTTTTATACAATTATACGAAATTATTAATGTTAAAACCGATGTTTTTTCATGTGATTTGCCCTGTTAGAGAATGAATGTTGATTTTTGTTCAAATTAAAGAAGAATCCATTCACTTATTAAATAAAAAAAATCTTAAGAAATGTTTATGATGAGCAAAAATCAAAAAAAAATAGCCCCGAAGACCGCGTTTAAACTCTTTAAGGATTCTTATTCAATGTTTTAGTGGGTAAATGCTTGTCTGTTATAAAAAATAGAGTTACATTTGCAGGCATTTCGAGGAAAAAACAATATCGAAGAGACAATGTACGCAATTGTAGAAATAGCAGGACAGCAATTCAAAGTAGAAGAAAATAAATATATCTATACTCATAAGTTAGACTCTGAAGAGGGTGCAGCAGTTGAGTTTGATAAAGTTCTTCTTGTTGATAACGCTGACAACGTATCAGTAGGAGCACCAACTGTAGAAGGTGCTAAAGTGACAGGTAAAGTACTTGGTCACGTAAAAGGCGAAAAAGTTATCGTCTTCAAAAAGAAGAGAAGAAAAGGTTACAGAGTGAAGAACGGTCATAGACAACACTTCACGAAGGTTCTAATCGAAGGAATCTCTAACTAATTGATTTTAGAAATCGAATCCATAACGATAAAAAGACATGGCACACAAAAAAGGAGCGGGTAGCTCAAGAAACGGTAGAGAGTCGGAAAGTAAACGACTTGGTGTGAAAATTTTCGGTGGATCAGCAGCTAAAGCTGGTAATATCCTTGTTAGACAACGTGGTACTACTCACCACCCAGGTCAAAACGTAGGAATGGGAAAAGATCACACATTATTTGCTCTAGTTGACGGAACTGTTGAGTTCAAGAAGAAAAGACTAGGTAGATCTTTCATCTCAGTAATCCCAACTGCTGAATAGTAAGTAGGTTTATTGATGATCAAAAGGTTCAAACCTGATACTATCAGGTTTGGACCTTTTTTTGTCAAAGTAATTAAGGCGAATTGAAATGATTTGAAAATAATTTGCGTTATTGATGTGATGCTTCTTTAGTATTTTTTTTTAATTAATGTTACCACAGTATTTTAATAAGTAACATTTGATTTATTTTAGCGCAAATATTTCAGTATCTTTATAAGACCTATCGATATCTCAATCAGATTAAAGGGGAAAGTTTGAATGATTAATGATTGTGTAACAGTTTGGCGTGAATGCTTGAACATTATCAAAAATGAAATCTCTACACAGAGTTTTCACACGTGGTTTATGCCTATTAAACCCGTTAAACTGGAAAATAACGTTCTTACGATAGCAGTTCCAAGCCCTTTTTTCTATGAATGGTTGGAAGAATATTATGTGCATGTATTGAAAAAGGCAATTGATGCCGTTCTAGGACCAAATGGTAAACTAGAATATTCAATTATGGTCTCTAGAAGACCTAAAAATGCACCTTTTACAGTTCAGAGAAGACAACAGCCTGCACCTAATAATACAGGCGGGTATGATCCGTATGGCAACAATTATAATGACCCTTACGGACAACAACCAAACCCCTCTTCTCAAAACCCTTCTCAAGGGCAACAGCAATATAACAATACAGGCGGTTACCCTCCACAGCAACCACCTTCTCCAACACCTCAGTACCCTAATCCGAATACACCTCTGAATCAGGAGCCAAGTACTCCAAGTCAGAATGATATTCCTTCTTCCCCTTATACAAATACGCCATCTACAACACCTCCTCAGCAACAAGAAGGGGGATTTGGTAGAAGTAATGAAGCTAGGGAAAACAGAGAACAGCAACACCCTTTTGGGAATGATGCTTTTGGTGCTCATCAGGCAAAGGATTTACACAATACCCCAAATCCTATGCGTAGAAATGAGCCTGAACAGCCTGCACCTAAGCCAGCTCAAAGTTGGAGAGAAACTTCAAATCAGAATACAGCCTTTCCAAGTGAAAGTCAAAGTGAGAATTTAGGCGGTACGCAAAGCAACCGCTATCAGAATCCTCCACAATATAGAAAGAGTCAATCGCAACAATTGCCTCAATACAGATCTTCTTCTGCTCCGAAAAACAATCCGGAAGAACAGCAACAACGCCCTTATATGAACAATATGGGTGCTGAAAATCCTTCTGGCTTTGTAGATCATTTTAGAGTACCTAATGCTCAGGAAAGTTCGTATAGAGATTCCTATTTGAATCCAACGTATACTTTCGAGACTTATATTGAAGGAGATTGTAACCGTTTAGCCAGATCTGCAAGTATTGCAATTGCACGCAGACCAGGCGAAACAGCATTCAACCCATTGGTAGTTTACGGTGGTGTTGGATTGGGTAAAACCCACCTTGCTCAAGCTGTTGGTAATGAAGTGAAAAGAAACGATCCAAGTAAGTTCGTGCTTTATGTTACTTCAGAACAATTTACGACACAGTTTATTGAAGCGCTTAGAAACAATAATGTTCAACAGTTCACCAACTACTATTTGCAGGTAGATGTGTTGATTGTTGATGACATTCAATTCTTAGCAAAAAAGGAAAAAACACAGGAAAACTTCTTCCATATCTTCAACCGTCTTCATCAAAACGGCAAGCAGATTATTATGACCACTGACCGTCCGCCAAGAAGCTTGGAAGGATTGACAGATCGTCTTTTATCCCGTTTTAAATGGGGTCTAACTGCCGATATACAGAAGCCTGATTTCGAAACCAGAATTGCGATTGTAAAGCAAAAACTGATGTCAGAAGGGGTGAATGTACCTGATGATGTGGTGGAGTATTTATCTTATAATATTGATTCCAATATCAGAGAATTGGAAGGTACTTTGGTGTCATTATTAGCCAACGCTTCTTTAATGCAAAAGGAGATTGATTTGGACATGGCTAAAAATGCTTTATTGAATATTGTAAGAAATACTGAAAAGGAAATTACAATTGATTTTATTCAGCAAATTGTATCAGAATACTTCGGTATTTCGGTAGAGGAGTTGAAATCAAAAACAAGAAAGAAAGATATTGCCCAAGCAAGGCAGATTGCCATGTATTTCTCTAAGGAATATACCAAAGAACCTTTAAAAACGATTGGTAATCAGTTTGGCGGGCGTGATCATAGTACTGTAGTGCATGCAAGTAAAGCAGTAACTAAACGTACAGCTTCAGATTCTTTATACAATAGAATCCTAGAAGAACTGTTGGATCAAATGAACATCAAAAGCAAAGGGTAGTACACACTGCCCTTCCTATTTTTTTAGCATTGATAATCCTATAATTCAGTGGGAAACTTTAGATTATCAGATACTTATAAGCTAGTGATTACTCAAATACTAGCTTTATCTTTTTTATTGATAGGATTCTATTTCATAGATCTTACCAGAAAAAAATCATACGAAACAGACATTTGGCATGTTGTGGCAAGTGAAACCATTGCACTTGTGGAAATGCAACAGCCTGAAGATTTAGTAACCTACCTTGATTCTTCAGCATTTGTTCGTGCCCTCAAAGACATGGAAGGTGGTCAAAAAGCCTTTGAAACCACCGATCAACTACTCACCTTATTGGACTCTGCGATTCAAAACCCATTCCTTGGCGTTAAAAAGCAGGTTTACCTTTCTGTCAATGCTACAGGGAGTCAGTCCTTTTCCCTTTCTGTTTATATTCCGATGGATGAAAGAATCTATTTAGACCCTTTTACTCAACTGACTTCCCTTCAAAATGAAACCTATATTAGAAAATACAAAGGAGAGGACATTCATGAATATAGAGTGGGCAATGATCTGTTAAGCGTAGCTAAAATCCGTAATTTCCTCGTAGCCTCTACTGATGCTTTATGGATTGAAGAAGCCATCAGAAACAATGGAGAAAGGTTTAATGAAGAATATTACTTCGGTTTGCTAAACCAAGATTTAGCAAACCAAATTAATGATATAAAATTACCTGACGGCTTGAAAGTGTGGATCAGACCTTCCTCAGTGGAGCATTGGTTTGCAAGAATGACAGATTTGGGAACTGAGAATCCTTTTAAAACAATTGCGGAATTTTCGAATGGAATGCTGGTGAAAAGTATTCAAGAAAAGGAAAATGAATTATCCATACTGAGCAGTAATCGAAATCAATCTTCTAGTTATTATAAAACTATAGAAACCACTTTGCATAATGGAAAGACTGAGGCGTATAGTTTTATGGTGGATGATATATCATTTTATGAGCAATGTTATGCATCGGACTTTTCTGGGTTTGTAAAATTAGCATTCCAATATGATGAAGACCATGATATCCCAACATCAAAGGAAATAGTAAAGCAATTTGAGCAGAAAGGACTTGAAGTTTCGGATTTAATGGAACAAGTAAAGTCTGATGTTTTCAAAGCCACAATCTTAAGTGTAGATGGCAGTCAATGGCAGAATATTTTTGGTTTTGAATTAAAAGATCCTGTTGAATTTGATGTAGTCTTGGATAACTTGAGGAAAGACTATGAAGAGGAGAGTGAGCAAAAAGTAAAGTTGATTGGCTTAAAAGGTTTTACAATTTATGGTTTTCCAAAAGGGAACTTATCAGGTGCTTTAGCAGGTTCAAACTATTTTGATAATCACGAAAACTCTTATGTGCTCAGAGTAAATAACTATATGATCATGGCAGGTGATCTTCCTACTTTGTCAAAATGGCTGAAAGATTGGCTGTTGAAGAGAAGGTGGACGACTCAGAAACGTTATAATGATCTGATTAATAAATTACAGAATAATGAAGCGAAACTCTCTTACGTACTGAACACCGAAAGTTCGTGGGTAGGGTTTATGCATGCTCTTTCAAAAAGTCATGCGGCTTTTATGGATCGTCATAGACAGTTGCTGTTAGGTTTGAATTTTCAAGTTTGGTCATTGGCAGATGATAAAATTGAAGTCAGTGCTCTTTTCAGTGGTCAAATTGGGGATGATCAGCCTAAAAAAGTAAAGAAGATATTGACAAAAGCAATGGATGTTGCATTAAGCAAAGCTCCTATTGTGGTCGATAATGTTTTGGGGGATGAAGAAGGCTTCCTTTTGATTGATGAAGAAAATATAGTTGAAGGCTATAATTTTGATGGAGATACTATTTTCTATCATGAATTTGATTCGGTCATCAAAGCTACACCTGAATTAGTATGGTCGATCAATTCTGATATTCCATCTTTATTCTTGACGCAGAATAATCAGATTCTTCAAATAGATAGATCAGGGAAATACTTGGAAGGTTACCCAGTCAACTTACCGATCTATTCCCAAATTGAGTATACGAAGTGGTTGCCTTGGCATTTAAGAGGAAGTACTGAATTGATCCAAGATATTGAAGGACTAATCCTTTCTGTCGATACTTTAGGTAATATTTATGGAGTAGACCCTAAGGGGAATTATCAAGGAAATTGGACACCTCAGAAAACTTTGGAAAGATTGGCATTAACACCACAAGTGTTCCAAGCGAATGGAAAAAACTATGTAGTCACGCTTTCAAAAAATGGTAAATTGATCATTTTTACAGAGAAAGGAGAATATGCTAAAGGTTTCCCAATGTTGTTTAGAGAGTCCGTTTCACCACAACTGTTTGTGACGGAAGATGCAAGTTTGGGACAGTCGAAAATTTCATTTATCACAAGCATTGGTGACATTATTGAAGTGAATGGCAAAGGTCAAGTCTTACGCCGTGAAAGGTTGGGAGATAGAGCACACGGACGTTCTTTTGATTTATTGAAAGATGAAGCAAGAGGAAGAACGTGGATGGTGATGGAGCAGATTTATGGCGATATTAAAGTAAGAAACAGTTCAGGCAAAGTAGTTTTCCATCAGCGTTTTGATGAAAAAGGAAAAGCAATCGGTCAGTATTTTGATTTTGGAATTGACGCCGAACTTATATGTATAACATTCCCTAACTCCGGTAAGACTTATCTTTATTATTTAAATGGGAAACGATTTGTAGAAAAACCATTCAATAATGACAGAGAGGTGAAAATGTTCTACGATTCCGATATTCAGCAATTTATTTTCATTACTTCCCTGAAAAATAAGGTGAGTTTGTATACAATTGATCGAAGAAATTGATAGAAAAACTAAAATACTGTTAATCTATCCCTAAAGATCAATCATTTGTATATTTTTGTATCGTCGAGTATTATTGACTCAAAAAAAAGACAAACAATGATTAAGAAGATATTAATTTTAGCTCTTGCCTCTGTTGCAGTTTTTTCTTGTAACACGAAGACACGTACTAAAAAGGAAGCAAGACAAATTGCCATGGGTACTGATGTACCTGATTTCACAGCTTATAATATTGAAACACTTCATTCAGAGGACGCAGTGCCAAAAAACCGTATGAAGGCTAAAGTTCAAATGAGATATAAAAATGGTAATGAGCGTTATCCTGAAGGAATTGATATCATTACTTTCTCAAAAGAAGATGGTACTGAAGAGTCGCATTTAATTGCTGACAGTGCAATCTATACAGCTGATAGCACATTATATACTGTTTATGGCAATGTGGTATTAGATGATTATAAAAAAGGACAGAAATTAGAAACAGATACTCTACATTTTAATAAAGAAACTGGAGATATTTTCACGGAAGATAAAGTGAAGATGACTACAGAATCAGAAATTATTTTTGGTAGAGGATTAAAAGCAAATCAGAATAACCCAGAAGAATACGAGATCATGGATATCGACGGTTATGCTGATGTTGACTAAGCATCTATAAAAATATGATAAAAACAATAATGGTAGCACTTGGTGCTGCCTTTTTCATTATAGGGGTACACCAATCTTTTTACTATGGAGTGGTGGCGAGCTATTGGCTTTTTGCCCTTTCAGGAATTTGCTTTTTAATACTTCAGTTTTCTCAGAAAAAAGAGGAACAGGAAAAACAAACAGCTCCAACAAAAAAATCTAAACCTAACAACAAGAAAAAAGGCAGAAAAAGAAAATAGTCTGGTAAAATAGACCTTTACTGCTTTTGTAAATTACAGCACTAATGAAAATACTAATTAGAGAACTTAAGTTTTTCGCCTTTTTTGTGATCGGCTACATTCCATTTTTTTACGCAGTCATGTTTGTCATTCAGGAAGAACCTCAATCTTCTTATTTCTTCCAAGGTATGATTGTGGCTTTTATTGTGACTTATATTGTAAAGTTTATCTTTATGATCATGAAAAATATTAAGTAGGCCACTTCTCGTCAATTTTTTATCTTTTTGAATAAAAGAATACAAAAAATAATCTGACTTTATTTGCTTTCCTACCTCTAAGCCTTTAACTTTTAATAGTGAAATCAGAGAGCTCTGATATCGAATTATGATAGACTGTAATCCATGAATGGACTTTATATAGAATACTCTTGGTGGTGGATGTTTCTTAGTATTCTGCTTTGTGCAGGTGCAACTTATCTACTCTATACCAAAAAACAAGTTTGGACTGTTAACATCAACAGAATATTGATCGTATTGCGTTTTTCGGCCTTACTGATCATTACGTTTTTGTTGCTTGACCCTATGTTTAAAAGTATAGAAAGGTACTTTGAGAAACCTATTGTCTCTTTTATCATCGATAATTCAGAGTCAATGACCGCTACAATCACACAGGAGGATTTGAATGCTTCTATTCAATCTATCAAGGCTGAAGCTGAAAAGTTAGAAGGTGAAGGCTATAAAACAAAGTTCTATACCATAGATGGAAGTCAATTAGAAGGTGAAGAGCCTTTAAGTAATTTGGCTTTTGATCACAAAGTCACAAATATCAGTAAGTCTATTCAACGTTTAGAAGAACTGAATGAACATGAAAATTTAGCGGCTATCACTTTGGTATCCGATGGCATTTTCAATCAGGGTTTTTCACCTTTATATTTACCTTCTGTAGTACCGATTTATACTGTTGGAATTGGCGATACAATACCTCAGATTGACCTTCAGGTAAAAGAAGTTTATACGAATAGAGTGGCTTATATGGGAAATAAATTCCCAATTTTAGCAGAGGTAGTTAATGAAGGTTTTGTAGGAAAAGAGGTAGAAGTTGAATTAACGAACAGAGGGGAAATCCTTTCCCGTAAACGATACAGAATCAATAACGATAAGGGTTTTGAACAAATTGAATTTATCGTTGAGGCCAAGAAAAAAGGTTATCAAAAATATACTGTTAATGTTAGAACACTGGACGGAGAGTTTTCTAAAGAAAATAACTCAAAGTCAGTGTACGTAGAGGTGATTGAAGGAAAAGAGAAAATCCTTTTGATTGCCAATGCACCTCACCCTGATATTAAAGCAATAAGATCTGCAGTAGAAAAGAATAAAAACTATGAGTTGCACATCTATATTCCAGGACTTAAAATGAAGGACGGAAAAGGGTATGACAACAAAGCAAAATATGATTTAGTGATTCTGCATCAGTTCCCAAATATCAAGAGGAATGCAGCCCTTTTACTAGAAAAACTAAAGAAACAACAAGATATGCCGTTCTGGTATATTATAGGTGATAACACCAATATCAATACTTTCAATAAGATGAACCCTCTTTTAACGATTGAAGGGTACAGAGGACAGAAAGATAAGGTGACACCAGCATTTACAGACAATTTTACGTATTTCACTTTCCCTAAAGAGAAAAAGGACTTGATCCAGAAAATGTCTCCTATTGAAGTACCGTATGGAGAATATAAAGTAAATGCAGGTAAGGTATTGGTTAACCAGCAAATCGGTAGTGTGAAATCTTCAAAACCATTATTGCTGATGGGGGAAGTTGGAGATGTAAAGTCTGCTGTTTTTGTGGGTACAGGACTATGGAAGTGGAGATTGCAAGAAGGTTTATTACAGTCGGATGAAATGGCTGTTGATGATCTTGTCGGAAAGGTAATTCAGTATCTTTCTACCAAAACGGACAAGAGAAGATTTAGAGTCAATACTACTACTGCTGAATATTCAGACATTGAAGATGTGATTATTGAGACAGAAGTTTACAACGATATTTATGAATCTATTTACGGACAAACTATTGATTTGACAGTGACAGATGAAGAAGGGGAGAAGATGTCTTATACTTATTTGAACTCCTCACCTTATTTCAAGTATCACTTAACAGACTTGGAAGAAGGGTCTTATAAGTATGTCGCATCAACGGTATTGGATGGAAAAAAAGAATACTCATCAGGTAACTTTGTGGTAAGAGCGATGGAACTTGAAGCATTAAACCCTACTGCTAATTTTGCACTTTTAAGAAGTGTTTCTGAAAAGACAGGAGGAAGTTTTTATGATAATGCAAGTTTGGACCAATTATCGCAACCCCTATTAAATAAAAAAGCACCCCAGAGAATTCATTCGGAAGAAAAATACAAAGAACTGGGTTCTAACTATTGGATAATGAGCTTGTTATTCCTTTTGCTGTTTTCGGAGTGGATCTTGAGAAAAATGCATGGAGGTTTTTAAGTTCAGATTTTAAAAATCTACAAATCTTGTTTTTTGGATTGTTATTCCTTCGAATTAAAATTAAATAAAAACAATTGGTGTAAAAAGTACATTAATTTAATATAAAGGGTAGCTTTTCAAAAGTATTCGTTTACTTTTGTATCGTTATAGGATCTTTTGTCACGAAAAGAAAAAACGCACTTTAGACATAAATACTAAGCAGAATTCTTTAATTCATTATGCACTTCAACACATTAACAACAAGAGAAAAAGCACTCAAAATAAATCTTGATTCATCAGTATATGGATCATTAGCCGAAATTGGAGCAGGACAGGACGTTGCTGCTAACTTTTTCAAAGCAGGTGCTGCATCAGGTACTATTGCCAAAACGATCTCGGCGTATGATATGTCATTTTCCGATGCCATATATGGACCTGAGCCAGGCGGACGTTATGTTTGCCAAAGTAGAGTTGAAAGAATGTTGAAAAAAGAGTTTCGTTTGTTAGGAGAACGACTTCCAGAACGAAAAGATGAGACAAGATTCTTCGCTTTTGCAGATACAATAGAACAATTAAACTTTAATAGAACCAATCAAGGTCACGGTTGGTTAGGTATCCGTTTTCAAAACCGTCCAAATACACTTCCAAATGAGGTGATATTGCACGTAGAGTTGAAAGATAACGATCCATTATTACAGCAGGAAACAATTGGTGTTTTAGGTGTGAACTTAATCTACGCTTGTTTCTATAAGACAGATGATGTGGACGAATTCTTAAGTTCTCTGATGGATGGTTTGAACATTCACAAGATCATTGTTAATTATGTGAGAGTGAGCGGTCCTGACTTTTTGGAAGTTGATAATAGACTATTGAGTTTATTGTTGGTGAAAAATGGCCTGGCAAAAACTACGATGTTCGGCCCTGACGGACAAGTTGCCCTTCCACAAGATTTCCTTTACAAGAAAAATATATTGGTACTTAGAGGTCGTTTCAGACCTATTACTAAGGTAAACATCGATATGATGGAACGTTCTTTTGAACACTTCAAAAACGATCCTGAAGTAGATGAAAAGAAAATTGTAACGGTAGCCGAGCTGACATTAGAAAACCTAAGAATTTCTGAAGACCGTAAAAAAGACGAGAAGGATTTTCTAGACAGGGTAGACATGCTTTGTGCCCTTGGTTTTACCGTAATGATTTCAAAATACAAAGAGTATTACCGTCTGACGAACTACCTGTCACGATTTACAAGGGGGAAAAAGATTGGTGTAGCAGTGGGCATGTACAACTTAGAGTATATCTTCACTCCAGAGTATTATAAGCATCTTAAAGGAGGAATTCTGGAAGCCTTTGGTTTCTTATTTGGTAGAAATATCAAACTTTATGTTTATCCTTCTCTTGACCGTTCGTCACTCGATCCACATCAATTGATGACAAGTAAATCGATACATCTTGCAGATGAACAGAAATCATTGTTCCAAGCAATGGTTGACAATGGAAAGATCGAGGATTTGACAAACTGTAATGCTAAAAACCTCAATATTATTTCAGACAAGGTACTTGAAATGATCAAATCAGGCTCCGATGAGTGGGAAGATATGGTGCCTCAAGTTGTCGTAGATCAGATTAAGCAGTATTGTTTATTTGATTATCCTTGTTCTGTAGAAGAAAAAGAGCGAATTGAAAAAGAAAGAATCGAATCAACAAGAACTCGTCAGAGAAGAATTTTTGAGGATTCAGAATCTTAAATTGAAATAAATCTCACATAAATGTCACTTTTCAATGATTTGGAAAGTGACATTTTTTGTTTACAGATATTATTGAATGAGTGGTAGACGTAAATTTATTTTTAGTTAACTGTTACTTAGTGTATTATATTTAAATTTTGTATTATTGAATAGACACTAATGAAACTCAATTATTAATGATCCATCAAGAATACCAAAACTCAGTTGCTATTTTAATGAATGACCTTTCTGCAAATAAGGAATCTGCTTGGTCATACCTTTACATCAATTATCAATCGATGATTATAAATCTTGTAAAGAAAAATGGAGGGGATGAAGAAGCAGGAAAAGAAGTTTTTCAAAATGTGATCATTGACTTTCATAATAATATAGAAAGAGGGAAGGTTCGTGAAGACTCCAATTTGAAAAACTACTTGTATACATTGGCATATAATCAGTGGAGAGTGAAAATCAGAAATACCAAAGGTAAAAATGATACGCTTGAACATGATAATACTCTGATGGATGAAAGTGTGAGTTTTGATGAAGAGCAATATGAGCTATTCGATGATATGACAGCAATTCTTCAGCAATTAGGAGAAAAATGTCAGGATTTAATCAATTCAAAATATTCAAAAATAAAAATGTCTATGGCAGAAATAGCCGAACAGTTAGGTTTTATGAATGCCAGGTCTGCCACTTCTCAATTAAATAAATGTATGGAGAAGGCTAGAAAAGAAGCCGTGAAAGTACTTAAATCTAAAGAAGTATAGAGCATGGAAAATAACGATTTAACTGCATATATTGATGCATTCTTCGAAGGTAATTTATCTGAAGAAGAGAAGGCAGAATTTATTGCAAAACGTGAAAGTGATGCAGATTTTGACTTGGAAGTGAAAGCTCATCAAACAATAAAAGAAGCAATCCAAAGACAGGAATTAAAAAAGAAACTGATGCTTTTTGAAGAACAGTTTATTCCAGATAAAACAACTTTGATTGATGGTTATTTGGAGCAAAACCTTTCTACTGAATTGTTGAAGTATGTTGAAAATAAATTAGAGGAAGATGAGAGTTTTCAAAAGGAAATTGAGGCGCAACAGCATATTATCTCTTCGGTTAAAAGGAATGCTTTGAAAGAGAAATTACAAGCTTTTGAACAGCAAAATGAACCTGATGAACAGGAAGTAAAGGAAGAGCCTGTAAAAGAGGTGAAGTTTATCCCTTTTTCTCCCAAAACAATTTCTCTCGCCGCATCTATTGTTATCATATTATTCATTTCTATTTTCTTTTTATCTAATCCTGATAAAGAAGTTCAGGTGATATCCAGTTATAAAGTAGAGGTGGAGCAAATACAAGAAGGTCTTGGTTTTGCTGGTGATGAGCAAGGAAAGATCAATGTGCAAATAGTAGTGGATGGAGAACATAATTTCCATTATAAGTTGACCAATGAAAAGCTGAAAATATATGTAGAGGAAGGTAAGAAGGTCGATAATTTGAAGATACGGTATGATGCTACATCTTCTCCTTCTTATCGGGTTTCGATCGAGGGGAAAGACTATTATATAGATCTTTCTGATGAGATATTACCTCTTGAATAGAAAAGAAAAAAGGAATACAAAATTGAATGTATTCCTTTTTTATGCTAAAACTCATAGTGTTTATTAAGCCGTCTTATTTCCCATAATAATAGGATTTTTTAAATCACCCCCAACACCGTGAGCGCTTTGACTAGCCGTTTTAATAATATATCTAGCTTCTCTTATACGTTGATGAACGGCTTCCCAAACAGAACTTTTACTTTCTGTAGAACTTGGTTCATCCTCGTAATACGATTGAAAATCTTTTTGCTGATAGAAGATAGGGAAGAGCATCAGGTTAGTGTTTTTACTCACTTGCTGTCTTCTTAAATACGTGAATGAGTGGCCAGAGTGCATCCACAGATAGTTAGTGAAAATATTTCTATCGTGGTTTTTATTACTTTCTGTTTTGATTACACAAACCTCAATCTGATAAGGACGATTGAGCTTCTTATTCAGTTCCCATTCTATGTATTTTTTCATAGAAAGAGGCTTGTCTCTCAAATCCACTGAGATTAAAGTCAGTTGGAAAGTCACTTCCAATTCTTCAGGAAGCAAAGCGTCCAACATTGGGATCAAGTTTTCTTCCATCTCTCCTAAATCTTTCAACAAGTAATTATCAATAATCACCATTGAATTATGCGGATGACGGAAACGCTCCAATTGACTCCATTTTTCAAACCTTTTTACAGCCCCTCTGTCTTTTGTGACATTATAAAGAGACCAGTTGAACATAAAGCCCGCTTTTGATTTGATACGGCTAGGATTAAGCGTGATGAGACCATATTTCTTTTCGAAGTCTTCACACTCTGTGTTGCTTTTGTCCAAGAAGAACATCGTTTGAGGCATTGTTTTTTGACTGATCTCATCCAATTGTTCAAAGGCTTCTTTCTCGCATCTCAAAGAAGATCCGCCAGAAGAAGCATTTTTAAGCATTTTCTTGATGTAAGGATTGGTCTTACTCATCATAGAAAGTTGAGTAGGATCTACATCGAGTCTTAAGTCTGCTTGTTTGTTAAGAAAAGAGTAAAAATCCATCCAAGATTTACTCCAGTCCATATCGTCTAGTTGATCTTCTAAAGAAGGTCTTTTCCGAAAGAAGTCTGTCAGAGAATTTATATTTGCGTAGGTTGTGATACGTTCCATAGTTTTGATTCAGTAGCAGGTTATTAGATTTGTTTTAAGTGGAAAAGCTCAATAGCAATATTGTCTGCTTCGTCAAAGAAGCCTTCTCCAAACTCATTATCGAGTTCTCCATCTTTCAGAATGTTAAGCAAAGCTACTTGAGATTTTCCTTCCGGTACCCTTTCCGGATTATAGAGGTAATATATTTTTGACTGATACGGCGTAATTTTTCGTTTCGCTGTCCAGTATTGTAATTTTCTGATTAAATATTCAGAGTGCGTTTCTATTAAGAAATCTGTTTCATAACGAAGTGAAGCATCAATGATTAAGTCCGCTAATTTTGATTGTAATCGAGGATGCAGGTTGGTTTCTGGCTCTTCGATCAATAGAGAACGATGATCATTGAGAGCGATTTTAAGTAGAATCGGTAGAAGTTGTGAAATACCGTATCCAAGATCGGCAAGATCCAATGCATGACCTTTTTTATTGGTAATGATCACATCAGATGCAATACCTTTTACAGAGTTGATTTGGATATCATGGCCGATTTCAAAATCTTGAATCCATTTCTTTACAAACTCCCTCGCTTTTTCATCAGCATTTTTTCCAAATTCAAAAAGCAAATCACTCAATACATTACCTTCTGTATGGAGTAAGATTCTTTTAGTACTACCTCTCTGAGCTTCTAAAAGGCCAAAATTGAAAAGCTTACCACATGACTTGAAAATATGTTTGATACCGCTTACTCCTTCTTCTAGCATTTTCAAAAAGCCACTTTGAAGTACTTTATCAACATTGATTTCAAAAAGCTTGGCGTATTGTTCACTTGTCAGAGGAAGTTCAGGAAGGTAATCCAGTTCTTCTAGAGAATTATAAGCTTCTTTACGATCCAATAGTTTACGGTCATTGTGATCTAGAAGAGGCAAGTCTCTCAATAAGAAACCTAATGAAGCCACTTTGTAACCTTTACCATCTTCTTTTCTTTCTGCAAGTAAACGTACCAAATCACCTTTTTTAAAATCATTGATTTTTTTGATTTTAGGTTGGTGTTCGGTCATAAAGGAGTTTAACCTAGAGCCGAGAAGTACCATCAATTTTTTATGTGCTACTTCCATTACAGCATCAAGGAGGGCATCATCTTTAATACTCAGTGCCTTTTTTAGTTTATCTCTATTGATCGAAAAATACTTTTCAGCAGGAGCATTCAAGTCCATTCCTGAACCGTATTGATACAGGTTTTGAATGTCAAAAAAGCTGGTGAAAACAGGAATTTCACCATCCGTTTTAATATAATCTCCTCTATGTCCGGCGGCTAATAAGTAGCTGTTGCCATTTTCAGAACCAACATAGTGCAAACTACCATTACTCAATGGAGAGTAGATCAATTTTTTCTTCCCGGTGAAGCGCTCTCTATAAGCCAGTTCAATATGACAAAGCTTACCTTCTTTGCTGTCGTAGTGTAATTCTAAAAAGAGGCTTTCGGTAGTATTGACACCAACAGGTTTGAAAGTATAGACGATCTCTTTAGAATTGATATTCAAAATATCTCTTACTAAAGAAGACATTGGGATATCCATTTCAAGCCAAGAAATTAGAGCAGATCTTAATTCCTCAACATCAGTAATATCATTTTTCTCAATCACACGTTTCCACCTTTCATTGTGAGCTTGAGTTTCCTCAGCATCTCTCAGAGGTGTAACTGTTGATTCAGTAAGGTGTTTTAATTTCTTTATTCCCCTCAGTTCATGCTCTCGGTGTTCTTCATACCAAGCCTTTTTAATTAAATCAGCAAAAAAGGAACCTGTGAGGTTGTTAGGAATTTTGAAACTCTCATCAATAGGAATTTCAAGCTCTTTCAGCCTATCATTAATTTTAGCTGCTTTTTCAAACAGCTTTTCAATATTATCGACCGTTATTTTTTCTTCAAAAGCAATGTGAAGGAGCTGATGAAGAAGAGTTTTAATGGTACCAGTACTTTCAATTTCCTTCGAACGAGTCAGCTTTTGAATATGACGAATCATAAACTGTGCCCTGTTGATCAAGATACCTCTTAGGAAATACATCCAGTTTTTCCAGTTTGGAATTTGAAGCAGATCTTGGAAACTTTCAACTTTTTCAAGGTCAGTGTAAGCAATAGAAATACTTCTTTGACCTAATTCAAACCTTTTGAAAGGAGCTACTCCAGGTTGTGGTGCAAACTCTAATATAAACTTAATGGGTTTACTCTCATCTGTATCATGATTTCTAGCCTTTGAAATGTTACCAAGGTTGTGATAAGCACCTCGGAAATCAAGTTCTTCCAGTCTATTTTTCAGTCCATTATCCTGAAGCAATAATAAAGCTTTGAATAATGAGCTTTTGCCACTACTATTTGTTCCTGTAAGAACGTTCAGAGGTGAAAAATTGAAGGTTGTACTTTCTTTGAAAACCCTGAAGTTTTCTAATGTAAGGCTTTTGATATTGGCCATGATGAGGTTTATAAATTAGTCTATTAATAAGAAGGAGTTCCTTTCCTGCATAAAAACATCAAAATCGATGATAAAAATGTTGAAGTTTTCAGAGGCATATCAATCTAACAAATGTAAGATATTAAGCCGTCTCAAACAAGTGTTAACGGATTAATACCTCACTTTAAATTTTAAACGAGTGCGTAATGTTATGAGTTTTGTATTTTTAAGGAGCTTCAAAGTTAATTTTAGCATGTGTACCGTCACAGTAAGGCTTGTTATTTGATGCCCCGCATCGGCAAAGTGCAATTTGATTTTGCTCTAAAACTTCTTTTTTTCCATCACAATCAAGACTGATTTTACCTTTTACTAAAACAGGCCCATTTTTCAGTACCTGAATTTCTGTCATTGCCGCTTCTTCCTTTTTATCTTCTTTTAAAGACAAAGCTTGAGAAGGGCAGTTTCTTACTGTTTCAATGATTTTTTCACTGGTAGACTGTGTCAAATCTACCCATGGTTTTCTTTTAGGGTTAAAGACTCTAGGAAGACTTTTGAAGCACTTTTCAGAATGAATACATTTCTCTGGTTCCCATATTACAGTAACATTCTCATTGGTGTATGTTTTTTTCATAGTGAGCGTAGTTTAATGGTTAGAAGTACTATAGAATCTAACAAATTTTCGATGCATTTAGAAATTATTTCATCAATTTTTGGGATTGAGAAAAATAATAAAGAAAAAGTAAGATGTTTGTTTGAAAAATTACTTAAATTTTTGATTTGAATGAAAACTTACTCAAAATAAACTAGCATCATTGCTTAGTAAACTAGTACAAAATGAGCGAACAGAATACGAAAAGCCTTATATATGTTTTAAGGAAATTGGCGATTGATACGTTAAGTATCCGAGAAGGGTC
The DNA here is from genome assembly GCF_012844305.1 of Flammeovirga aprica JL-4. Taxonomy (GTDB): domain Bacteria; phylum Bacteroidota; class Bacteroidia; order Cytophagales; family Flammeovirgaceae; genus Flammeovirga; species Flammeovirga aprica. Next base: position 67,814 of record NZ_JABANE010000037.1, read on the forward strand.
TGACCCAGAAGCGACTATTGAAGGAATTACGAAGGATATCAGTTTCAAAGGTCATGCCGCTTGGATTTTAATATTCTCCATCTTAATCGCCTCTATTGGTTTGAATGCCAATTCCACAGCAACGGTGATTGGAGCCATGCTTATATCTCCACTAATGGGACCAATTTTAGGGATTGGTACGGCGATCGGTATTCATGATGTGGATATGATGAGAAGAGCATTGAAAAACCTCGCTATAGCCGTTTTTATCAGTTTGGCTACTTCCACATTGTATTTTGCATTAACCCCTTTAAACCTTGAACAGTCAGAGTTACTTGCCAGAACAAAACCAACGATTTTGGATGTATTTGTAGCGTTCTTTGGTGGTTTCTCTGGAATTATTGCCGGTTCTAGAAAAGAGAAAAGTAATGTGATTCCTGGAGTTGCCATTGCTACAGCCCTGATGCCTCCTTTATGTACAGCGGGTTACGGTTTAGCTACGGGTATGTACAGCTACTTTTTTGGTGCTTTTTATCTGTTTTTTATCAACTCAGTTTTCATCACGCTCTCCACTTACATCGTCGTGAAGTTCTTAAGATTCCCTGTGAAGACTTTTATTGATAGAGCTAGATATAGAAAATATAGATCCATATTATTTGCCTTTTTGATTATTGTAGTCAGTCCTAGTGCAGTCATCTTTTTTAAAGTAATACAAGAAACGCGATTTAAAATTTCTGCAGATGCCTTTATTAAGGATAATACTACTTTCAATGAGAGTGAACTATTGACAAGTAAGGTCTCTTATACTGATTCTCTGTCTGTGATTGATTTGTATTATATGGGGAAAAAGATTGATGAGGGACAAATCGTTTTCTTAAATGAGATGATACCAAGATATGGCTTGTCGGCAACCAAAGATGAAATGTTTCCTGTGACAATAAAGACAGAAGTAAGAATACATCAGGAAGATGGTCAGGATTTTGATATCGATGAAAAATTTGCCCAGTATAGCAATACCCTTCATGTTAACCTTCTGAAAGATATCTATACCAAAAATGATGAGCTGATCAAGGATAAAGATTTGAAGATAAAGTTGCTGGAGAAAAGAATTTTTAATCTGACAAAAGAGCAGGAAGATACATTGCATCTGGATCAGATTTCAAAAGAATTACATTTTCAGTTTCCTCAAGTCAAACGTTTCGCTATTAATGATATTACCATTCAGTCTTGGGTAGGAGATAGTTTAGTGAGCGAAAAAAGCCCTGTTTTACTGCTTGAACTTGATGAAAAAACCAAGAAAAAAGAAAAACAGAGCCAAGAGTTAACGCAACGTACACAAGAGTGGATTCGCATCCGTTTGAACAATGAAGAAATTAAAGCGTTAGTGCTTTAACGAAGAGACTTCAAGGTATTTTTCCTTCTTCAGTTCTAACTGATCTTCCATGTACTCAATATCATCTTCAGATTTGATGATATGATAAGAAATGGATAGCCTGTTTTCATGAGAAGCTAGTTCTTCATGAGGCTTGATTTTGATAGAAGAAGGAAAATGCCAAACGGAGTAATTGAAAGAAAGGTACTTTATCATTTGTACGTTGTCTTTCATATTATAGAAATGCTCGAAGATTTCTGGCTTGTTGAAGAGGTAAGTATACTTTTTCGATAACCAATAATAATAATCAGCCCAGCTTTCTATGGCATAATATTGATTCTCTGCCTCATAGTATTCATATACAAGATTTGAATTGGAGAGAGAATCACTTTTAATCCCCTTACCAGTAATATGCGGGGGAGGAGAGTCAACAAATGCATCATAATCATCAAATTGATCAACAGTGATCTCTTTGTATGAAGTTTGTTGAGCTTGTGCAACGAGGTTTGTTAGAAACAACAAAGCGATAATTAAAGTTAGTGATTTCATAGTTAATTGATATTTATTTAAGCAAGAGAGGGATAGAGATAATATTGTATGCTTTTTAATGTAAGTAAAAATTTACATTTATTTAAATATTAATAAATATAAGTCGCTAAAAATGTGATATTTAACAAAAAAGTCGTCATTATACTGTATAATATAATGACGACTTTGTACTTTTTGGATAACTAAACGAACTATTGTTTTCGTTAAGACTATTATAAATTATGCTCTATTGATTGTGATTTTCGCATTACTTTCAAGTAGAAATTAAATATCCTTTGGAAGTAACTTGTTGAGAGTAACACCTATAAGTGCAGCAATTGTAAGACCTGACACCGAGATTGTATCATATATCGCTACTTCTTTTATTCCAATTCCTAATACAAAGATTAATGCCGCTATTATCAAGTTTCTTGAATGCCCGAAATCCAATTTTGCAGCGATTAAAGTCCTTACCCCAACAGCGGCGATCATACCGAATAAGATAATTGAGATGCCTCCCATCACAGGAACAGGGATTGTTTGTAAGACCGCACCTACTTTTCCAATTAAGCTCAACGCTATGGCAAATACAGCGGCGATTCTTATAACTGCTGGATCATACACTTTTGTGACTGCAAGCACACCCGTATTTTCTCCATAAGTAGTATTTGCAGGACCTCCCAAAAGACCTGCAGTTATTGTTGCAAGACCGTCACCTAGCATGGTTTTATGAATACCAGGGTTTTTGAAGAAGTTTTTCCCTACGACCGCTCCGTTTGTAGTGATATCGCCGATGTGTTCAATAAAAACAACCAAAGCAATGGGGGCAATGGCAAAAAAGCCAGAGAGTGTAAATGCAGGAATTGTCAATATTTGATCCATAGTATCTGAAGAGAAACCAATCCAGCTGGCTTTTTCAATAGGAGTATAATCAACAACCCCCATCAGTGCGGCAATGCTGTAACCTACTGTAACAGAAATTAGAATAGGCATCAATTTGAAAAATGAATTCTTCAGCATAGAAGAAATGACCATGGTTGTAATTACAGAAAGTGCAATAATAAGACTTTGATTATCAAACTTACCGTCATTATATCCTGCCATTTCGAGTGCTATCGGGCTCAGTCTTAAACCAATGACCATGATAGTTGGGCCGATCACTATTGGAGGGAAAAAGGATTGTACTCTTTTTACACCAAATTTTTTGATCACAAAAGACATCAATACGTAGATGAGGCCGGCACCAATAATACCTGCTTTTACTGAAGCAAGTCCTTCATTTTTCAAAACTATGCTGATGGCAGTGATAAAGGCAAAGGAAGAGCCTAAAAATACAGGGACAATTTTCTTTGTTACTTGATGAAAGATTAAAGTACCAATACCTGCTGTGAACAGTGCTAAAACCGGACTAAGACCGGTGAGAAAAGGAACAAGTACTGTGGCTCCAAACATAGCGAGTACGTGCTGAACCCCTAATAGATATTTAGTTTTTCCCGAAATGGAATCCATAATTGAAATTTTTGTAGTTGCTATAACAAACTGCACAAAGGTAGTAGGGGCGTTTTCAATTTTGGATGACGACGATTATTTCTGCTGGAAAATTGCGGTTATTCGGTATTTATTAACAAAAATTAAACCCTTGCTCTGCAATTTGTGAACAAGGGTTTAATTATAAGCGTTTGAAAATCAACTAAACTGTAGCTTCTTTTCTTAGTGTGATCTCTGTGATTTCAGGGTCCATACCAATTCTGCCAGCATAAGCATGATAGCCAAACCCACGATTGACATAAAGTTTCTGTTTTCCTTTTTCGTACAAGCCCGCCCAGCGAGGATATTTGTATTGCACAGGACTCCATTTTAAGCCTGGAATTTCAATACCAAACTGCATTCCGTGTGTATGTCCTGCTAGTGTAAGGTCCATATCTTTATGCTCTAGTACTTGAGCATCCCAGTGAGAAGGGTCATGGGAAAGTAGAATTTTAAACGGTACACCTTCCAGTCCCTGATTCGCTTTGTTGATATCTCCCAGTTGTGGGAAAGGACGAAGTCCCCAGTTTTCCACGCCAACAATACCGATTTTCTCACCGTCAATTTCTAATGTTCTATTTTCATTCAGCAATAAATCAAATCCCATATCACGGTTTCTTTGTTTTACCAGATCAAGATTAGCTTTTTTCTCTGCTGAAGAATTCCATTGCACATAATCACCATAATCATGATTACCCAGAATAGAATACATACCTTTTTTCGCTTTCAGTTGCTTGAAAACATCTACCCATCCATCAGTTTCAGAAGCGTAGTTGTTTACAAGATCACCTGTAAAGAAAATGACATCTGGTTTACGGTCATTGATCATCTTAACTGCTTTGGCTACAGATTCATGACCTTTAGGAAAACTGCCAATGTGGATATCTGAAATATGAATCACCTTCAATCCGTCAAATGCATCGGGTAGGTTTGGGTATGAAAGCGATTTTCTGATGACTCTGAAATTGAAACGTCCTTTTGTTAAGCCGTAGGCAAAAGCACCAAGCGGAACAGTGGCTAATCCAGCACCTAATAAGGTTAAAAATTTTGTTCTTGAAATAGGTGTTCCGTTAGAGTTTGTGGCAGTAGCGGATCCATTATTAAAGAAATGTACAAGCTTGTTGCCTAGAAAAGCTAGATCATCTGCACCGTGGAAAATATTGAAAACTAATTTTGTGGCCAATGACATTAAGATAAATGCATTGATAGTAAAGATGGTATTTGTAAAAGCAGGATCTCTGAATTTATCCATATTGAAAACCATCCATCCTATTGCCATATAAATACCCACACTTTCAAGCCAGAAAAGTACGGTTGAAAGCTGCTTATATATCGTTTTACTATTTTCCGTAATTAAGCGAATTCCCTTAAAAGCATATAAGTCAATCGCCAGTAAAAAGGCGAAGGCTACTCCAAGGAAGATTAAAATTCTACTATTCATTTTGTATAATTTAATTTGACACGTTTTTTTCTGTTTAAACAACTATTATACTAAAAGGTTTAAACTGACAAATTGTCCTAATGTTTAGTAGATTTTCTAAACATATTTTAAGAGAGTGCTTATTTTAGTTTTGCTTTTTTCCGAACATCCTTCCTGCATACGCTTTTAAGTATTCATAAGAAGGTTTGAATCTGTAATTTGTTTCAGTGTATTTTAAACTGCCATCTTCTTGAGGAATGATATGATAAGTGAACACAAACTTCCCTTGCTCTTTTTCTCTCCAACCATCGAAAGTGCCAAAACGAAGATCTTTGATCATTAATTCTTTTCCGTTTTGCTCTACGATATAAAAGTCTTTTGTAATGTAAACGAGTTTGTCTGTTTTTTCATTGGGAGGCAGCTGATCAAGCAGATGATGGTGATGTGGGTAATATCTGAAATTAACCTTGTCGTCATTGTCAAATATGGAGTAAAAACCCGTGTAATATCCTTCTTCCGTTTTAAAAGTAGTAGCCCAAAGCCAGATATTTAAAGGAGTTGCTTTAGTAATGAAATCTTCATATTCTACACCCATTGAGGCAATATTTTTCTTGAAAACTGTATTAGCTTGATGTTGGAATACAAATCCTAATACCAAATAAAAAGTACTGATGCCAAGTGCCCAGTAGTTGAGTTTTCTTCTAATGGAAGACAATTTGGGCTTGCAAAGGGCTATGATGAGTAAAACCATAAATGGCACCGTATAATGAGGATCTACGACAAAGACAGTATAAGTAGCAAATCCGTAGGGAGAGAAAGGGAAGAGTAGCTGAGTTCCCCAGGTAGTACAAGTATCTAACAGGGCGTGTGTCAAAAAGCCTAGAAAATAAAGTAGGGTCCAATCCTTTAATGTATCTTTTTCTTTCCCGAAGAACTTATGGGTCAGATAACCAAAAATAGGGGAGGCTATAATAAAGAAAAGAAAGGAATGCGTTATACTTCTATGGTACATAAGACGTTCAACGGCATCAAACCAAGGAGATGCTAAAACATCCAAATCAGGAATTGTCCCTGCTATAGCCCCAAAAATAGCGGCTTTTATACCTATTTTCCTTCCTAATACTGCTTCACCGACGGAGGCTCCGAGTACTACTTGTGTGAGTGAATCCATTGCTTGTTTGTTAATTTGTTAAATAAATGTAAAAATAAAAATGAATGAAAAATGCTAATTCCATAACATTGTGCATTGAATGTAATTGTGAAAATCGGTGAAATAATTGTTATTAACCAATATGGATTGGTGATTTTTTGAATTACACCCATCCAACTTTTCAATCTAACTTAACTATTATTACTATGCAGATCAAACATTTATTTATCGCAGGAATCGTTTCTTTTTCGATGATGGCTTGTGGACAAGCTGAGCAAAAGAAAGAAGAAGCTGAAGCATCTAATGATGCTGTTGAAGCAGTAAAAGAAGAAGTAAAGCCAGTGGAAGCAGAAGTTGCTGTGGTTGATTCTACTATTGCTGTATCTGACTCAGCGGTAGCTGCAAAACTTGCTAAACAAGTTGATGAAGCTGTTAAAGCTGTTGAAGAAAGCAAAGAAAAATAATCTTTGAAAAAAAGAGGTAAAAGGGATATTATTTCTCCTTTTACCTCTATTTTTTTCATGCTGTCACTTACCTATATCGTTGAAGAAAAAATTCTCGATTGTGGTTTTGCTACAAGCATTCTCGCGTCAAGCGTCATACAAATATTTCGAACAAAAGGACGTCCCTTTTCTGTTACTTCTAATTTATTATCACTCAAAACAACCAATTGATCGTTGATCATTTCCTCTAGTTTCTCATCCAGTGTTTTGAATAACGGAAGCTGACCTGTTTCCTCATCCCAAGTTGTCTCAAAATGACACATCACATTCAAGATGTGTTTTCTTACCAACAGATCTTCTTCTGAAAGAATATGTCCTCTGTAAATTGGTAATTTTCCTTCCTCAATTGTGGCCTTATAATCTTCTACTTTTTTGATATTCTGAGCGAATGATGTCCATGAGTCAGAAATTGAAGAACAACCTAAGCCCACCATCAGCTGAGTGTAAGTAGGAGCATAGCCCATAAAGTTTCTATGCAGTGCTTTCTTATCAGCAGCAATAGCCAATGCATCTGTAGGCAATGCAAAGTGATCCATCCCAATTTCTACATATCCTGCTTCTTCAAACATTTCTTTCCCTACTTCATATAAAGCTCTTTTCTCCTCATTAGAAGGAAGATCCTCATCTGAAAAACCTCTTTGTCCGGGTGCCGTCCAAGGTACATGAGCATAAGAATAGTAAGCAATTCGGTCAGGGCGCAATGCATTTGATTTCGCGATAGTGTCTTTCACGCATTCCAGTTTCTGGAAAGGAAGACCAAATACTAAATCAAAATTGACAGAAGTATATCCAATTTCTCTAGCCTTATTGGTAACAAATTCTACCTGCTCATAAGACTGCACTCTATTTATTGCTTTCTGAACGATAGGGTCAAAGTCTTGAATACCTAAACTTAAACGTGTATATCCTACTTCAAATAATGCCTTTAAATGCTCTTCAGTAGTGTTGACAGGGTTGGCCTCAAAACCTAATTCAGCATCTTCGCATTTATCTGCAAATTCAAAAATACCGTTCGTTAATTTTTGAAGATTTTCTGGGCTGAAGAATGTTGGTGTACCTCCACCTAAATGTATTTCTTTGATACGCGGACGTTCTTCTCCAAAAATATCAATATACATTTTCCACTCCTTCAAAAGTGCGTCTATATATGAATCTTCTACACTATGATTGATGGTAATTCTTTTGTTGCATCCGCAGAAAGTACAAAGTTTTTCACAATAGGGAAGATGAATGTACAAGCTTATACCATCTTTGGCATTGCTTACAGCAAAAGCATCAGCAACATGTTTACTCCATTCTTCTATTGTTGGGTCATTGTCCCAATAAGGTACCGTAGGATAACTTGTATATCTTGGACCTGGTACATTGTATTTTCTGACGAGTGTCTTGTTTTCCATAATCATATGTATAGAGAAATTGAGCTACAAAGGTAAGCAATAGAGAGGTATTTCTTTTCATGCAGTTTTGCCTGCTGTACCATTTTTTATTAACAATGTTCAATATATTGGGTAGTTAAACATAGAGTTAAGCAGTTGTACAATTAAAATCAGAAGTTTTGGATTTTCTTTTTTAGCCTACTCTTCGTTAGAATATCATCACGTAACTATGGCTATGCTCTTCTATTCTGCCTTGATTAGACTAAAAAATAATAATCCAACTTATCCCTATTTTAAATGTGCTACTGCTTATTTCGAAACTATTTGATATTGAGAAGGGTGAATACTAAGCCAAAAATAAAAAGTGCTTGGATTTTTTAGGTATCCAAGCACTTTTTATCAATAACACTAGATTGAAATAAGATTTAAAAGTTGAGAATAAAGATGAATTATAAAAGGTGTGAGGTGAATTTCCAAACCCAATTACAATTTCTTCATTAAAATTTACAGATCTTATTTCATATCCTCTTTACCGCAGTTTTCATTATAATCTGCAATAGCGAGCATTCTGACTTCCACAGGGTTTGCCGCTGTTTTTGATAACGCTTTGATTAAGCCGCTGTCATCTTCTTCAAAAAAGTTATAATCACCTTTTTCATAGTTTTCAAGTACAAGCGGACAGTCAGCAAACTCTTTTTTAATCACGATGTCCTTTACAGCTTTCAACTTTCCCTCTTTCCCTTTTCTATAGACCATAGTACCGGTTTTACTTGGAGGTGGAGTGTTTCCTGTTGTGATGCTTGGAGGTACCTGAAAAAACTCATAAAGAGTAATTTTTCCTAAGCTATGTTGTTTCATAAACATTCTTTTGGCAATCATTCCTGCACCTGCCGCAGACATATCGGCATACTTTACAGCCTCATAATAAGTGCCTTCATATGTATACCCTTCGCAGTCTTTAGGACCGTATTTATTGAAATATTTGAATTTTACTTTTGTAAGTTTCTTAAAGCCATCATAAGTAATGAAGCGGACTTCTTTCTGAAAGTCCCAAGGAGCGTTTCCATTTTTTTTCCATAAATAGCCTTCAATGACTTTCCCGTTTACGGTGATACTCCCGTCGATGAATTTTTGATTGTTTTCCTGAGCAAAAGAAGTTATTGCTATCCCAATAAGGGTGAAAAAGATTAGAATAGTTTTCATTTAATTTGAAATTTTCAAGTAAGTACAAAGTCAAAAATAAATTATAGTTAATTCTAATTTATTTTTTGTGAGTACAACGCTAAAAAACGT
>NZ_JABANE010000370.1 GCF_012844305.1 Flammeovirga aprica JL-4
ATACCCACCTACAGCAAACTCATCTACTTCAACATACCCCTTCAAAGGATGCTGTAAACTACTTTGCATAGCATATTGCACTTTACGTCTGAAATTTAAACAGCTTTGATAACTCAAGGACAGTTTCTCACTTAAAGTTAAAGTGGACATGCCTTTCTTATCACAACTAACTTTAAATATGAATTCAAAAGCAGTTAGAATTGAAAATTTCAGCTTATGAAATAGGGTATGAGCCGTAACAGACTCATCATACTTACACTTTTGACAACGTCTGGAATGCAACTTTTTACCTTTCATATATTTTGTATGTTCACATTTCCTACATTTGTAATGATCACTCCACTTTAGTGTCGATAAATATTCAAGACAATCTTCTTCTTTTTGAAATGTTGAATAAAATGTTCTATCGTCAAAACCTTCAAAATTGATCATAATACATCTGGTTGTTTGGTTACTTTTACACTAATGTAAATCAGTTAACCGTAACAGAAGTACGTTTTATTATTGAGGGCGATCTAAGTTCATATACCTATATTTTTAATAACTCCAAAGGGATACTTTCTTTCATCATTAGCCCACGACTTAACCTTAGGTTTGTATATCAATCATTACTTGTAATATTCCAAGAAGGAGGTTTACTTAGTAAGAGGGTTTA
>NZ_JABANE010000371.1 GCF_012844305.1 Flammeovirga aprica JL-4
GGCATTTGTTACATACCCACCACAGGGCATTAGTTCTTTATTTTTTTGATGATATGTACAAAATCAGTGGTTAGGAATAATCTTAGAAACCTTAACAAACACATACAAAAACAGCGGTTATGTTTCATCTCACCACAATAAGTAACGACAGTATCATGCTAAAAAAAGATGACATTATCTTTATGAAATCATAACAGGCTGTTTTTATTAAATTAATCAGGCATTTATGGACTGGATTTCACTTGCTATCGCCATTGCGCTACTTGTTGTAGCTGTCTACTCAGGAATCTCATACTTCAGAGAAAAAAAGCAATCAGTCGTGTATTTAGGAGTAAGCGATAGCGCCCTATTTACCATAATCCCTTCTTACGCGCACCGCGAAAACGGCCTCAGGGCGTTTCTGGCAGGAAACCGGTAAAACAGGCAACAAACCACCCGAAAACCCGCCAGAAACGCGCAGGCTCTGTTTTTACGGCATGCATGAGTATGCGCGCAAGTGCATAGCGCGGAAATTCACGCAACTCAGCCGGGGTAAGTCCTGTTTCCGGCATTCTTCCCACCCGAAAACGGTGAACGGGAACGCAATTTATTGCGTGGCCGTGAGGCGTTGCCGGCACAGCCGGAAAAACCGTTTTCAGCACGTTCAGGAAGGGG
>NZ_JABANE010000372.1 GCF_012844305.1 Flammeovirga aprica JL-4
ATGCCCAACAAATGAAAAGTTATGGTAAATCAGAGGCCATGGACCGCTTATATGAAATTGTTATCGGCGAGCAAACCGCCAGTAAACAATGGGAGGATTTTAAATACACAAGAGGGGTTTTAAGAGTGCTACCGGAAAATTTCTTTTCTGTGATAGGATGGGTAGAGAAAGGAGTTGAAGGGATGATAGCACTTGATCATATTAGAATTACTGAAGCGGAAGTAAAAGGGGTTGCAGTGACTTTTGGTGAAAAGGTGAAAATTGCTGTAGAGAATTATGCTAAAAACTTTCGCCCTAAAAGTACTGATCAAGAAAAGGAGACAGTCCCTTCAGTTGTTGATCCAACTCAAGAAATAAAAGCGGATTGGGCTGATTGCTCAATTGAGGATTTGAGTCCTGGGCAGGCAAGCTTGTATCTAGGGAATATTGTGGATATAGTTAAATTTATTAATGATGGCAAACCTGAGGAAGGTTTGAAAACATTGGAAGCTTCTGAGTTTATGAAAACCTTGCTTATATGGAAGAAAATATCTAATGCAGAAGATCTTTTAAAAAACTTCGAAAAAGATCTTTTATTTCCACTAAGTACTGAGACAAATTAAAATATAAGCTATATTTATACCCTAATTATGGGTCGTAAAACAAAAGTTATAG
>NZ_JABANE010000373.1 GCF_012844305.1 Flammeovirga aprica JL-4
GTATTTTATGACTTTTCAATAACACAAGCCACCTCTTTTCCATCAAAAGCAACACCTACAAACATTAATTCTGTCTTATTATTCTCCTCTAAAACGGTAATGTATTTAGATTCATGGATTTGTTCCATTGCTTCTTGAGCTAATTCTTTCAATGCAGGAGAACTCCTTTTCCATTTCTTAAATTCAAAAACCCAACCTCTTGGATCATTGATATTTTTAGGATAAATAATTAAATCTGCTCGTCCTAAACCTGTTTCTGGGTTTGATTTAATGATAAATTTATTAGATAAATGTGCCATCAAGCCTAAAATAAAAGCATGATAAACTTTTTCTGGCAATGCACCTCTGTGTTGAATATCATGGTAACTGAAAGAAGTTAACATATACTGAGAAAGTACTTCTTCAAATTCTAGGGCATCCTGATCTAGAAGTGCCGTTAAAATTGAACTTTCACTTACCTCTGATGATCGTTCCAACAAACGTTCAAGCATCTGATCGTAAACCACTTTCACCTCCTCATTTGGAATCTTCAAACCATAATAATATTTCCTCCCTTCTTGGTTTCTATATGTAGGTGTTAAATACCCATTAAACAACAATAAACCTAAAACCGTCTTCTCTGAACCATTCTCTAAGTCTTTAAAAATAGT
>NZ_JABANE010000374.1 GCF_012844305.1 Flammeovirga aprica JL-4
ACTACATATAGTAATGACCTTGAGTTTATCACTTAGCTTCTAACGCTTCGGCCAGACGGGTCACCGTTGAGTCTACCTCTTTATTCAGGAGGACTTCACGTACCTTGTCTTCACCGATAGCCACAGTCGCTGCAACCGCAACGGACGCCAGTAAGCGAGCTGCTTGAACATCGTCAAGGGTCACTCGCTGAGTGTGCGCACGGTTATCACTCTTTGCCTTCCAGCGGTAGACCAGAGTGACTTTGTCGTTGCGGACGTTGATGTGAACCTTGCGGCCCCATTGGTCAACGGTGTCGGACAGCTGAATGGTATTACCGGGGAACTTAGCTTTGATGGTAGTCATTAGAAGAACTCCTTAAGTTTCTGAGCTTTAGCTGCCACCTTAGCGGCCTCTGCGGTTGCATAAAGTGCTGCTTCACGTGCGACAGCGCGATGACCAGACGGCCTAAAGTTTCGATGAGTTTAAACATTTTGATTCTCCTATTTACGGTTGAAGTCTCTATACATTCTCATGCGGAATGCTTCGAGTGTTGGACAGCAGTGCTCACAGGAGCACCACTCGTCATGTTCAGTAGTCGTCTTCTTCGTGGCCTTCCCAGCCAGTATCTCCCTCTCCTTCTCCGCCAGTGTAGCTAGACGGTTCGAGGAG
>NZ_JABANE010000375.1 GCF_012844305.1 Flammeovirga aprica JL-4
CCAAAACCGACCGCATTCGCTTTAACGAGTCAGAAAAACTGCTGACCTGGGGCTTCCGCTTCTTTGAAACCGTGACGCCGATTAAACCAGATGCCACCTTCGTTACCCAGCGCGTGTGGTTTGGCGATAGCAATGAAGCGAAACTGGGGGCTGGCGAGGCGGGCTCTATCACTTTGCCGAAGGGCCAGCTGAAAAACCTGAAAGCCAGCTATACCTTAAATCAGCCGCAGCTTACCGCGCCGCTGGAGAAGGGGCAGGTGGTCGGGACTATCGACTTTAAGCTAAATGATAAAACCATTGAACAGCGTCCGCTGATTGTCATGGAGTCGGTAAAAGAGGGCGGCTTCTTCAGCCGGATGATCGACTTCGTGCTGATGAAACTGCACGGCTGGTTCGGCAGCTGGTTCTCCTGATGCCTGCCCGCGCCCTGCGGGGCGCGGGCAGCGACGCTTCAATACAGTAGGGAAATCTGCTGCGCCTTCGCCAGCGCGACCAGCTCATCATCCGGGCAGATATCGCTGGCAATCACGTCAAATTTCGCTAACGCCCCCATGCGCGCCGGACGCACTTTGCCAAACTTGCTGTGGTCGACCACCAGCACGTGATAGCGCGCGTGACGCATCGCCCAGTGCTTAACCGGCAGCTC
>NZ_JABANE010000376.1 GCF_012844305.1 Flammeovirga aprica JL-4
ATCTCATGGAAGGAAAGCCAAAAGTTTATTTAAATATGGCTTAGAGAAACTTTCTCAATGCCTACAAAATAGATTTTATGAACAGCTAGAAATGCTGTTCAATCAATTTTTGTCATATACTTAGCAAAATAATATAAAAATATATTTGAGGAATTTAAATGTAACTTTAGACTTTGCTAGACTAAGTGACGAAGGATATAAAGATGAGAGAGATTATGATAAGAAATACTCTAATACGTCTATTGAATTAACATTTAATGAAAACGTTATAGCTGAGAGCGAACTCAATTTATTATATAATTTTTATAAATCTTTTTTTTTAAGGTTTACAATACCTATTTCTTATGAATTCGGGACAATAATAACAGATGAGACAATAATTAGGGCTTAGTTTGGTCTTCAGACCCAAAAATTAAGCCCTAGTTGAACAAAGGCGGTGTGGTTCTCTTGCATTTAGCTGTATGGAAGTTAGGAAGGACTTTTCGATTAATCGTGAAGTCTTTTTTCATTGAGAACTTTTTTATTGATCACTTCTCCTCTCATTTTTAACCTAAAAGGTCAAGCATTACCTACGAAATTAAGCCTGAAAAGCTTGATTTCGGAAAGTGTAGGGTGTAGTATATCAGGCTTATTTTCATAAGCAAA
>NZ_JABANE010000377.1 GCF_012844305.1 Flammeovirga aprica JL-4
CGTTCTGCAAAAAGTAGGCGCATGCGCGCACCTCCCGCTATCTGTCGGAGAACGTCAAACAGCGCTATCACCAGTGCACCAATATTGAGTGCTCGGCGACGTTCCGCACCACTGAAGCCATCGACGAGGTTATCCGGCCCCCGGCGGAGAAAGCGCCGCCTGTCGCGGAGCCGGTCACACCCCCGGCACCCCGTAACGTGCAGGGCTGCTACAGCTCGCCATACCGTCATTAATCAGGGGAGAACTGACCATGACCACCCTCACGCTACAGCAGGCCTTTGAAGCCTGTCAGAAGAACGAAACCGCCTGGCTGAACCGTAAAGCCGAACTGGCGGCCGCAGAGCAGGAATATCAGGAACAGGTGCTGGCCGGGGATGACCGTATCCCGGCAATTATGCAGGAACTGCGCGACATTATCGATGTCAAAAAATGGGAGATAAATCAGGCCGCCGGGCGCTATATCCGCTCCCATGAAGCGGTGCAACGCATCAGTATCCGCAACCGGCTGAATGACTTTATGCAGGCGCACGGGACAGAGCTGGCCGCCACGCTCGCCCCGGAGCTGATGGGACTCAGTCAGCAGCCCGCACTCCTGACCGGCCATGCGCTCGACCGTTCGGCGCATTACCTGCGCGAAGC
>NZ_JABANE010000378.1 GCF_012844305.1 Flammeovirga aprica JL-4
CCTGATGACACCACGGCGTTGAACAAGCTGCGCACCATGCGTAACACTGACCCGGACCTCTTCGCTGCACTGTACCCGGACAAGGCGGACTTGTTCCTGACGATGGACATGATGGACAAGCAGGGGATTGACCCACAGATACTCATCGACGCTGACCGTTCCCGACGCAGTCTCACCAAAGAGATGCAGTACGAGGACGACAAGGCGTGGGCGTCCCTGAAGAACAACTCCCAGTCCCCAGAGCTATCCCGCATCCCAGCCAGTCTTGACGCAATGGCCCGTAAGATGTACGACAGCGTCAAGTACCGCACAGGTAACAGTGATATGGCTATGGAGCAGACCGACAAGTTCCTCAAGGAATCCACTGTTACTTTCAAAGGTGACGACGTGGATGGTGATACCATTGGTATTATCCCGAAGAACATCCTACAGGTAAGTGATGACCCTAAGAGCTGGGAGCAGGGCCGAGACATCCTTGAAGAAGCCAGAAAGGGAATCATCGCGGCTAACCCTTGGGTAACCAACAAGCAGCTGACGATGTACCAGCAGGGAGACTCTATCTACATGATGGACACCACTGGGACTGTCCGAATCCGCTACGACAAGGAGCTACTGGCTCGAACCTATCAGGAACAGCAG
>NZ_JABANE010000379.1 GCF_012844305.1 Flammeovirga aprica JL-4
AGCCCAAGAGTAATTCCCACCCTACTCTTGGACCTTTTATTCAAACTTCAACCCTAAAAATCAATTCTCATAGATTTCATATCCTCTTGCTACATCTGATTCACTTACGATATGAGGGATATTATCCCAACCTCCATCTATATCTAATACTGTTTTTACCTCTCGGTCTACATCAAACATTTCTACTGGTAAAAGTTCTACAGAAGAACCTGTTAATTCAAAGGATTCTAAAGATGGTAAATCTTTTAACTCTTTCGGCAATGATTTAATAGAGCTTCTCCTGATTTGAACATACTCAAGTTCTTTTAACTCTCCTATTTTTGGTAATAGTTTTGAAATAGGGGCATCTCGATAAATAAGCTTCTTTAGATGTTTATAATTATAAAATACATCAAATGCTTCTTCCTTGTTCATATATTTCCAATAGTGACCATCAATTACAAACTCTTCTATATTCTTGCATTGAGCTAAATCTTCAAAAGGGAATGTGACAAAGTTATCTAACTCTGTAACTCTAAATTTCTTAAGGCTGTTATGACTGTTTTTTAAAAGAGAACCAAAATTCCTGAATTTTTTACAACCCGAAATAATCAACATTTTATACTTATGGTGTAAATAACTTTCTGGAAGTTGTACTAT